>CADADN010000047.1:62859-104590 GCA_902786665.1 uncultured Prevotellaceae bacterium | reverse complement strand
GATTGCCTCCTTCCCAATTTCCCAGGGCGTTGCCCTGGGCTGGAGGCTTATTGCCCCTTCGGGGCGTTATCGGAAAGATGCGGATAATCATTTTAATAAAACTCTGGGCCTACACCCTCGATTATTCTGTCATAATAGATATATCCTATGAATTTCCCCGGCTTGTCATACAACTTCCACCAGTTGCTGGATGTCTTCTGGTAAAAAAACCATCCACCGTCGTTTTCGGATGTAAGGTCATCATGTTCAGTACACCATTCCCAGGTGTGCACTCTCCTCACTACGGCATATTTCGTACCAGGGCCTTTCCTCACATTCACGTAGTTGTCCACAGGGTCGGTTATTCCTCCAATATAATAACCGCTCCACTTGACAATGCCGGGAGAATATGCCCCGCCATACTCTGCGCCTTCTGGAAGTTGTATCCTTCCGCTTCTCGTTTTTTGATACATGATGCCTTCCCCTTTTTTTAATCCATAATGATTTCTTGTAAGGTACCCATAATAGGTCTGGGCATTCACACTAATTGTAGCCATCGCTACAAAAAATAAAATAAATAGTCGTTTCATAAGCTGAAAATGTTATTTGTTGGAATTATTGATTATAATTATCCCAAAGGATTGTGCTGCCTAAAATCTGAGCCATTTTGATTTGATATTTTTTTTAGTTCCTGGCAACAAATAGTTGCCTGGAGTTTTGCCATATCAAAAATTTCACTTACCATAGTGGTGCATTTCAAAAGCAGCAAAAAATTGAATGACATGGCAAATATAGCAATTAAAAATGAGAAAATCATCCTTTTGGCGGAAAAAATCGGTGCGGTTGAAATTTGATGAACAACCTATGCCAAAAGACCGTGTTCACACCCAGGGATGCTCACTCGGAGTGCAACATCCCCTCCCCTCGAATGATGCGGGTATGTCTCTGTAACATTCAAGCCAAGAGGTGGATGCATCACCCACCGTAAGCCATAGGGGACTTGTTTCATGTATGCCCCAAGCGTTTTTACAACATTGCAGCCATTTCTTGTTTTTTGATTGAAATATCAAGGCAACATTGTAGAAAGTGATAGATTTTTGATTTTATGCCGATATTTGCAATTGAAATCTATCAACATATCAAACAATTTCAAAAAAACAAGAGAATATGATAAAGTTAATTATTTCTGCAATCATGGCTTTGACAGCATTCATTTCGAGTTTCGTACAGGAATTGCTTTCCATTCTCTCTTCACTCTAAAAAATAAATCATTATGAAAACATTGCTCATATCTTTCGCCTTGTTGCTCTTTGCACCGTCGCAGAATGACGTGCAAGAAAGCAAAGACACGTACGTGTATATATGTACGGGAAAAACTGCTTATGCCTACCATTGCACCAATACCTGCCGCGGCTTGAACAAATGTAGTGCTGAAATCAAGAAAGTGACCCTCGACTATGCAAAACAAATAGGGAGAAGGTCCTGTAGCATATGCTATTAGCCAAACATTTTAGACAAGCCCCAGACTTGCACAGACGGCTGTTCTACAATCACTGGTTGGGTAAAGCAAGCTCCACAAAAACGTATCAACATCCATTCATTACATAGTAACATTTTGTCTATGAGTACTAAAACTAAAAACATCCTTTCCCTAAACCATGAAGAGGCGCTGGATTTCTTCATGAAATCGGAGCAGTTCCATGGATTCGAACTCCCTGAATATTTTGATTTTGACGTGGTCTTGAACCATGTCAAAAAGACCATAGGTGACAAACCATATGAAGAATGTCTGACAGATATGTCTCCTGACAACATTCCTGATGTGAATCTCGATATCCTTTTGAACAAGGATGGGCATTATGCCGTTCGCCCTTTGATTCTCGCCAATCCTTTCCTGTATTATTTCTTGGCAAGGGAGATGTGCTGCCCGTCGGGATGGGAGGCCATACAAAGCTGTTTCAAGGCATATGCTGTGCCTCATCTCACCTCCTGCGCACTGCCCGTGATCGTTGAAAAGGTGGAAGAGTTTTATAAGTCGACAACCATCCTGAATTGGTGGAATACGATGGAGCAACGGTCGATAGAATTGTCGCTTGAATATCGCTATATGTTCGTCACCGACATCACCAATTGCTATGGCAGCATCAATCCACAGTCTATCGAATGGGCTTTGTTGTGCAAAAACACCAAGCATGAAAACAACGACAACATCAGTTTGGCACAGAACGTGCAGAAATATCTTCGTGCCCTTCAGCATGGTCACAACATCGGCATTCCCCAGGGAAGTGCCTTGTTCGACTTTGTTGCGGAGATAATACTTGGCTATTCCGACCTTCTTTTGAGTGAGGCGCTGCAAAAAGAGAAGATGAAAGGCTATGAGATCATTCGCTATCGCGATGATTACCGGGTTTTCTGTGATGACAAGGACACGCTGGAGCGCATCTCCTTCATCCTTCAGTCGGTCCTGGAAGGCCTGAACTTCAGGATGAATTCCCAAAAGACAAAGATTAGCGATAGCATAGTGACGGATGCCATCAAGCCCGACAAACTGTTTTATATCTACAACACTCCCGTTTTCAATAAAAAGGGGACCGACTTCGATAGTTTCGAGAAGCATCTGTTATACATTCTGATGTATGGTCGTCAGTACCCTAACAGCGGACAATTGAAAACCTTGCTGTCGGATATTGACAAGCGCATCGAGAAATGGCTGAAACCATACGAAGTGGAAGTGGAACTGGTTGATCTCATTGAAGGGAAAACCGTAAAGAAGAAAGAGAAACGCCAACGCCTGTTGACGGGTGGCAGCGTGCGAGCCATGTCGGCCGTTGCCACACAGATTGCTTTAGACAATGTCACGGTGAGTCATTATGCGCTCCGTGTCATCAGCCGCATGGTGGATTCCCTGAAGGATATGAAGGAAAAGCGCGACATCATTGACAAGGTTTACACCAAACTCTGCAAGCAGCACAATTCAGACTACAACCAGCTTTGGCTTCAAAACATCACCTACACACAAGACAAGAAACGCAAGAAGTCGCCCTACACCATACGTCTTTGCAAACTTGTGATGGGCAACATGGATGCACCGCTATGGAATAACAGTTGGATGAAGCCCGAACTGGTTGAAAACATCCCTTATGATTCCATCGTCAACAAGGAAACCTTGAAGAAGGTGACACCTGTGATAGTGTTCAGAGAGACAAGAGCTTACAACGAGCAGTATTATGTCTCAATAGAAGAATGGGAATAGGGATGCTGTGCGCAAAATCTAATCAATCTTCAATAATACTTCACTTTCACCCCTTCGCCCTTCAGCACATCTGCGAAATCCTGGGGTGTGAACTCCACCGGGGTTTTCATCAACTCAGGGACGTTGTAGCTCTTCATCCATTGGCGATGGAAGTCGGGGTTCTCGACGGGGAGCTCGAAGGGCTTGGAGAATCCACCCTTGCCGTCGAAATGGGCGAGATAGGGACGGGTGAACACACCATCGTTGCGGCGTGAGGAGAACACCACCCACCTTCCGTTGCTCGACCAGGAATGATAACTCTCAGCACGGGCGGAGTTGAGGGCTTTGGCAGGGACGGGAACGCCCAAACTTGGCGTGCTGCCACTGGTGGAGGATTTGTTGTCACTGACTGAGTGCTTGCTGTCATTGGCGGAGTGATTGCTGCCACTGGTGGAGTTCTTGCTGTCACTGGCGGGACTCTCGTTGCCGTTCAGGTCCATCAACCAGAGGTCGGCGTCGCGGTGCCAGATGTGGAAGCAGCCCCATTCGCCCATAGTGAACATCAACCATCTTCCGTCGGGTGAGATGCGGGGTAGTGTGGCGCTCATACCGAGGGCGTCGGCGGCAAACACCAGTTCGCGCTCCCCGAAAGTGCGTCTCTCAGGGTCGAACGCCTTGCGGTAGATGTTGTATTTCAACTCTTTTGCCTTCAAGGTGGCCTCCACGGCATCCACGCTGTCGCTCTCATACTCGAAATGTGCGCTGCTGAAATACAAATACTTCCCGTCGGGCGACCAGAACGGGTAGGTCTCAAATTCATCCTTCACTCTTTCTATCGTTGTTATTTCGTGGCGCTCCACGTCATACAACGCGAGGTCGCTCTCGGCATCCAGCACCTCGATTTTGTCGATGTCGCTCGTGTGGAAGTTCTGCACGGTCTTGTTGGTGGAGTATGCAATCAGGGGGAGCGATGGGTGCCATGAAGGGTATACGCCTGCGGAAATCAAGGAGTCGTTGGCCATGTTCACTTTCTCCACCTTTCCGTCATAGACGATGACGGTGCCGCCGTTGTTCTCCCTGGCGTGGAACTGCATGCGTCCGCCATTGTATTGCTGGTAGTTGTGACAGTTGACGCACTGTCCGCCCGACTCCGTACTGCAGAGCATGTTGTCCACCATCACGCGCTCGTCGTAGTTCTCCAGGCAGCGTTGGTTGAGGGTGAGTTCCTCGTAGGAGACATAGGAGGGGGCGATGACGCGGTAACTAAGATAAGCATCGATGCTGTCGGGTGAGACATGGATGGAGAAAGGCTTGAAAAGCACCCATCTGCCATCCTTCCTGGCGAACACCTCCACGGTGATGTCCTTTCCTGCGGCCTTGGCTGTCAGCGACTTCCACTCATCCATTTCCGGGCATACCTTGACACCGCCATACACCAGTTCTTCTCCCTCGGCAGAGAAGCGGGTGACCATTTCGTCCACAGCCAAGAGCAGTTCAAACGACAGAGGGGCGATGTTCACCGGTATGGTGACATCAGCATAGTCGGGGTAGATCTTGGGCGACACCTTGCCTTTGTCGTATTGCTCAGGTACGGTGGGCCCGCACGACAGAAGCAGCATCGTGGCCATGGCGGCCATCATCCATTTTCTCATGGTGTTTTCTCTCGTTGCAGGGAAGGTGTTAATAGACCATCTCATGGTAATGGTTGAAGAAAAAGTCGAAGTAGTAGGTGTTCTCGAAGCGGGCGCGCATGAGCGGCTTGATGTATTTTGCCGTCAAGCCTTGAGAGAGGTGTTGCTTGTATGTCTCCATGAAGGCTCGGCAGCTTTCCACCACCTCCTTGTCCAAAGGCATCTTGCTAGTGTCCAACTTGTCGTCCATCTCACCGAAAAGGCAAGCCGCCTGCTGTATGACACGGGGCACGCGTTCCGAGTCGTGGCTTTGCATATAGGCATTGAACCGCAACCAGAAGAGTTGAGGGTCGTGCATCTGCATCGCAGCCATCAGCGACAGTTCCTGCAAGAAAGGATTCTCACTTTCCGACCCGGCGAAATGTTCTATGAGAAACCGCTCTTCCATGGCATTGTCGCCACTGAGGTAATTCTCGTCCCCGAGGAGTTGCAGCACAGGCAGCAATTCCTCGTCGTGCATGACAAGTTGTGGCTTGTGGATGTATTGCTCGTATTTCAACGCCCATTTCCGATGGAAGAGGGTCTTTTTCAGCAGGCTGATGTATTTCTGGGCAGCATCCATCTCCTTGTTGGCAAGGAAGCATTTCACCATCAGTTTCATGTTTTCCACGCGCCAGCCATATTCCACTCCGTCCTCCATGCACCATCGGAAGCAGTAGTTGGGAATGCCGTACTGGAAATAGAGCATCTTCCCGTCCCAATGCACCATCCGGGTGGGGAATGGAGCGTTGGCGGCTTTCGCCCCGTTGCGGTAGTCGAACATCTCCTCGCCGATTTTCCCCGTCCGTGAGAGTGCGAGGTTCTTCATCAGCCACATGTCCCGTGTCGGTTCGTCGGGCGTGTTCTTCGCTATCTTCAACACACCCTCCCAGTTGCATTGGTCAACAAGGCGTCGCATGGCTATCTCGCGATGGAAATTGCCATCTTTGTACCAGAACATCGCCAAGACGACCGCCAGAACGACAACCATCAGCCATTGCAACCATCCTGCAGACGCTTCGCGTGACCTCCCATTTTGGGGATTGGTACTCCGATCATTCCCATCACTCCCGGCATTCCGACCACTCCGATTATTCCGATCATTCCGATCATTCCGACCACTCCGATCACTCCGATTACCCCGACTCTCCTCGCTATTGGAAAAATCCTCTCGTTTCTGGCGATAGCATAGTGCCATCACCATAAGACTCGCCACCGTGACGGCAATGGGAATGTGGTAGGCGGGAAAATTCTCCAACCTCATTCGGAAGACGGGCAATGCCGCCCAGTAGATGTTGACCAGAGGGGTTTGGTGGAACAGGTGACGGTAATAGAGCAGTGGCACAGCGGCGATGGCAAGAAGTGCTACAATCGTGTCGGCCGCAGCCCATGCTTTCCCATATCCTTCCAATTTCCAACCGATTAAAGCCATGAGGAATGCAGCCAAGAATGCATAGAATCCCATCAATGGATAGAAGCCGGCGACCGTCAGCAGCAGGAATGCCGTTCGAAAGTGGCGGGGTAGGGCGCGGTATGTCCGGACCAATGCCACTGCACAGAGGATGCCGAGGGTGGGTATGAAGAAATAGCCACGCAACTTGAGGTAATAAATCCAATAGCCCAGGTCTACGTTGGCCAACAGCAACATGGTCACAGGGATGAGTGTCACGCACATCCATTTCGCCGGGATGTGGAAGGTGTGCCCCAAGAGGAAAGTCAGCAAGGCCCAGAGGAGGCAGAGCACCGTCACCCCCAATGCAGGAAGATGAAGCAGTTGGGTGAGGAACGCGCCAGCCCACGAGAGCATTCCGCCAGGCACCACCATGCATTGGTCGAAAAAGAGAGGGGTGTGCAGGAAGAGGTTTTGTTCCTCCACGCGTGCCAGGTAGTTGTATTCCGTCCATGTCAGTACCACCCCTGTGGCGAAAATTACAACATAGGGTAGGAAACCACCATGACGAAGTAGACGAACGGCGGTTGCATATGAAGGCGTATGTTTGTATCTTCTCATTTAGCAAATGTTTGGGCGGGCACAAGACCCGCCCCTACAACCGCACCTCCATTCCTCACGAAAGGAATGTATGTGTGGCGCAATCCTCAATCAATCAATACTTAATCCATGTCATTCATATTTCTGAATGAACTGGATGTTGTATTTCTCATACTTGTTCAGTTCGCTGGCGGGGATTTCGTCGCGATTGCCGGCATACCATTGGAATTGGTTGAAATAGTTGCGCAGGCTGGCATCCTTGAATTTCCTGTAATGCCGTGCATAGATGGCATTGCGCAGGATACGCAGTTCACCCCTGTGGGCGGCGATGTCGCTCTCGGTGACGTAACGGGTGGCAAGCCAGTCGAAGATGGTGCCGTCGGCAACATAGCCACTAGAGGAACGGGCAGGAGCCGAATAGGCCGAGCCCACCACCTTGCTGGCGTGCATGTAGCCCATCATATTGCCATAATTGTCGTACACTATGCACCAGTTGTTGTTGTAATTGGTATAATAGATGGGACTGCCGTCTTTGATTTTCGTCACGACGGCGTAATTGGTGCCGGGGCCTTTGCGCACATTGGTGTAGCCACCTTCACGGATGACGCTGCCCGACAGCAGACCGGCGGGAGCGGCGGCAGGTTTGGCTGCTGGCTTGGCTACCGGCTGAGGTGCGGGTGTGGCTGCAGGTTGTGTGGTGGCGGGTTTTGCAGCAGGTTGTGCCGCTGTGGGTTGTGCTGCAGGCTCAGCTTCTCCGGGGGCGTATTTGGCAATGGCATCGAGCACGCCGGTGGCCTTGCGGCGATGGCGTTCTGCATACACATTCATGCTCGAAAGTGCTGAGTTGACAATGGTTACCTCGTCGCTGGTCATCTTATCGGGAAGGTTGCCCAAGGCGTTCTCCAACAGGTCGGCGGCATCATCCCATGTTTCTTTCTCCCATTTGTCGCAGTCGGAGGACATCTCATTGCTCAGAGCCTCTATCTTTTCCACGGGGGTGGACTTTTGGGCGGCTTTCAAACCCTTCTTGAAAAAACATGATGCCGTAAAGAAGATGGTGGCGAAAAGCAACAAATAAGCAAGTGGTTTTGATCTCATAATCATACTTTTCCGCAGCACTTTGATTAGACTTGACAGTTTAACATAATGAACCAACACCTTCTGACACCCTTATTCTGTCCAAGTGCCGCGGATGTATGACAGAAAGGATGGAAAAGGCGTCCTCACGGTTTTCAATCTACAAAATTAACGCTTTTATTTGAAACGACAAAAAATCGATGTTTTTTTTTCTTTCGTACGAATTATCTCGAATTTTTCAAAATCGCGACTCGGCAGAGTTCAAGCAAGCTTGACTTTGCCCTCGCTGCTCCAAAAATGCAATTTTGAGTCTACTTTAAAAAGTGGAAAGTGAGCAAAAGGGCGGTGCGCATCTCCCCTCCCATCGCAGGGGAGGGGTGGGGTGAATAAGTCTTGAAAAGCAATAAGTTACAGACCCCACCCCTGCCCCTCCCCTTGAGGGCTGATCTTTATACACAAGTCTGCATCCATCTGAATAACAATTAATTAAAAAACGCTTCGCTTAAAAAAGAAATTAAAAGGCAAGAAAAATAGCTTGCAAGTAAGAAAAAAACGCAAGCGTTTCTCAAAAAAGAGGAAAAAATTTTTCTTCCTTTTTGTGAGTGCCTTGGCACTTTTTCAGTCTTCTTTCATATTTTNNNCAATCTTCTACAATCAATAATGTCTTGTTGACCAAATGCTTAGAGATTTGTGTATAAAGATCAGCCTTGAGGGGAGGGGATAACTAACACCGATATTTGCTCAAACGGGACTTAAGATTGAATTTTCAATCTTCAATTTTCAATTTTAGCTTCGCTGATTTTTGTCGCGACTCGGCAGAGTTCAAGCAAGCTTGACTCTGCCCTCGCTGCTCCAAAAATTCAATCTTCAATCTTCAATTTTCAATCTTCAATCTTCAATTATTCTTGGTTGGTTTGATGGGCGCGCCCATCTCCGACTTCTCGGTGTTCTTGTCATCCAGTTTGAACAGCATGAAGTCGGGCTTCGTTGCCGTGCAGGGTGTCCAAGCGCCATCTTCCTTGCCGTTGGGGTTGCTGTATTTCGCGAAATTCGTCCAGGCGGTGAGCATCTTTTCGGAGAGGTCCCAGTCGCCTTGGGTCCAAGGACGCCAGCAGTGCTTTAGCGACTTGAAGACGAACCAGAGGTCGGAGGAGTGGAAGGCACCTTTCAGACGGTCGGTGATTTCAGGATGCTTTCCGTCGTCGGGCAGAGGGCGTGCGAACTCATAAGCCCATGCCTTGCCGCCCTGACTCTCGCGCACTTTGCAGAATTCGGCTATGCCGTCGGCCATATCGCCCATGTCGTCCAATGTGTAGCCTATCATATAGGGCACGTTGGCAATGGAACCATCGCGAGCAGCCTCGTCGAAACTCTTCTTGCATACGTGACCGTCGACGATGGGCCGATTGATGAGGTAGACATCATTATGTGTCACCGCATTGTAGAGGTCGGCCACGGTGTACATCATCTCTGTCGAGGCGGCACGCAGCTTCTTCAGGTCGGTGAGGCCAGCCCAGTCCATCACTTTCTTCGTGTTGGCTTCCGACTCCTCGAGCGACGGGTTGTAGGTGAAGAAACGGTTCATCGGGGTGGCTGGCTTGGCTTCTTCGCCATCTTTTGCCGGGACGTTGATGCCGCCGCCGCTCATGATGACTGCCTTGTGGAACAAGCCTTGCGCAAGGGGTGACTCGCAGAGCGTCTTCACGCTGCCGGCGCCGGCGCTCTGGCCGAAGATGGTCACGTTGCCTGGGTCGCCGCCAAACTGTGCGATGTTTTTCTTGATCCATTGCAGTGACTGGATTTGGTCAAGGATGCCATAGTTGCCGGAGACGTGGTCGGGACTCTCCGCCGACAATTCAGGATGGGTGAAGAAGCCGAAGACGCCAAGGCGATAGTTGATAGACACCAAAACGACGTCCTTGGAGGCCCATTCCTGGCCGTCGAACTCTGGTTCTGAGCCCCATCCCTCTCGGTAGCCCCCGCCGTGAATCCACAACGCCACAGGGAGTTTCTTGTTCACATCACCCGGTGCTTTCGTCCAAACATTCAGATAGAGGCAGTCCTCGCTGTAGGGAGCCTCGTCGCCATATCCCCATTCAGAGGCATAGAAGCCGGGGTAGTGCACGGCCTGGTAGCCGGGATGGCCAAACTTGTCGCAGATGCGGACGCTGTCCCAAGGTACGACGGGTTGAGGTGCTTTCCATCTCAGGTCGCCGATGGGAGGAGCGGCATAGGGTATGCCACGATAGACATAAACACCGGGATTGTCGGCCATGACACCTTGAATCTTGCCGCCTTCGATTTCCAATACAGGATTGTTGGCTTCCTCGCTGCAACCGACGAGCAGGAGCAGCAATGGAAGGGCGAATAGGATTTTTTTCATAAAAATAAATAAGGTTTTGGGTTGAATAAGACATGTTGATAATATAGGGCAAATTTAAAGGAAAATAACAATACACGGATGACTCCGTTTTGCTTTGTTCCTCGCATGTTACACAGGGTGTGGTTTTTGATACAAATGATGTTTCATCAACAAACTCATGGTTGTCTGGTCATCGACGATGTCTGGTTGATGGTAGATACCTGAATCCACTCTTCCGGTGGAAAACACTCCCAAAAACGGTCGGTGTTTGTCCGTTTTTTGACGAAATTTGCCTTTTTTTTCGTACTTTTTCGCCCAAATGACGTTATTCACTTTTTTTCTTTATAATTTTGCACGCTAAAACATAATCGGACATCAATGAAAAGAATCTTACTGACCTTCATCCTGGCAGTGTTCACACTCATGGGGTTTGCTCAGTCCGAGAACGGCAAACTGTCGATCACCACGCAGATGTTCTTGGACGAATTGAATGGAAAATTGGATATGAACCCCAGCACCCAGGCTTCACTGCCCATGGGCAAAGTGGTTATAGGCAAAGGGGGACCTTTACCCGATCGTATGTATGCCAAGCCCGACACGATTGACGGCAAGGTGTATATTTCATGTTTCGTACGCCTTCAGGACAGTGACGATACACAGGAACTCGAATCCTTGGGCGTGGTGGTGCAAAACAAATTCATCAATGGGCTCATCACGGCACTTGTTCCCATCGACAAGATTGAGGAGGTGTCTGCCATCAGCAATGTGACACGTGTCAATGTTTCGCCATTGATGAAACCGTCTACCGATGCGGCAAGACAGAAGACCAACACTGACGATGTGCTCACTTGTTCCAACGATGCCCGGGCAGAGGGTCTCACCCATGGCTATGACGGTTCCGGCGTGCTGCTTGCTGTCATCGACGACGGCATAGACTTCCAGCATATCGCCTTCAAAGACAAGAATGGCAACAGCCGCATCAAAAGGGCATACGTATATAATGGCTCCTCTGCCAGGGAATATACGTCGGTTACTAGTAGTTCACCCACTACCGATGACTCCGAGTCTGACCACGGCACCCATACTTCCACCATGGCAGGTGGGTCGAGCGTCATCATCAATGGGAGCAATGTCACCGTCACCGACGACCATGCCAATGCCTCTTACGGAGGCATGGCTCCAGGGGCCGACCTTTATTTGGCAGGTATCAACGGATTGTCCAACACATACTTGAGCAACGCTTTTGCAAAAATCATCACATACGCCGACCAGCAAGGACTTCCTGTCGTGGTGAGCAACAGCTGGGGGTCGCAGTGGGGGCCTCATGATGGCTCTGGCGACTTCGTTGATGTCACCAACACCTATTTTGGCCCCAGCCATCCCAATCATATCTGTCTTTTCGCCGCATCCAACGATGCTGGCAATTCCAAGGATAATGAAGGTGGCGGCTATCATGTCTCGGCGACGGCAAGCAGCAGCAACCCTTTGCGGACTATTGTCAGAAGCGCTACCTATAGCAACACCGATGGCGGATATTATTATTATGGACCTATTGCCAATGCCTGGTGTCGTTCGACCAATGTCAGTAGCATGGGATGCAAGGTCTATGTGCTCGAAACCAGCACGGGGAATGTAAAAGCCACTGTCAATGTCAATCCTACGACAAGTGGAGCGACAGTCTCCGGCCTTGGTTCTTATTTCACCGGAACGCTTTATGCTTACAAGGATTATGTCAGTTCCAACAAGACCCAGATATTGCTATATGCCAATGGGTTGGAATCCAGAGGAGTCACCACGACGACACAAAACGGGGAAGACTATTACAAGAGCAAATATACGCTGGCTGTAGAATTCTATCCCACAAGTGGCAGTGCCACCATCGATGTCTGGGGAGGCAACTATTGCTATTTCACCAACCATCTCACCACAAATGGTTACAATTGGAAGGCTGGGTCGGATGACATGTCGGTGAGCGACGAGGCTACATACCCCAACGTCATCTCCGTAGGGGCATACGTGTCGAAAAACGTCATCAAAGACTACGCAGGAACGACGCACAACTACAGTAGCTCATTCACCATCGGTGACATCGCCTATTTCTCCAGTTATGCCACTGCCAACGAAAGTCCCACAGGTCAGAGGTATCCATGGATCACCGCACCCGGGGCACGCATTGTGTCGGGCGTCAACCATTACAGTTCTGATTACACCACCGGTGATTACAAAGAGGACCGTGTGAACACCAATACCACCTATCCTTATGCTGCCATGGATGGGACGTCGATGGCCACACCGGCCGCCGCCGGTATCGTCGCCTTGTGGCTGCAGGCTGCAAAGGAGGTGAACAAGACGATGACCAACGAGGACATCAAGGAGGTGATGCGGCAGACGGCCATCAAGGATTACTACTCCACTTCAGGCCCCAACGCATCGCATTTCGGAAATGGGAAAATCGATGCCCTTGCAGGCATCAAGTATATCCTTGGAGCAACATCCGAACCTACCATCAAGGCTACTCCTGAAACAATCTCTTTCGAAGGATATACCACACAAACCTACACCCAGACCTTCAATGTGAAAGGTTTCAACTTGACGGGAAACATCAGTGTCGCACTCAACGACCCCAACCATGTGTACAGCATCGACAGGACAAACATCACCAGGCAAGCGGCTGAAAACGGGGTGGATGTCACCATCACATGGACGCCAACCGTGGCTGGACAAACAAATGCCATTATCACACTTTCCAGCCAAGGGGCTGACAATGTGGTCGTCAAAATCCAAGGCACTGCACAAGCAGCCACACCTACCATCATGGCCAGTGTGTCTGAACTCGCATTCCGCGGAATAGTCAACCAGGCATCCTCCAAGACTTTCACGGTCACGGGGCGGTTCCTCTCTGAAAACGTCTCGGTGACACTCAACGATGCCAACAACGTTTTCAGTGTCAGTACCAACTCCATCCCGGTTTCCGTCATCGAGCAGGGGATGGAAGTGACCGTCACCTTCAACGCCGAAACGGAAGGTGAATTCACTGGCTCAATCACTTTGGCAAGCACGGGGGCTGAAAGCGTGACCATCAACCTCAGTGGCACAGCTTCCGAAGGTGGCACTGCCGCTGATGCCTATCTCAATATCGCCAACTACCAAACCATAGACGACCAGGGATGGCGTACCCAACTGGTGGATAGTCTTTACCATTACCAAGAGTACAAGGACGACAAGGTGGCATGGCTCACACTGCCGGTATATGGCGCCTTGGTGGGTGCAAAATACAAACCCGAAAGTTCCACCTTTGGCAGTGGGCATCCACAAGTATGGATGGATACCAATATCACCACCATTTCATCAGGAAATCCTTACTCAGGAGGGACCCAGGCCGACTGGTCAGCAAGAGTTCCTTCCGATAGTCCTTTCTGTGGAAATGGATCTTACTTCACCACGGCAAGCGCACGGGTCCTGGGCAATGGCAGCCAATATGGAACCACGTTGCATAGTGCCACGTTCTATGTGACCAATACCACTGCCGTGAGGTTGCTTGGATATTTCGGCAAGTCAAACTCTACAAGTTACCCCACCTATCTCAGGGTTTATGAATGTACGTTGAATGACAATGGCTCGTTGAATCCTGCCACGTCACCAGTCAAGAATCTTGAATTCTCTTCTTCCAGGAAAACTGCCGACTTGTTGGCCGATGGACTCGATGAAGAGAAGATATACAAGGTGGAGGCCGGTGTTTATCGTGGATACCTCTATGAGATAGCGTTCCAGACACCTCTCAAGGAAAAACCCATCGGAGATATCAACAGGGATGGCATCGTCAATGTCTCTGATGTGACAGCTCTTGTCAGCATCATCTTGGATGACGACATGGTTTCGCCATTCATCTGGTCGGAATACGACCATGACGCTACCGACGTCAATGGTGATGGCATCGTCAATATCACAGATGTAACTGTTCTTGTCGGCATCATACTTGAAGATTGACATCTTTTGATGTCATCACCCCTATGTGCGACACGGAGCCATGGAGAAAAAACTCCATGGCTCCGTGTTGCATCCTGGGGCTTGGGAAAACGTTATTCCGGGCTTCGTTTGATTGCATATGCCGTTACTTCCATATAACAAAATTGTTGTTGATGTAGTAAAGACGGTTGAGTATAGGCAGGCTAAGGTGAGCGAAGCGAACAAAGAAAATCGCAACAATGTTGCGTAAAAACATCACAGCGACCGCTTTAAGGGAGCGGTACCGAGCCCCCTCCCGATGTCGGGAGGGGGACGGGGGGAGGGTAGGTACCCCTCCTTAGGCCAAGGAGGGGGCGGGGTGGTTGTGAACCATCCAAGCCGGAGGCTTGGGGAAAACGTTATTCCGGGCTTCATTTGGTTGCACAGGCCGTTACTCGGAAATATGATTTTCCGGGCTTCAGATAATCATCCGTGTGAATGGGATGATATTCGGCCGACTATGAATGAAAGGGGACGTTAGGCACGCCTGTATTGAGAATAATGATTTTCGGGCAGGCACAAGACCCGCCCCTACGACTTCGGGGGGTAGGACAACAAGATAATGATTGCCATATGGATCTTTGCGGATAATCATTTTCGGAAAAACTCAAAAGCTTTAGGTTTTGTCTTAGAAAACGGAAAAACTCAAAATTCTTTTGCTTTTTCGCTCGCTTAATCGTATCTTTGTGGACCATCTATAACAATCCACATTATGAAAAAATTATTCTTGATCTTGTCACTCTTTGTGACCGTTGCATTACAGGCTCAGAACATCCCGTTTGGAAAAGGATGGCTGAATGTCAGGAAAGTGGCCGAAAACGCAGTTCGTATCCAATATTATGAGCATACAGCCAACAACGACCTGCCCGACTGGTTGTATGTGAAGCACGACGAGGTGCCTAACGACCTCAAGGTGGATGTCGACAAGCGGAAGCGCACGGTGACCATCAAGGACAAAGGTGGAAGGACGGTTTTTGTTGCTACCAATCACCAGTTGGCCGACGGCGGCGCCAGGCTTGCCATTGCATCGCCAAAGGATGAGTGCCTCTACGGGCTTGGGCAGTTCCAGGATGGCTATGCCAATATCCGTGGCTTGTCACGTCGACTGACACAGGTCAATACCCAAATCTCCATCCCAATGATTCTTTCGAGCAAGGGCTATGGACTGTTATGGAACAATTATGGACTCACGGAGTTCAACCCTGCCGGCCAGCAAGTCAAATTGGTGAAGGCCGAGGGCGTGGGAGAGAAGGAAGAGGTGAACGTCACATCCACCGAAGGTGGTAGGAGGGAAGTACGCGAACGCAATATCTTCAAGGAGACACTTTCCATAACCAAGGAGGGCGACTATGCACTACTGCTCGACGTAGGACAAAAAATGGCTCGCCGACATAACCTGGTCATCGATGGCAACACCGTCATCGAAATGCAGAACGTATGGCTGCCGCCGACGGCATCGACCATCGTACACTTGAAAAAAGGGACGCATGAGGTGTCGGCCGAACTCTCAAGGGGAGACGCCCCTGTGCTGCATTACCAGTTGGTCAAGGATGAGACCGTCTTCAGCTCGCCCGTGGCGGAGGCTGTCGACTATACCGTTTTCGTAGGAACGGCCGACGAGGTCATCGCCACTTACCGTGAATTGACGGGCAAGGCACCGCTGATGCCGCGATGGGCCACTGGATACATCCATTGCAGGGAGCGCTTCCATTCGCAAGAGGAAATCCTGACCACTGCCGACCGGTTCCGCAAGGAAAACATGCCCATCGACGTGCTCGTCCAAGACTGGCAGTATTGGGGCAAATATGGATGGAACTCCATGAAGTTTGATGAGCAATATTATCCCGACCCGAAACTGTTGACCGACAGTCTCCATTCAAGGGGCATCAAACTGATGCTTAGCGTGTGGTCGAAAATTGACAAGAATTCAGAGGTGGGCAAGCAGATGGAGCAGGCTGGATATTACATCCCGGGCACCGACTGGATAGACTTCTTCTCTGAAGATGCCGCCAACGCCTATTGGAGGAATTTCAGCCAGAGGCTACTCCCGCTTGGCATCGATGCATGGTGGCAGGATGCCACGGAGCCCGAAAACGACGACCTCGAAGGTAGGATGGTCAACAACGGGAAATGGAGCGGGGAGTTGGTGCGCAACGTCTATCCCCTGTTGGTCAACAAGACCGTCTATGAGGGGTTGAGGAAAGACAGACCGCAGCAGAGGCCGATGATACTCACCAGATGTGGATTCCCTGGCATACAGAGATATGGCTCTGCTTTGTGGTCGGGCGACGTGGGCAACGAATGGGAGGCTTTCCGTCGCCAAATCATTGCAGGACTCGGCATGCAGGCGGCGGGCATCCCTTGGTGGACCTATGATGCCGGTGGGTTCTTCCGGCCACGCGACCAATATAACGACCCGCAATATATCGAGAGGATGCTGCGATGGATTGAGACGAGCGTGTATCTCCCCTTGATGAGGGTACATGGCTATATGAGCAACACCGAACCGTGGAACTATGGAAAGGAGGCTCAGGAAATCATCACGCAGTGCCTCTACGAACGTTACCGCATCCAACCTTATGTATATAGCAACGCCGCCGCCGTGACTTATGAAGGCTCAACGATGATGCGCCCCTTGGTCTTCGACTTCCCTGATGACCCGACGGCCTTGCATCAGGAGTGTGATTACATGTTTGGAAAGTCGCTGCTCATCTCCCCCGTGACCAAACCCGGGGTGTCGTCTTGGCAAACCTACCTCCCCAAGGAGGAGAAAGGGTGGTATGACTATCATACAGGAGAGCGCAGCCAGGGTGGACAGACCGTGACGACACGCATCGACAAGACTCGCATCCCAGTGTTCGTGCGTGGTGGCAGTATCCTGCCCCTTGCCGTCGAACCGCTCCTCTCGTCGATGACGCAGCACGGGCCGATGGAGATACGTGTCTATCCAGGTGCAGATGCCGTCTTCACACTCTATGAGGATGATGGATGGAGCAACGATTATGAGAAAGGAGCGTGCTCGCGTATCACCTTCACTTGGGATGAAAACAGCAAGGTGCTGACGATTGGAAAACGCCAGGGTGAGTTCGAGGGAATGCCCAAGGCACGACAATTCCAGGTCCGTCTGGTGAATGGAGGGATGAAGCAATTGATATATTCCGGAGATGAGATAAAGGTCGATCTCGGCCGTCAATAGGATGAGTGCTTTTTGGAAAATATGGTGCGGCAATGATTGAAAACGTGAAATTGACGCAAAAAACACAAAAAAAGTGTCAATTTATTTGTTTGAATGGTGGAAAAGCACTACTTTTGCAACCGCTAAGGCAAAGCTCCCTTGTGGAGAACCCATCATTAATACATCCAGAAATGACAAACAACGGTTTGATTATCGGCATTATTAACCTCCTATTGCATACCGCAGTGGGAAGTGACAAGGTGCGCAGATAAATGAAGCCTGTTGACAGGATATGGCCTTTCTCACTTCCAGAAGTGTGAAAGGCTTTTTTGTTGAAAATGGGTGCCTGGCATGCACGATGGCATTTTTCATAAAAAGTTGAAGCATATGAATGACAGACTGTTTATTTTCGACACGACGCTGCGCGACGGAGAGCAAGTCCCCGGATGCCAACTCAACACCGTGGAGAAAATCGAAGTGGCACGACAGCTCGAACTGCTGGGCGTGGATGTGATTGAGGCGGGATTCCCCATCTCCAGTCCGGGTGACTTCCACTCGGTGATTGAAATATCAAAGGCCGTGACATGGCCCGTCATCTGCGCCTTGACGCGTGCGGTGGAAAAAGACATCGATGTCGCTGTGGATTCTTTGCGGTATGCCAAGCACAAGCGCATCCACACCGGAATCGGGACCAGCGACTCCCATATCAGGTACAAATTCAATTCCAACAGGGAGGAAATCTTAGAAAGAGCCGTCGCTGCAGTGAAATACGCCAAGAAATTCGTCGAGGATGTGGAGTTTTATGCCGAGGATGCCGGGCGCACCGACAACGAATACCTCGCAAGGGTGGTGGAGGCCGTCATCAAGGCCGGAGCCACCACCGTCAACATCCCCGATACTACAGGATACTGTCTCCCGCAAGAGTATGGTGACAAAATCAAATACCTCATGGAGCATGTCGACGGCATACACAAGGCGGTCGTCTCCACACATTGCCACAACGACCTCGGAATGGCCACCGCCAACACCTTCGAGGGGTTGCTCAACGGTGCGAGGCAGGTGGAGGTCACCATCAACGGCATAGGTGAGAGGGCCGGGAACACCTCGCTCGAGGAAATCGCCATGATACTCAAATGCCACAAGCACCTTGGCATTGACACCAACATCAACACCACCAAAATCTATCCCATCAGCCGCATGGTGTCGAGCTTGATGAACATGCCCGTTCAACCCAACAAGGCCATCGTGGGTCGCAATGCCTTCGCACATTCCAGCGGAATACACCAGGACGGAGTGCTGAAGAATGCCGGCACCTATGAGATCATCAATCCAAGGGACATCGGACTCGACGACAACTCAATCGTCCTCACCGCGAGGTCGGGAAGGGCCGCCCTCAAATATCGTCTCAGGGTGCTCGGCGTCAATGTCGACAACGAGAAGAGGGTGGACAAGGTCTATGAGAAATTCCTCAAACTCGCCGACCAGAAAAAGGAAGTCACCGACGCCGACATCCTAATGCTCGCAGGGGCGGACACCGCTGAGACGCATGCCGTCAAGCTCGACTTCCTCCAGGTGACTACAGGAATGGGGGTGCGCAGCGTTGCCAGCATCGGTCTGGACATCAGCAACCAGAAGTTCGAGGCGGCTTCCACTGGCAACGGCCCCGTGGATGCGGCAATCAACGCGCTCAAGAAAATCATACAGAAGAAAATGACTATGAAGGAGTTCACCATACAAGCCATTTCCAAAGGCTCCAACGATGTGGGCAAGGTGCATATGCAAGTGGAATACGATGGTGGACTCTACTACGGCTTTGGCGCCAATACCGACATCGTTACGGCATCGGTGGAGGCATATATCGATTGCATCAACAAATTCAAGGAAAGACAACCATGAACACATTATTCGACAAAATCTGGGACAGGCACGTCGTGCAGGTTGTGGACGACGGCCCCGTGCAACTCTACATCGACCGCATGTATTGCCATGAGGTCACCTCACCACAAGCCTTCGATGGCATGAGGGCGAGGAAACTGAAATGTTTCAGGCCTGGCCAGATTTTCTGCATGCCCGACCACAACACCCCCACCCACGACCAGGACAAACCCATCAAGGACCCCGTGTCGAAAAAGCAGGTGGACACTCTGGAAAGAAACTGCAAGGAGTTCTCACTCAGCTATTTCGGCATGATGTCGCCCGACAACGGCATCATCCATGTCGTGGGGCCGGAAAAAGGACTCTCGCTGCCTGGCATGACCATCGTGTGCGGCGACTCACACACTTCCACCCATGGGGCCATGGGGGCTGTCGCTTTCGGCATCGGCACCTCGGAGGTGGAGATGGTGCTCGCCTCGCAGTGCATCTTGCAACAGAAACCCAAGTCGATGAGAATCACCATCAACGGGAAACTGCAAAAAGGCGTCACGCCCAAGGACGTGGCACTCTATCTCATAGCGCAACTCTCCACTTCCGGCGCAACGGGACATTTCGTCGAGTATGCAGGCGACGTCGTGCGCGACATGTCCATGGAGGGACGTCTCACCCTTTGCAACCTCAGCATAGAGATGGGGGCAAGAGGAGGATTCGTGGCACCCGACGACACCACCTTCGCCTACCTCAAGGGAAAGGAATATGCGCCCAAGGGGGAGGAATGGGAAAAGGCCGTGGCTTATTGGAGAACACTCAAGAGCGACGACGATGCTGTGTTCGACAAGGAATTGGTCTTCGATGCCGCCGATATCCTGCCACGTGTCACCTATGGCACCAATCCTGGCATGGGCATCGCCATCACCGAAAAGATTCCCACGGAGGAATGCATCGAGCCGCAGGCAAGAGCCTCATTCAGAAAAGCATTGGAATACATGGGACTGAAAGAGGGAGAACAGCTGATGGGACATCCTGTCGATTATGTGTTCCTTGGTGCTTGCACCAACGGAAGGATTGAGGACTTCCGCGCTTTCGCCAGCGTGGTGAAGGGGAGGAGAAAGGCCGACAACATCATTGCGTGGCTCGTGCCTGGCAGTTGGGCGGTTGATAAACAAATCCGGGAAGAGGGACTTGACAAGGTGCTTGAAGAGGCAGGTTTCGAAATCAGGCAACCGGGATGCTCGGCTTGTCTCGCTATGAACGACGACAAGGTGCCAGAAGGGAAATACAGCGTCTCCACCAGCAACCGCAACTTCGAAGGACGACAGGGGCCGGGAGCGAGGACGATTCTCGCCAGCCCCTTGGTGGCCGCTGCGGCTGCCGTCACGGGAATCATCACCGACCCCAGGGAGATGATGTAATCTCCGATCACTCCGATTACTCAGATTATTCCGATTTCTCAGAATACTCCGATTACTCAGATTACTCCGATTACTCAGATTATTCCGATTACTCCTCCCACTTCATAAATAAACAGATCATGAAACAGAAATTCAATATCATCAAGTCAACGTGTGTGCCGCTGCCCTTGGAGAATGTGGACACCGACCAAATCATACCTGCCCGCTATCTCAAGGCCACAGACAAGGAGGGCTTCGGCGACAACCTCTTCCGTGATTGGAGATACGATAAGGAAGGAAAGCCCGTCAAGGACTTCGTGCTCAACGACCCTACCTATGGGGGATGCATCCTCGTCGTGGGGAAGAATTTCGGTTCGGGGTCATCGAGGGAGCATGCGGCTTGGGCCATTGCAGGATATGGGTTCAGAGTCGTCATCAGTTCCTTTTTCGCCGACATCCACAAGAACAACGAACTCAACAATTTCGTGCTGCCAGTCGTGGTGTCGGAATCCTTCCTCGCCGAACTTTTCCAAAGCATCCATGGCAATCCAAAGATGGAAGTGGAGGTGGACCTGCCCAACCAACGGGTCACCAATCTCGCCACAGGTAAGAGCGAGCATTTTGAAATCAACGGTTACAAGAAACACTGTCTGGTGAACGGGCTCGACGACATCGACTTCCTTCTCCAAAACACCGACAAAATCGAGGCATGGGAAAGCAAGAACAACTGATGGAAACCAAGACATTCACCCATCCACTCATTGAGATCATGGACAGTACGCTAAGGGATGGCGAACAGACCAGCGGCGTCTCTTTCCTGCCTCATGAGAAACTCATGATAGCACGAATGCTCATGAACGACATCAATGTCGACCGCCTGGAGGTGGCGTCGGCAAAGGTCTCGGAAGGGGAGAAAGATGCTGTCAAACTCATCTGCAAGTATGCGGAAAAGGTGGACATGCTCAACAAGGTGGAGGTGCTCGGCTTCGTGGATGGCAAACAGTCCATCGATTGGATTGACAGTTGCGGATGCCGTAACATCAACCTACTGGCCAAAGGGTCGCTCAGGCATTGTCGGGAGCAACTGCACAAGACCCCGGACGACCATGTGGACGACATCATGAGGTCGCTCGACTATGCAGAAAAGATGGGCATGGGAGTCAATATCTACCTCGAGGACTGGAGCAGCGGGATGAATGACTCGCCAGACTACATCTACCACCTCATGGAACGACTCGTGCAGACCAACATCAAGCGCTTCATGCTGCCCGACACGCTCGGCATCACCAACCCGCTGCAAGTCATCGAGTTCTTCCGGAAAATGAGAAAACGCTATCCTGACGTGCATTTCGACTTCCACGCACACAACGACTACGACCTCGCCGTCTCCAACTCCCTTGCGGCCGTGCTGTGTGGTGCCAAGGGAATCCATGTGACGGTCAACGGACTCGGGGAGCGATGTGGCAACGCACCACTCGCCAGCGTGCAGGTCATCCTCAAGGACCAGTTCATGGCAAGGACCAACATCAAGGAGGACAAACTCAATGACATCAGCCGCCTTGTCGAGGAGTATAGCGGCATTGCCATCGCACCCAACCAACCCATCGTGGGCGACAATGTCTTCACGCAGGTGGCGGGAGTGCATGCCGACGGCGACAACAAGAACTTGCTCTACTGCAACGCCCTTGTACCCGAAAGGTTTGGTAGAAGCAGGGAGTATGCCTTGGGAAAGAATAGCGGAAAGGCCAACGTCGCTCTCAACCTCCAGAAACTCGGCTTGGAACTCACACCGGAACAGATGGCGAAAGTGTCGAAAAGAATCACCGAACTGGGAGAAAGAAAGGAAATCGTCACGCAGGACGACCTGCCATACATCGTCAACGATGTACTCAAGCACACCACACCTGAGGAGAAGGTGAAACTCATCTCCTATATGGTCACTTCCACTTACGGTCTAAAGCCCATCGCAAGCATCAAGGTGGAAATACGGGGAAAGCAATATGCAGCCGAGTCTACCGGCGACGGGCAATACGACGCTTTCGTGAAGGCGCTGAGGAAAATCTACAAGACCTACCTCGACCGCACCTTCCCCATCCTCGCCAACTATGCCGTCACCATTCCACCAGGTGGGCGCACCGACGCTCTCGTCCAAACGGTCATCACTTGGAGAAACGGAAACAAGATGATTCGTACACGAGGACTCGACGCCGACCAGACTGAGGCTGCCATCAAGGCCACTCTCCGCATGCTCAACATCTTCGAGGAGCAAAGTTGAATACTACTCCTGTTCCCTCCCAGAAATCTCCTATAACTTCCTATATCTTCCTATAACCACAAAAAACTTCACTGATATGAAACTTAAAATAGCCGTCCTCTCTGGCGACGGTATAGGACCAGAGATCATGATACAAGGTGTGGCAGTCATGGATGCCATCGCTGAGAAATTCGGGCATGAGGTGACCTACACTGAGGCCATCTGCGGGGCCAAGGCCATCGACGAGGTGGGTGACCCCTTCCCCGAAGAGACCTTCCAGACTTGCAAGGATGCCGATGCCGTCCTCTTCGCAGCCGTGGGGGACCTTAGGTTCGACAACGACCCCACCGCGAAGGTGAGACCGGAACAAGGACTCCTCGCCATGCGAAAAAAACTCGGGTTGTTTGCCAACATCCGTCCTGTGCAAACCTTCAAATGTCTCTTGCACAAAAGTCCGCTGAGGGCGGAACTCGTGGAGGGAGCCGACTTCATTTGCATCCGCGAACTCACCGGAGGCATGTACTTCGGAGAGAAATACCAGGACAACGACAAGGCTTATGACACCAATATCTATACGCGTCCCGAGGTGGAGCGCATCTTGAAGGTGGGATTCGAATTTGCACGAAAGAGACACCATCACCTCACCGTGGTCGACAAGGCCAACGTCCTCGCTTCCAGCAGGCTATGGAGGCAGATTGCCAAGGAGATGGAACCGATGTATCCCGATGTCAAGGTGGACTATATGTTTGTTGATAATGCCGCCATGCGCATGATTGCAGAACCCACGTTTTTTGATGTGATGGTCACGGAGAACACCTTTGGAGACATCCTCACCGATGAGGGCAGTTGCATCTCGGGTTCGATGGGATTGCTGCCTTCCGCTTCCACGGGGGAGAGCACGCCGCTGTTCGAACCGGTGCATGGCTCGTGGCCCCAGGCGGCGGGAAAGAACTTGGCCAACCCTCTCGCCCAGATTCTCTCCGTCGCTATGATGCTCGAGCATTTCAACCTCAGCGACGAGGCCGCGCTGGTGAGAAAGGCCGTGGATGCCAGTCTCGACGCTGAAGTTCGTACACCGGAGATTCAGGTGGAAGGTGGCGCTAAGTATGGCACCCGAGAGGTGGGCCAATGGATTGTCGATTGGATTAAACGGCAATGAGAAGATGGCTCATTCTGGCGGTTGCCATGCTGCTGATGGCGACCGCCCACGCACAAACCAACGCGGAGTTGCGGGATTCGCTCGCAGAGGCGGTGGAGAAACTGAACCGATTCCCAGACAATATCGACCTGAGGTTGAGAAAAGCGTCGTGGAACCTCATGCTTGAACAATGGGAATATGCTCAGAGGGAGTATGACCAAGTGTTAGCCAGGGACTCCGACAACGTGGCAGCCCTTTATTTCAGGGCATATGCTTATGAGCGGATGCACAAGTATGCCTTTGCCAGGATGGATTATGAGCGGATGCTCAAAATTGTGCCGGGAAACTTCAACGGGCAACTGGGACTGGCCTTGCTCAACCAGAAGGACATGCGCTACACGGAGGCGATGAACATCATCAACCATCTCGTCGAACAATTTCCCGACAACGCCGTGGCGTATGCCGCCAGGGCGGGAATGGAGCAGGAGAGGGGGATGATGGAGGTGGCGGAATATGATTTCTCTCAAGCCATCCGCCTGGAACCCGATAATGTGGACTACCTCCTTTCACGAGCCGACCTCCTCATCAAGATGGGAAGGAAGGATGAGGCACGACGCGACCTCGACACGGCGGTGGCCAAAGGCGTTCCGAAGCCTTCGTTGGCCGACATGTATGCCAGATGCCGGGAGTGATGCCTGAACATCCTTGTCGTTTGTCGCTTGAACATCCGATATAAGTATTTGTAATCCGCAAAACTCGTCATTGTCAGTACTTGCTTTTGCCGTCTGATGAACGACAATCCACCCAGTGGTCAATCAGCCGGCGTGCGATGGAAAGTTTCTCAGGAATGTTGGGGAGGGCGTCGTATTTGAACCATCCCCCGCGGGAGAGTTCCGAATGCTGAAGGTGGATATCCCCATGGTCGTATTCGGCGAAGAAACCCACCATCAGTCCGCAGGGATAGGGCCATGGCTGGCTGGAGAAATAACGCAGGTTGCGGATGTGGATGCCAGTTTCTTCCATCACTTCCCGTTCCACAGCTTCCTCCAATGTCTCACCGGTCTCCACGAAGCCCGCGACAAGACCGTAGAAGTCGCTCTTGAAATTGCGGGCGTGAACCAACAACACCTCGTCGCCACGGCTCACCAAGCAGATGACCGCCGTGGCCAACTGTGGCCACACCTCCTTTCCACAATTGGTGCAGCGTTTGGAGATGTCGGTGTGAAGACGCATGGGGCTGCCGCACACCCCGCAGTATTTCGTGTTGCTGTCCCAGTAGAGTATCTCGGCGCATTTGCCGGCTTTGTCATAGGTGGGGCGGGGTAGCAGTTGGAAGGACTTACGGAGTCCGCACATCATGTATCGGTTGTCGGAGGTCACGGGCAGGTCGATGCGGTAGGTCTTGACATCATGTCCGTCGAGTGCCGGTGTGATGTTGTGAACCGTGGTCCACGCTTTCAATGGCACGGGTGGTTCCTCTTGGAATGGCACGTCCCAACCGCCATCGGTCTTTTGTTCCAACAGCAGGTCGTCTTTGCAGAAAACAAACCAGTATTTCATTAAGTAGGTATTCAATATTATATGAGGAGAGGAAGTGAGAGGAAGTGAGAGGAAGTGAGAGGAAGTGAGAGGAAGTGAGAGGAAGTGAGAGGAAGTGGGAGGAAGTGAGTGGTCAGGGGAGAGGCCTGTAACTTGTTGATTTTTTGTACTATAAGTATACATATGTCCCTTTAACTCCCCTTTAACTCCCCTATAACTCCTTTTTAACTCCTCTTTAACTCCTGAAAAGTGAGCATATGTCCCTTTAACTCCTCTTTAACTCCTCTTTAACTCCTGAAAAGTGAGCATATGTCCCTTTAACTCCCCTTTAACTCCTCTTTAACTCCTCTTTAACTCCTGAAAAGATACTCCCCTTTAACTCCCCAAAATCATTTCTTTGGAAACAGCAGTTTGCGGTCGCGTTCGATGGCGGGCAGTGTCCATTCCTCAGGAACGAAGCGCCAATTGTGATGGGCTTGCGGATTCATACGCCCGGCTTTTTCTATCTCTTGGGTCAAGTAGTGGCGTTGGTCGCGCTCGCTCTGGTAGATGATGCGGTTTTTCAATTCCTCACGTGGAATGCCGGCGCCCTTGGTGAGCAGTTCGCCACCGCCATTGCCACGGTAACTGTTCATCGCCACATTATACCATTTTGTTTCGTCAAACGGCTCCCCATTGCTCATGCGGAGGATGCGCACCTTTTCGCCGTCGGGTTTTGTCACGTCCACCTCGTAATCGATGCCGGCGGCGCTGTCAAAGTTGAAGGCGAGGTTCTTGAACATGAAGCGTTGTTTGTCGTCTCTGTCCTCGTCGCTAAGTAGCATGATATGGTCGTCGGGGCTTTTCATCGTGTTCACCCAGAGGTCGTAGCTCATCTCCAGATGCTTGCGCACCTCTTCTCCCGTCATGCGCACCACGTAGAGGAGGTTCTCGAAGCGGTAGAGGTTGAACATGTCGCTTATATAGACCGGACCGGCCTTGATGCTGATGTCGAAGGACAGGGGGGCGTTGAACGATATGTCGGCGCCCGTGATTTGGAGTTGAAGGTCGTGGATGAAGTCGGTGAAAGCGGCATTGCCGAAATAGCAGTCGCGGGTGTAGATGGTGTTCTCGAACTCTCCTATTTTCCTATCCACATATGCTTTCACACTATCGATGGTTGGTTGGAAATGCTCCACGAACTGCTGGTCGATGGGCAGGTCGGCAACGCTGACGATTGTTCCCGTCACTTCCTTGCGGGTCACTTTCTTGCGCTTGCCGATGGTCACCTTGATAGTGGCGTCGCACACTTGAAGGGCGTTGCAAGAGGGGTCGAGGCATAGCACGTCGCCTCCCTCGTTGTTGCGCACCACCTCTTTATGTTGGGTGTGATCGTGCCCGTACAGGATGAGGTCGAAACCGGGCACTTCGCGGGCGACGAGCTGGGAGGCGTCTTCCACATATTCGTCGGTGACGATGCCACCGTCCCATCCAGAATGGAAGAGGCCGATGACCACGTCGGGGTGTTCATTCTCCCTCAGGTGCTGCATCCAATATTTGGCGCTTTTCACCATGTCGTCGAAGCGTAGGCCGCTCCACAGCTCTTCGTTCAGCCAACTGGGAATGGCTGGGGTGAGCATGCCGAGTATGGCGATGCGCACGCCGCTGCGCTCGAGGATGGTGTAGGGTGGCACATAGGGCTTGCCAGTGCTCGTTTCGATGATGTTGGCACCCAGCATGGGGCATTTCACCTCCTTGATCCACTTGTCATAGACGGCGTGGCCTGTCTCCACGTCGTGGTTGCCGAAGGTCTCCGCGTCGTAACCCATGTAATTGATGACTTCTGCGGCCACGTTGGGAAGGTCGGTCTTCACGTAGTTGGTGTAGTAGCATGTGGGCTGACCTTGCAGGATGTCGCCGTTGTCGAGGAGGATGAGGTTGTCGCCGTAAGTCTTTCTCAGGTCGTTGACGTAGGTGGAGACACGGGCAAGCGACCCTCGCAGGGGCTTGCGGTTGATGAAGTCATAGGGGAAGAAGTAGCCGTGCACGTCGCTGGTCTGTATTATTCTCAGGGTGACGGTCCTGTCTTTTGCTGCCGCAGGCATGGTGGCCAAGGTGATGGCGGTGAGTAAGGCCATGGTGAGATGTTTCATTTTTGTTGGTTTTTGGTTTTCTTTTTTCTGTTGCTCCAACCAATCAATTCGCGCCATCCGTTGAAGTCTTTCTTCATCAGGAGTCCGATGCCTTGCGTGTTGAGGCTGTTCTTGATGAAATAGCGGTCGTTGGTTTGGTTGTATACTTTTACGGAGAGGTTGCCGTTGGGGAAGAGGAGGTATTGGATGTCGAAGTCGCCGATGAAACTTGTGGTGGCGTTGGGATTGTCGCGGTAGCCGAACTGCCCGTTGAAGAGGAGGCGGTTGTTGAGGAGGCGTCCGCTGAAGAGCCCTTCATATTCGGCGTTGTTGAAACCTTCATCGCCTGTGGAGATGTTGGCGCCAAAATTCCAGTTGTTGCTTTTGATGACGTTGTTGAGCAGGTTGTTGATTTGCTGGCTGATGGTGCCGCTGAGGAGGCTCTGCATGGCAAGACTGGTTTGGCTTTGTCCTGTTTCGCTGCGGTTGTCTTCGTTCTGGTTGTAGAAGCGGCCGATGGCAAGCAGGTAGATGACTTGCTGGTTGAGTTCTTCTTCACTGTTGATGACGCTGCGCACCATCTGCTCGGCATCGTTGTTCACGGTGGGCATTTCCAGGTCGAAGTCGATGGAAGGTTGTTCCGGAGTGCCGCCGATGTTCATGATGCAGTTCACGCGGATGTTGTTCGTGGTGAAGTTGTTGCCGATGTTCAGGTCGGAAAGTGGGACGCCGTTCACCGTGTAGCTGGCTTTCAGGCTGAGTGCGGCATCGTAGGGGTTTCCGCCGAAGGAGATGGTGCCTCCGGGTTGGAATTGGAAGTCTTTCTTCAGGACGTTCTGGATGGTGAGTTTGTAGAGGCCGTGGTCTACGATGTAGTTGCCATAGATGTTGAAGGCTCCTTTGTTGAAATATGAGGCACGCAGCGCTCCGTTGCCGTAGAGGGAGATGTAGTCGCCGCTGGCTTCGTCCATCAGCAGTCGCAGACAGGCGTTGGGAGTGGCGTTGATGTTGAGGTTCATGCGGAGGTTGGAGGGAAGGTCCACGATGGTAGGCGTGTTTGCATGCTGTTTCTTCCTGACGGGTTGACTGCCGCTGGCCGAAGGGAGGTCGGAGTAGTCGATGGCTTCGGGGGTGATGTCGTTCCAAACGATGAAGTCTTGGTTGCTGAGGGCGTCGGGACTGGCGGCATTGTATAGGAAGATGGTGTTCTTCTCTGTCGTGGCGTTAACGTCGATGGTGGTCTCGCCACGTACACCTTTGATGTGGCAGTCGCCGGAGGCATAGACGGTGCCGCAGAAGGTGTTGTCGCCGAATTCCTTGAAATCATAGCAAAGCATGTTGCTTGCCTTGACGTTGAGGTCGAAGGTGAATCGTCCAAGGTGCTGGTGGTCGACGCTGCCGGTGAGGATGCCACGATGTCCTTCGCGGTCAAGGATGGTGTCATTGACGAATATGATGTGGTCGGGGATGACCAGCACGGTGTCGTTGTGCATGGTGTAGTGGGTGTTCAGGCTGGAGACGCTGACGTCGCCGTTGGCCACCACCTTCCCTTCGAGGTTGACATTTTTCAGTGGGCCGAAGATGCGCACTTTGCCGTCGATGCGGGCGTCGATGTTGTCGATGACGGAACCTATGTGCTTCTCGAGGAAATGCAGGGGACTGCCGTCGGCGACGACATTGAGGTCGATTTCGTTTTCGGCGAGTGACACATAACCGTCGATTTTTGTCTTGCCTTCTGTGCCGTCTGCGGCAAGGGCGTCGATGTTGATGCGGTTGTCTCGGGCGTTCCAATTCACAATGGCGTCCAGGTCGCCCATGCGTCCGTCGGTGAAGGTGAATTGGTCGATGGTGACTTGGGCTTGGGCTTTGGGTGTGTCATAGACGGAGGTGATGAAGGCGTCGCCGGAAATCTTGCCGCCAAAGTCTACTCCTCTGGTGTGGATGATGTCAGAGAGGAAGGCAGCGTCGAGTTGGTTCAGGTCTACGTGGATGGTGTCGGTGGCTTTGTCGGTGAGGGCTCCCGACACGCTGATGTGCTGGTCGGCATTCTTGATGGTGAGGTGGTCGATGATGATGTTGTTCTTGGCAAGTTGGATTTTTGTGGGGGTGATGTCCCAAGGGGTGTTGTTGACGAATATTTGAGAGGGGTTGATTCTCACATGGGCGGTCAACGGTGAGTTGCTCTTGTGAAGGAAGTCGGTGGTGGCCGACAGGCTGCCGCGAAGTTGTTCCTTCCCGCCATGGTGTTGGAAACCCAGATGGGTGGTGAGCAGGTCGTTGCAAGCTGAAGCGTTCAGGGCGAGGTCGATGCGCTTGCCATCATCCAATGGCTTGATGACGGCGGCGGTGGCGTGGAGGGTGTCGTTGCTGGTCCATAGTTCCATTTCCACGTCTTGGTAGTCGCTGCCTTGATAGGTGAGGCTCGTGGTGTGGGCGTTGGCTTTGAGTTGGTTGTTGCTTTCGTCAAGACTGCCGTCGATGTGCAGCGGGGCGTTGAGTTTCAGGTCGATGTCGGTGAACTGTCTCAGCCAGTCGCTATGGTCGATATCGGCGCTGAAGGTGAATTGGGTGTGGTTGTCGGAGGTGGTGTGGGGTAGGAGGGAGGGAAGCTGGTTGTGGATGATGTTGCCGATGCAACTTGCAATGTGGCGGTAGTCATAGTTGCCTGAGAGGGTGGCATGCCCGAAGTCGGTGGTTACGTCGAGGTGCTTGGAGGTGCTGCCGTTGTCGTTGTTGGTGTCGATGTGTAGGGATGACAATTGGATGTTTTTCCCAGGACCTTGGACATGCAGGCCTTCGATGTCGAGTGTGCCGGAGAGGTTTTCCAGACTGTTGCCGGAAAGGTCGGCTGTCAAATTGAAGTCGAAAACGTGGTCTTTGGGTGCAATGGAGAAACCGAGTGCTTCCGGGTTGAGACGTTGTGCGCTGGCAGACAATGAGCCAGAGGGGGTGCCGGAGAGGTCGCAGGTGCCTTCCACGGTGAGCAGGCCGTTGGGGTCGTCGATGCTCAAGGTTCCGGTGAAGGTTTCATTGTCGTATTGGCCGTCGACATAGATGTTGTTGTAAGTACGGCCGTTGTAGTCGAATCGGGTGATGTCGCCGCGGGCAAGAAGAGTCATGGCGCGTGAGATGGGGAGTTGGCCTTCTACGTCGATGGTGGAGGCTATGACACCCAGTTGTGGCTGGTCGAGGAGTGTGCCAAGATGGAAGCCTTCAGTCTCGATACGCCCGCTGAATTGCTGCCCATTGACATGCATTTTGATATTGGCGTCGCCAAGGTCGCTCTCAAGGTCGCCCATGATGGCGTGCTCATGTCCGTTGCTGCCAAGGTCTCCGCTGTAGGAGAGGTGGCCCATGTTGACAACTTGTATTGGAAGGTTGAGGGAGGAGCCGGTGTTATGTAGAAGTTGCTGCAAGGCTGGGGCTTGGGCTTCGAGATGGTTGATGTGGGCAAGCCATTGGGGGGTGCCGTCGATGTCGGAGACTTCACCACTGGCGTTGAGTGTCACCACATCGCCGCAATGCAGTTGCAGCTGGTGCACGTTCAAGGAACTGATGGTGCCGTTGAACTGTGTGGAAAGGGTCGTGGGGGTGTTGACGTGATTGAGGGTGGGAATGGCGAAAGCGAGGTCGGAGGGAGTGAGCTTCAGTTCATTGATGCTGGCATGGTATTGCAAGGAATGGACGTCGGGCTTGCCGTCCTTCATGGCATAGGTGGCGAGCAGGGTGTCGGCGGCAAAGGTGCTGCCGGGGAGGTTGGCGTGAACCTCGGTGAGGAGCGTCTGATGATTGTTCGCCTTGAGTTCAAAGGAGAGGTTGCGGAGGTCGAGGCCTGAGGCTTCACGTAGGGAGGCTTTCTTCACCTTGATGTCGACGTCGTGGTCGGTGAGGCTGTTGAGCATGAGGTGTCCGCTCAAGTTGTTGATGGCAAGGTGGTGGGGGGAGAATTTGCCCGGGGTGGGTGAGATGTCCCGACGGTCATATTTGATGTTGCCATGGCGGATGACAAGGGAGCCGATTTGGAGGTCGAGGGGGGGCTCGCTATCGTCTCGAGAGGCAAGGGAGTCGAGGGCGAACTGGATGTTGAGGGGGGAGTCGGCACTGTCTTTGTAAATGGTGGCGTGCATCCCGAATACTTGGGCGGATGACACAGACACCTTGCCCCTAAGGAGGGAGCCGACACCAACCTTGGCGGACAGGCGGGTGGCGGTGAACATTTTCTCTCCTTGCTGGTCGTAAATCTCTACGTCATCGATGATGACGCGGTTGAGAAGGCCGAGGTCCACCTTTCCCACTGTCACTTCTGTGCCAAGCTTCTCGCCAATCATCTGGGCTGTGCGCTGGCCAATATGTCGCTGTACTGCTGGGATGTGCAGCAGTATATACACTAAAAGGGCGACTCCCACCAGGAACCACACCAGCAGGTTGACTATGCGACGTATCTTTTTTATAACTATCGACTTAGTTGGTAATCACGGGAGAATGTCTCCTCCAAGACTGCAAATTTAGAAAGAAAACCTCAATAGTGCAAGATTTCATCCTTTTTTATCTTTTTTTATTTCTTATAGGATGAAGGATAATGGTAGATGATAGGAGGCTCTAAGACCTCCCAAGATTTCCTAAGACTTCCTAGGACTTCCTAAAACTTCCTATCCCCTCCAATAAAAAAGGTGCGCCGCTTAGCGGCGCACCCCTCTACTATGAGCGATATGATTTCTTATACGATGCCTTGAGCCATCATGGCCTTTGCCACTTTCAGGAAGCCGGCAACGTTGGCGCCTTTCACGTAGTTGATGTAGCCGTCGGCCTCGGTGCCATACTTCACGCAGTTGGCGTGGATGTCGTTCATGATGTCATGCAACTTGGCGTCCACCTCTTCGCGGCTCCAGCGCAGACGCTCGGAGTTCTGGCTCATCTCCAAGCCCGACACGGCCACGCCGCCGGCATTGGCTGCCTTGCCCGGGGAGTAGAGGATCTTGGCGTCCTGGAACACCTTGATGGCCTCGGGGGTGGAAGGCATGTTGGCTCCCTCGCTCACGGCGAACACACCGTTGGCCACAAGTGCTTTGGCTGCTTCGCCATCGATTTCGTTCTGTGTGGCGGAAGGTAATGCGATGTCGGCCTTCTCGTTCCAGGGCTTGGCACCTGCCACGTATTTCACACCATATTCCTCGGCGTACTCGCGGATACGGCCGCGCTCCACGTTCTTCAGCTCCATGATCCAGTCGAGCTTCTCGCGGTCGATGCCGTCCGGGTCGTAGATGTAGCCGTCGGAGTCGGACATCGTCACCACCTTGGCACCCAGCTGGATGCACTTCTCAACGGTGTACTGTGCCACGTTGCCGCTACCGGAGACGAGGACGGTCTTGCCCTTGATGTCGATGCCGCGGGTGGCAAGCATGTTCTGCAGGAAATAGACGTTGCCGTAGCCGGTGGCCTCCGGACGGATGAGTGAACCGCCGAACTCCAGGCCCTTGCCGGTGAGCATGCCGCTGAATGTATGGGTGAGTTTCTTGTACATGCCGAACATGTAGCCTACCTCGCGGCCGCCAACGCCGATGTCGCCTGCGGGAACGTCCTCGTCGGGACCTACGTGGCGGTAAAGCTCGGTCATGAAGGCCTGGCAGAAGCGCATCACCTCGGCGTTGCTCTTGCCACGGGGAGAGAAGTCGCTACCGCCTTTGGCGCCACCCATCGGAAGGGTGGTGAGTGAGTTCTTGAATGTCTGCTCAAAAGCGAGGAACTTCAGGATGGAGAGGTTCACGGAAGCGTGGTAGCGGATGCCGCCTTTGTACGGGCCTATCACGTTGTTGTGCTGGATGCGGTAGCCCATGTTGGTCTGCACGTTGCCTTTGTCGTCTGTCCATGTCACACGGAAGGAGATGATCCTGTCGGGGATGCAAAGCCGCTCGATGAGGTTGGCTTTCTCAAACTCGGGATGCTTGTTGTACTCTTCCTCGATGGTTCCTAATACCTGGCTGACAGCCTGGATGTACTCTGGCTCATTCGGGAATCTCTGTTGAAGATTCTCAACCACTTTTGATGCAATCATAATCTTTTTACTTTTTTATTGGGTTGTTTGAAATTTGTTGATTCTTCTTACATTTCGTGTGCAAAGGTAAGCATAATATCCAAAACACCAAACAAAATGAAAGAAAAATATCGAAAAATGATGAAAAAAGTCACTTTTTTGCCTTTTTGTAGAATAAAACGGCAAAAAGTACCCTCTTGCCCCTCTGCATCTCCCTTTTTCTCCTATCATCTCTTATCACCACCTTTTCTTCCTATCATCTCCTATTGCCTCCTATTCTCTCCAGTTTCCTCCTAAAACTTCCTATTTCCTCCTATTTGATGTGTTTCTTACACTAAAAACATAAAATTGCAATAAATATCCTCTTTTTAGTGTCAAAAAGATGCCTTATTGTTCGTTTTTTCCCTCTTTTTGTCTCTGTTTTACCAACTTTCCACACATTTTCACTTAAAATTTTTGTGATTATGCAAAAAATGTTTAATTTTGCCCACCAACTTATATAGGTACACAAGCAAGCAGTGACATCACCTGTATCTGCATAGAGAAAGAGCACGCCCAACCTAATCGCCCCTATAAAGGGATGTTCTTGGAAATGAATTAATACATATACATTATTATATTAATTAGTGAGAGAGTTTATGATTAAAAAGTTAACTATGTTACTTGCCTGCCTCTGCATGACATGTGCAGTGGCGATGGCACAAACTCGGGTCACGGGAACTGTGGTCTCGCAGGAGGATGGTATGCCTGTCGTGGGCGCCACCGTCCAGATTGTGGGCACATCACAGGGTACGGTGACCGATGTTGACGGAAAGTTCTCTTTGGACGTTCCGAGTAGAAACAGCACCCTCCGCATTTCCTATGTGGGCATGCAGACGATGGAGGTGACTGCCGCACCCAACATGCGCATCAGGCTCTTGTCTGATGACACCTTGCTCGACGAGGTGGTTGTCACTGCCATGGGTATCAGCAGACAGCAGAAGACACTTGGTTATTCGGCTCAGACGCTTGATAATGACGAACTGATTGCCGGACGCTTGACCGATGTCACTTCTTCACTCGCTGGCAAGGTGGCTGGTGTGCAGGTGAATGCTAGTTCGTCTGACCCGGGCACGGCCAACTCCGTGATCATCCGTGGTTTCAGCTCCATCAATGGCAACAACCAACCTTTGTATGTCGTCGATGGTGTACCCCTCCAGCAGACTACAGAGCTCCAGCAAGGTCAGCAGCAGGCCATGGGTGGTATATCCAACATCAACAGCTCCGACATCGAGTCGATGACCGTGCTGAAAGGTGCTGCAGCCACCGCACTCTATGGTAGCCGCGCTGCCAACGGTGTCATCGTCATCACCACCAAGAGTGGCAAGGCCAATGGGGCACGCAACTTCTCCATTAGCTATGATGGTAGCGTACAGTGGAGACGGGTGTCGACACTGCCCAAGTTCCAAAACAAGTTCGGACAAGGATGGAACGGACAGCAGACCTTCATTGAGAATGGTTCCTGGGGTCCTGAACTCGACGGTTCGACGCAAGTCTATGGTCCTATCTGGAATCACCAGCAACTCATCCATGAGTACTCCGCCATTGAAAGCAACATCGAGGACTTCTTCGAGACAGGTGTGTCCACCAACCATAGCGTTTCACTCAGTGGTGTGTCCGACGACCAGAAGATGACCTATTACCTGAGCTACGGCTATTCGGGCGACGACGGCATCATTCCGGGCAGCAAGGACAAATACAAGCGTAACACCATAGCATTCAATAGCAGCTACGAACCCGTCAAATGGTTCAAGTTGACTTCTGGCATCGACTTTGCCAAGACCAAGACCAACCTTGTGGGCTCCTATCAGGGTACATCGTTCATCGACGGTATCCTCGAATTCCCGCGCGACATCTCCCTTGTCGACCGCAAGGACCTCTCCAGCCCGTTCAACACACCTGAGGCTTGGTACACGCCATACGGCATCACCAACCCCTATTGGGCTATTGCAAACAACCACAACAGCAATGATGCCAAGCAGATCCATGGTAGGATCCAGGCTGACATCAAACCCCTGAGGCAGTTGACTCTTACCTATCGTTTCGGTTTTGACTACACTGATTACGACATTAAGCTTGGTATGCCTCAAATCACCCTTGACGACGCCCTCATCAATGAGAATTATGGATATGCTCCCAGCGAAATGAATCAGGATGGTTGGGTGTTTACTCGTTATCGTAGAGGTTATGAGACCAACCATGATTTCCTGGCCAATTGGAATGACAAATACCTCGATGGCAAACTGGATGTGAACATCGTTGCCGGTGTCAACATGAATGAGCGTTACAGTACTAATATGTATGGCCAAACGGACCTCTTGACATTCAACACCGGGTTCTGGGACTTGAGCAATGGCGCTACCAAGTCTTCTTTGGGAGAGAGCCAGTCGAAGAGACGTCTTGTCGGTCTCTTTGGAGACGTCACCTTGGGATGGGACGACATGCTCTATCTCGGACTGACTGCTCGCAACGACTGGTCGAGCACGCTCCCCATCGATGACAACAGCTACTTCTATCCCGGTGTGACACTGAGCTGGATCTTCACCAGGCTCATCCCCAAGAACGACATCCTCGACTTTGGTAAGATTCGTCTCGCATACGGTAAGACAGGTAATGACGCAAGCCCCTATCAAACTTCGGCTCGCTTCATCCAAGGCACGTCACGCGCTTATTACGGATCAGATGTAGCAAGCTTCCCGATGAGCGGTGTCAATGCTTTCCAAGAGTCTGCCACCATCGGTAGCTCAAGCCTGAAACCGGAGATGACCACCGAGTATGAGGTGGGTCTCAACCTGGCATTCTTCGGCAACCGCATCAATGTGGACTTCGCGTACTACAACCGTGAGACAGATGACCAGATCTTTACCTTGCCTGTCGACCCCGCTACAGGATATGCCTATATGGTGACCAACTTCGGTAATGTGCGCAACCGCGGTATTGAGTTGCTCGTCAACACTACGCCCATTCGTACAAGGGACTTCCGCTGGGATTTGGGCTTCAACTTCGCCAAGAATACCAACAAGGTGCTTTCCATGCCGGCAAGCCTCGAAGGAGGAAAGACGGTCATCAATAGCTTCTCCGCTGGAAACGATGCCGTATACATGTATGCTGAGGAAGGCAACCCCTTGGGTGAGTTCTATACCTACCTGCCTCAATACACTGCCGACGGGAAAATCATCGTCGATGCAAGCGGACAACCCATCCTGACTGCCGACTTGCAAGATACTGGCAAGAACATGAATCCCGACTGGACCGGTGGCGTCACCACGGCCTTGACTTGGAAGGGATTGTCGCTCAGCGCAGCATTGGACATCCGCAAGGGTGGATACATGTTCTCACGCACCAAGAACCTGATGCAGTTCACCGGCAATGGCGAGGTGACCCTGTACAACGAGCGTCGCCCGTTCGTCATCCCCAACTCCGTAGTGAATGTAGGTACTGCCGATGCTCCCCAGTATGTGGAGAACAACCAGCCGATTTATCTGAACAACACCAGCTATCAGGATTATTACAACAAGTATGGATGGGGACAAGGCGGTGAGTCTTACCTCCTTGACAGGTCGTATGTCAAACTGCGTAACATCACTCTGTCATACAGCCTGCCCAAGTCGCTGGTGAGCAAACTCTACCTGAGCGACATCAACCTGTCCGTATTCTGCAACAACGTGTTTACTTGGACACATAAGAGCAACACTTACATCGACCCGGAGGGTAGTACCGATGGTAATGACCTCGATGGACAGTTCGGTGAGTTGTATGTCAACCCAAGCTGCCGCACTTTCGGTTTCAACGTAGGTGTTAAATTCTAATTTGAAGGAGGACAAAACGTATGAAAAAATTAACAATCATCTCAACCATCATCCTGGGCATGGCCGTCGCTTCTTGCGACAGTTACTTGGACATCAACCAGGATCCCAACTCTCCCACTGAGGAGAATATGACGCCCAGCATCATGCTGCCTGCTGCCGAAATGGGTCTAGCTGCCACCTATGGCAACCTCCTTCGCATTCCTGGAGGGTATTTCTCTCAGCACTATGCTCATATGTTCGGCACCAGCAACTATGTGGACTACTCACAGTTCACCATGTCGCCTGTGCGCTCTTCAAGCGCTTATTCACAACTCAACCGCGTGGCGCTGAAAAACTTGCAGACCATCAAGAATTTGGCGGAGAAGAATGAGGAATGGGGCACTGTCCTCGCTGCCACAACCTTGCGTTGCTTCACCCTCCAGGCCTTGGTCGACTGCTATGGAAGCGTGCCTTATTCCGAGGCACTCGACATCAGCAACTCCTCACCTCACTACGATGAAGGGTCCGTGGTCTATGAAGGCATCTTGAAAGAACTGGATGAGGCGCTTGCCAAGGCCAATGCCAATGATGTGGTGGCTACCAACTTCCTTTACAAAGGACAGAATGCCTCCAACTGGATCAAGTTCGCCAACGCCTTGAAACTCAAGATTCTCTCTCGTGAGAGTGGCGTGGCAAGTGTCGATGCTCAAATCGCTGCCATCATCAGCGAGGGCAACCTGCCTACTGAAGATGTGGCTTACACCAGCTGCTGGAGCAATGAGACAGGACAGATGAACCCCTATTTTTCTGAGGAGTTCTCCACCTCCTTCGGCTCCACCCAGATCAACGTCACTGCCAACCTCGCACTCGTGGGTACCATGCAGTTGAAAGATGCCAATGGTGATGTGGTCTATGAGGACCCGCGTCTTGCTGCTTTCTTCGATCCCAACGGCTCGGGTGAGTTCACTGGTGGCGTGTCGGGAACCAACTTCTCCACTACAGACAACTACAAGTCAGCCTACTGGTGTCGTCCTAAGATGGCTTACAATTCGCCGGTATATCTCATCACCGTGGCCGAGACAGAGTTCTTCATCGCTGAATACTTTGCTCGCAAGAACGATGTGGCTTCGGCTGCTGCACACTATGCCGCCGCCGTGCAGGCTTCCTTCGCTTCTGCTGGCGTGGGTGGTGCCGACGAGTACATCGCACGCAATCCTTATGACCAAGGCGCCTACAAGAAGGTGCTGGGCATCGCCAAGTGGGTGGCTCTCGCTGGTGTCAACAACTTCGAGTCGTGGTGTGAGTTGCGCCGCCTCCGTTACCCAGCCTTCGGCACAGTGACGGGTGCTCAGCTCTATAACATCGACACTGATGCATACGCTCCGCAACTCTATCAGCCGGGCACGCTCTATACACCCATACAGGTGGACGGTAACATCGGAAACAACCACCTCATCGAGCGCTGGCCGTTTGCCTCCTCTTCCTCTTCAAGCAATGGCAATGCGCCTAAGTTTGAGAATGCCGACTATCTGAAACCTATCTTCTGGGCACAACAATGATAATTACCTAAAAGATGAAAAAAATGAAAAAGAACATATTATTTGCTGCTTTGCTCGCACTGGCAACTCCGACCGTGTTCACCAGCTGCGACGATGATGAGTCGGAAGGCAAGAGCCGTATCACATACTACGCCATTTTGGAACTCAACGGCGATGAATATATGACCACACAGCTGGGTAGCGCTTTCAACGACCCGGGGTGCACGGCTACCATGGGTGGAGAGGATGTCTCTGACAAAATCGTCACCACAGGAACCGTGAACACCAACAAAATGGGATTCTACACACTCAACTACAGTGTGGTCAATCCCGATGGATTCCCTGCTTCTGCTTCGCGTACGGTGGCCGTGGTGGACAAGAACAACTTCGCCAGCCTCTATTTCGGTGAGAGCCAGTATGGTAGCAGGCATTACTTCAATGCCCCCATCAGCATTACTGACAATGGCGATGGCACTTATGAAATCAACGACCTCGCCGGTGGCTTCTACTGCTACGGACGCTTTCCAGGATATGATGCCTATGGATACGACTTCTTCCTTGAGGCTACCCTCAAACTCAACCCCGACAACACCATCGAGGTGGTCGAAGCTGGAAACTGGTATTGGGGAGACGACAAGCCTACGTTGCTCGACGGCTCTTATGACCCCGCAACGGGTACGGTGTCTCTGAATATGGACTTCGATGCTCCTTTCACTGTAACGTTAACAAAATAACTTAGCAACAATAGGATATGAAGAAAATAGTATATTTTGCAGCAACATTGTTGCTTGGCTTGACTTTCACCTCTTGTGACAAGGAGGAAATCGGAGGCACCGCCACCGAGAGCATGGCTGGTCAATGGTATGTGGACATCGATGCCGTCGACGACAGCGGCAACCCCATAGATGGTGGTGAACACTACTTTGGATATGATGAGGAAAGGATTTTGCTGCTCACCTACAACACCGCAAGCAATTCGCCCTCACAGATGTGGATCGACGACATGGGGTGGTTTGACCTGGGAGCTTATTATGGCAATCCTGCCTATCCTAACTATTCCTTCAAGAATTTGGTGAGCATCGACCAGAACAATCTCACCTTCTCGTCGAACAATGCCGAGAACCTCTCTGGTTCATACGGCATCACCATCGAGCAAGGAAAGATTCTCAAGGGTGCTGGAAGACAGAAGAATGGTTCGCCGGCCGACTCCATCGTCTTCTACGTGAAATACACCAACGACCCCTGGTATCCCGATGACGGCTATGCCAAGTACAAGGTCAGCGGCATCCGCTACTCTGGCCTCGTAGAGAACGACTGATACATTATTATTTCAGTTCCTAATATTTCAAGGGGGTGTGCTTTTCAGCACACCCCCTTGATAATGCGGGCGGGCACAAGACTCGCCCTTACGGTCGCACCGCCATTCTTGTTGAAATCGTGCGCAGGTAATTCTCCAATTCTCTAATTCGTGATAAAAAAATCAGCTGTGGACGTACGTTCCGATGGGTTCGCCCTCGATGACCTTTTTGAGGTTGCCCACGACATCCATGTTGAAGACATAGATGGGGAGGTTGTTGTCGTTGCACATGACGACGGCGGAGAGGTCCATGATTTTCAGACCGCGCTCGAGGATTTCATCATAGGTGATATCGTCGAACTTCACTGCTGTGGGGTCTTTTTCCGGGTCGGCGGTGTAGATGCCATCCACCCTCGTGCCTTTGAGCATCACGTCGGCCTCGATTTCCACGCCACGCAGTGAGGAACCCGTGTCGGTGGTGAAATAAGGCTGTCCTGTGCCGCCGGAGAAGATGCACACCTTGCCGGCCTCCATCTCTTCGATGGCCTTCCATTTGGAGTAGAACTCCCCGATGGGTTCCATGCGGATGGCGGTAAGGACTTTGTTGGCCACACCTTCGGTGGTGAGTGCAGAGGAGAGTGCCAGTGCGTTGATCACAGTGGCGAGCATTCCCATCTGGTCGCCTTTCACGCGGTCGAAACCCTTCGTCGCACCAGACAACCCTCGGAAGATGTTGCCGCCTCCGATGACGATGCCTATCTGCACTCCCATCTCGTGGATTTCCTTCACTTGCTTGGCGTAATCAGCCAAGCGCTCAGGGTCGATACCATGTCCCTGTTTGCCCATGAGGCTCTCGCCACTGAGTTTCAACAATATTCTCTTGAATCGTGCCATAAGATTTGATTTTTGTGGTTATCGTATTAAATGATGTTTTTCTTGTTGCAAAAGTAGTCAAAATTCCTCATTTATTTGCTACTCTTGCAAAGTTTTTTCATATTTACAACAACACAACCTCCATACGAGGGTGGGGTATTTGGTTTTCCGCATTGAAGATTGTTTCACGCGAATACGTCTCTAACCCCCGTGATATGTCTATGTTGTCCTCTTGGCGTTGAAGTTACAGACCCCACCCCTGACCCCTCCCCTTGAGGCTGATCTTTATACACAAGTCTGCATCCATCTGAATAACAATTAATTAAAAAACGCTTCGCTTAAAAAAAGAAATAAAAAGGCAAGAAAA
>CADADN010000047.1:0-62771 GCA_902786665.1 uncultured Prevotellaceae bacterium | reverse complement strand
TTCCTTTTTCATCCTTTTTCATCTTGTTTATTGCAATCTTCTACAATCAATAATGTCTTGTTGACCAAATGCTTAGAGATTTGTGTATAAAGATCAGCCCTTGAGGGGCGGGGATGTTGCACTCCGGGTGAGCCCCCGGGTGTAGTCATCGGGATATTCGTTGGCCAAGCCATCCGCCAATCCGTCCGCCAAGTTCCCGTCAAGCCGTCCGCCAAGTCCCCCGCCAAGTCTCCCGTGCAAGAAGCGGTGCGCATATCCCCTCCCCTTGAGGGGAGGGGTAGGGGTGGGGTATTTGGTTTTCCGCATTGAAGATTGTTTCACGCGAATACGTCTCTAACCCCCGTGATATGTCTATGTTGACCTCTTGGCGTTGAAGTTACAGACCCCACCCCTGACCCCTCCCCTTGAGGGGCGGGGATGTTGCACTCCGGGTGAGCGCCCCGAGTGTAGTCATCGGGATATCCGTTGGCCAAGCCGTTGGCCAAGTCCCCCGTCAAGTCCCCCGTCAAGTCCCCCGTCAAGTCCCCCGTCAAGTTCCCGCCAAGTCTCCCGTGCATGAAGCGGTGCGCATATCCCCTCCCCTTGAGGGGAGGAAGCGGTGCGCATATCCCCTCCCCTTGAGGGGAGGGGTAGGGGTGGGGTATTTGGTTTTCCGCATTGAAGATTGTTTCACGCGAATACGTCTCAGCCCCCGTGATATGTCTATGTTGTCCTCTTGGCGTTGAAGTTACAGACCCCACCCCTGGCCCCTCCCCTTGAGGGGCGGGGATGTTGCACTCCGGGTGAGCACCCCGGGTGTAGCCATCGGGATATCCGTTGGCCAAGCCGTTGGTCAAGTCACCAGCCAAGTCGTGTTTCCCGCGCAAGAAGCGGTGCGCATATCCCCTCCCCTTGAGGGGAGGGGTAGGGGTGGGGTATTTGGTTTTCCGCATTGAAGATTGTTTCACGCGAACACGTCTCTAACCCCCGTGATATGTCTATGTTGTCCTCTTGGCGTTGAAGTTACAGACCCCACCCCTGCCCCCTCCCCTTGAGGGGCGGGGATGTTGCACTCCGGGTGAGCACTCCGAGTATAGTCATCGGGATATCCGTCCGCCAAGTCTCCCGCCAAGCCGTCTGCCAAGTCGTCCGCCAAGTCTCCCGCCAAGCCTTCCGCCAAGTTTCCCGCGCATGAAGCGGTGCGCATATCCCCCTTGAGAGGCGGGGATGTTACACCCACCATTCATAGCAGCGGCCGTGGAATATCCTTCCACGGCCGCCGCCATATCAAATTCTCAGAGGGAGCTTAGTCGTCCCAGAGCGACTTGCTGTTGTCGTATTCGGCGCTCACGTCCTCCTCGAACGTGTTGGTGTTGCCAAACTCTCCCTCTCCAACGCCGTCGCTTAAACCGAGTTCCATGACAGGCTCGGTGTGGAGAACAATGATTTCTGTTACAGGGCTTACATATTTTTTCATATTCTTCTCCTCCTTTCTTTATTTGATGACCTTCTTTTTACCATTCACGATGTAGATGCCCTTGGGAAGGGCCTTGCCGTCCATACGCACGCCAGAAAGGCTGTAGACACCCTCGGCTTCCGTATCTTCGCTCTCGGCGTTCACGCTGTAGATGCCGGTGGCGTCGCCGTCGAAGAAGTAAGCTGAAGCAAGTGTTCCTTCACCTTCTTCTGGTTGCGCTACTACGAGGTAGGCTTGATGCCCCGTGGTGTAGTTAAATGCTGCTCCATTCTCGGCACCCCAGTAGAATCCAATCTTGCCATTGCGCAAGGAAAGCTTGTAGAACTTGTTGTTACTGCCATGGATTGTTTCCATTTCCGATGCGGTGATACCATTCATGCCGCTGCTCTTGAGGTCGTTGTCGGGAAGAGGTTGCGTTCCTGATACAGCCGGGAATGTGTAACTGCCTGCTGCACCTACGACGAGGTAAGCGCCGTCGCCAGGAATAACATCATTCTCGATGAACGTGGCAGGATAGTTCAGCTTGCCATTGATGACATTCACCGTCTTTACCTCCACGTCGCCCGCTACCTTGAAGTAGCCGTCGCCAAGTTCGGAAATGGTGGCATAGCAAGTCTCGCCGTCAGTGGCTTGGGGCTTGATGGAGAAGGTGAATCCTGGTTTGACGAGCTTGTAGAAGGCAAATGTCTGACCTGTGATATTAGCATTAATACTCGTGTAGCATCTCCAATCTGCAGAATTGTAAATTCCAATGTATCTGTTTAATGCTTCATTGAAGAGATAACCTTCCTGTGATAAAGTAAAGGTTGTATTATCTGAGTCTCCCACACGCACACCATTGTTGGTATCTCTTAAATATAGCCATATCTTATTGTTACCGTTGGGATAGAAAGTATAGCCATTTTCGGCATTGCCACTGATGTTCCATTTGATGTTGTCGTCAACAGTACTATTTATTTTATTCTGAATGACTACTACCGAAACAGCTGCTGGGGGGTTACTTGTCCCATTGTTGTTGGACATGGCGTAATTCTCATCACCTTTTTTGCCCACAATCACGAAGATATCATCTTCGGTAAGTTCGGCAAGTGGTGTCAGAACCCATTTTTCATTGTTTTCTTTTATCGTAGTGCATGCAATAATGACATCGCTTTTTGGCATTGTGAAGGTCCAAGCAACGCCTTCTTCATCTTCAACTTCAGTGAGTGGTACGGTTTGTCCTTCTCCATCGGTCACGGTTACGCCACTAATCAGATAGCCCTCATTGGCAGAGACAGATAGCAACACCTCAGAGTTATTTAACACTTGGTCGCCGCTTTCAATTGGGGTGTAATCAGAATTAGTATAGAACACAAAGATTTCAGCATTGTCATTTGGCGTGATGGTCACTGTGTAAGGCTGTGGTGCTTCATACTTCTCAAGTTTGATGTTGCCCAATGCCACATTGCCACTGGTCTTTATTTTGTAAAGCCATTTGATGTATCTTACATTCTCGCCCAAATTGTCGAATGTCTCATGCTGGCCAGTGGTGGCAGCACTTATGTTAGTATAAGTTTTTAGTACGGTATAATCCTCACCATCTTCAGAGGTCTGAACTTCGAATGTACCCTCGAAACTATTGCCTTTTATGTCATATGAAAGTATACCTGGACGCTCATCGAAATGAAGGATGACCATATTGTTTGCAGTAGTAAATTTCAATTTGGGTGAACTGGTGTAATCTGTTCCCAGTCCATTAGTTGTCAGACCAGGTGTTCCCTCAATATCACCCCTACCACCATCAAACTCAAACGGCAGAACGGCAATGTCAGAGAGATAATTGCTGAGGACAAGTGTCTTATTTGTTGGGTTGAAATCAAGAGTCCAATATGGTTTTTTATTCGAAAGGTTCATATAGAAGTTCTCTCCACCATTCTCAGTAGTCAAAGAGAGTTCTGTGCCGACATGTTCGGCATTAACATAAAAATCACCACTGCTTACGGCACCATACCATTTTTCTTCGCTACCACGTACACCATAAATCTTAAACTTTTCTCCTTTTTTAATTGGCTTATTAAGGGATCCTGCATCAGAAAACTTGTAAGAATCGCTTGTTTCCCATTTATTGAAATCACCCAAGAGGTAGTATTCCCACACAGGCCAATTGCCATCAATGGTAATTTTAGGTGTCTCACCGGTTGGGTCAACAGTGAATGTCCAAGTACCAGCGATGGTCATATAGAAGTTTTTACCATTATCACCTCCAAGAAGAGAAATGTCTGTATGATTATCTACAGTGACCCAATGAGTCTCACCATTAGCAGCACCACCGTACCATGTGGTTGATCCACCATCAGCGGCTTCCTTGACAATCTTAAACTGCGCGCCTTCTGGCAACTCCTGATTGGCCAGTGTATAGGTGCCGTCAGATTTCTTGGTCATCTGAATCTTGCCATTACCCCATGTTGGGTTTGTCCAAGAGCCAGCCACATAATATTTGTCGCTGGCGGGCTGGTTATTGGCATAAGTAACAACCATTTGGGTTATATAAATTCTTTTACCTGATGTAGTTCCAGTAACAGTTAATGTAACTGAATTGGTCGAACCTGTCCAAGTATTAGTACTTGAGTCATAACTTCCTTCACTAAAAACGCCATTGTCTGCTGTCATATCACCGGCAAAAGTGAAGACAATAGACGTAATTGTGTTTACCGAACTAAAGGTAATTGTATTACCTGTTGTCTTTCCACTTGCAGCCTGATACAAACGTAATTGGCCGCTACTAATAGCAGGAGCAGAAGTACCATCACCCTTGGCACATGTTACTGTGATAGGATCGACACCTCCATCATTTAAGGCCTGAGTAGGAGAAATGGTAACCTGATCACCCCACGCCTCATTAAGCATTGTGCATAGCAATGCCAACATTAAAAAACGTAATTTTTGTTTCATAATTCTCATATTTTATGTTTTCTCTTTGATTCTCTTGAGTGTGGCGGAAGTGGTGTGTCACCGCCTTTATCTTCGTGTCTTAGGAAGTGTAGGTGACAAGCTCCTTTCACATCCGGGCGTAAGTGATACCTCGCATCGCTGCGCATAAGGCACTTTTCGGTGCAAATTTAGATATTTTTCTCAAAACCACCAAAGAATTGTCTGTTCTTTCAGACTATAATCTAGAAAAAAAGCCGAAATTGTCCCCAAATACTCATTTTCTGCCCGACATGGTTGGATTCCTCCCTGTCCTAAGCTTTTACTCATTTCCTCATTCTCATCTTTTATTTTTCATCATTCATCGCCCATTCCTCGTTTTCCCGGACATATATGTGAATCAAAAGTAGTCTAAGGATTCATGGTACTCAAGTGACGCTGATTTAAGCCTTTTTGTCTTGATAGTCCGTTATATAATGTTTTTTTTGAAATTAATGGCTGATGTATTTGCATGGTTAGGGAAAAAACTTTATCTTTGCACATCAATGACTATGAATGACTAATGGTGAAGTGATATTTTTTTGATGAATCAAAAAAGTGAAGAGACACTATTTGAACAAAATTGATATGAAGAGAAAATTGTTTGTAGCAATGATGCTACTGATGACGGTGTCTCTCCACGCGCACTACTATGTGGTGTGCGTGGGGATTTCTGATTACTCAGGACGCCTTAGGAATCTCAGGGTCAGTGCTAATGATGCCTTGACCATACAGAAAATCTATGTCGCTAACGGGCATGCTGATGTGAGATGCCTCACAGACAAGGATGCCACCGTGGAAAATGTGAAAAGAGCCATGAACCAGACTTTTTCCAAAGCGAAAAGTGATGATGTGGTGATTTTCTTCTTCAGCGGACATGGTAACAGCCATGGCTACTGTTGTTATGACCAAACGCTGTTTTACTATGAAGTGACGATGGCATTGATGAACTGCAAGGCCAAAACCAAGGTGGTCATGGCTGATGCATGCCTGGCAGGTAATATGCGAACGTCGGGGGTGGAGGAAGATGCTAATGGAAAGAAGGTCAAGAATGTCATGTTCTTCCTTTCTTCAAGAAGTGGAGAGTCGTCGCTTGAGTCACGTTACGCCAACAGTATGTTCACCATCTATTTGGAAAGAGGACTTCGTGGAGGAGCCGACACCAATTTAGACAAAAAGTTGACAGCCAAAGAGATGTATGACTTCGTGCACAACGGGGTCATAGAGATGTCCAGAGGAGAGCAGCATCCTGTGATGTGGGGCAATTTCAACAAAAACATGGTTCTCATCAAATGGTGAAAGCATCAGTCAACGAAGAACTCTGTGGACTATATATTTAATGTCCAATTCATATTTGAATTTCTACCGTGAATCACATCATATATTTTTCTCGCGACCACTTGATCAGGCTTGAGATAGATAAAATCGTCTATTTCGAGGCTGATGGTAACTATACCAAGGTCATCATGGCCAACAAGCTGAAGTCGGTGCTGGGGCTCAGCCTAGCCAATGTGGAGAAAAGTCTTGCCACGCAACTCGGAGACAATGCAGCGAAATTCATGAGGGTGGGGAAACGCTTCATCATCAACAGGACGTTCATTTATGAGGTGAACTTTGCCAAGCAATGCCTCATCCTGTCCGACTTCTCCCAATTCGCTTTCCAACTGCCTGTTTCCAAGGCGGCACTCAAAAGCATCAAAAACCTGGTGGCTAACGTGAAGGAATGAGACTATGGCACATTTCATCACAGAAAAGGGGTGTTTCGTCACCGAAAAACGATATTTTGTGGAAAATGGATGATGGTGCAGGGAGATTTGATATGAAATAAGTATCTTTGAATACAAATAATCAATTGTTTAACATAAAAATTTTTAGCATTATGAGTAATAACGAAGAAACCTTGTATGGAGAAGTGAAATTCAACATGGGCAACAAAAAAAGTGGTGGAGGAAGCCTGTGGAAGAAAGTCGGGTTTGGCTCAATGGCGGGCATCCTCCTTGGTGCTGGCGCATTGTATGGCTATGACCAATACCAGAATGCATCAAACGGAAAGGGCACCATCACTGCTGACAATAATGATTCCAATGTGGTGGATGATGGACAAAACGACAGCAACGAACAAAACACGGCCAACGAGCAAAACAATACCAACGACCAACCGAACACCGCTACTGACAACAACAATGCACAATTTGCATCGACGTCACATGGACACGCTGCTCAGGGTGGTGCACACCACGCCGCTGCCCCGGCATATACCCACCACGTTGTCGATGTGGATGACCCGAATGCAGTAATCTACGAAGAGGCTCCGCTGGCCGAAGTCGATGATAATATGACTTTCGAACAGGCTTTCGCTGAAGCAAGGGCCGAGGTGGGACCTGGAGGCGTGTTCGTTTGGCACGGTGGAATCTATAGCACTTACAATGAGAGTGAGTGGAATGCCATGAGCGAGGCACAGCATACTGAATATGCTCAGTCGGTTGATGCCCAAGTGATTCCGGAAGACATACCCACAGATATCTTGGAAGAGTATCCTAACTATGTGATCAACGTCGTCGTAGCCGACGGAGAAGTAAAAGAGGTGGCTATCATACCCTATGAATCGAGTGATGACGTGGTTGTGGATATTCCTGGTGATGATGGCGGCATGCAATATGTCAACAACGTGAATGACGATGATGACGACCAGGTAGTCGATGATGATGAAGAAGAAGAAGTTGATGATGGAGATGTTGTCCCCTATGAAGACAACGACGACGTAGCCCAAGCAGATCATTTCATTGAAAGTGAAGACGTGGTGGAGTATGGAGAAGTGGAAGGGCACGAGGCCGCAATACTTGACATGACAGACGACGGAGAGGCTGATGTGATGGTGGTCGATATTGACGATTCGCATAACCTGACAGAGCCTGACGTGATGGTCTTCGAGGATGGTACCATGACTACAGTGGGAGATTTCGTGGAAGCCGTGGATGCTGCTGCTGAAGAAGATGTCGCCCAAGATGATGTTCCTGGTGAAGATATCCTGGCAAGCACTGAGAACCCTGATGTGGCTCCCGACATGCCCGACTACATGGATGATGCCAACATCCTGGCGTGATGATCAAGGCATTGCGATGATAGGATTCTTTTGCTTCATCCATGAATGATGACTGATATGCTCCACGCACGCCACTAACGGGGTGCGTGGAGATTATAGGAAATGAATATTTCTTTACATACACCATTATGAGTAAGAATGAAGAAACCATCGAATGGGAATTTCCAAGCATTGACGACAACGATGTGATGGTTTTAAGCAAGGCAGACGATCTGTATGACGACGACGTGGTGGTCGTATCTGAAGACGAGGATGTTGACATCGTGGAAAGCGACGACCCGTCCATACTTGGAGAGGACGATGTGTATGTCATAGGTTATGGAGACGATGTTGCCGACCTTGACATACCGGGTGACGACGACGTGGAGGTGATGGTCGACATTGACTATGTCAATTTGCAGACCGACCCCGACGTTATGGTATTCGAAAACGGAGCTCTCGCCAGTGATGACGGTTTCGTGGAAGAATACCTGCCCGATGATGTGGAAGGTGATGACTTCTTGGCAAATTATGATGGCATGGATGTGAATGTTGACAATCCTGGAGACTTCATCGATGATGCACCTCTGATTTGACAATGAACAGGAAACTGGAAATCCTGCGCTATACACACGCTACTTCATGTGGCGTGTGTTTTTTTCGCTTTTTTATCTGATAAATCTTGATGTTTCGGTTTTTTTTGTATAATTTTGCATAACTATTTCAAATATATCTCATCAAACATACTCCTATGCAAGACAATATGTATCCTTCCGCGTTGGAAGTTGGCACCAGACTAAATAACGACACCTACGAAATCATCAAAGTCTTGGGACAAGGCGGCTTTGGCATCACATACGAAGCCATGAATCTATCTCTTGACAGGCGTATTGCCCTCAAGGAATTCTTTGTCGAAAACGCATGTGGAAGAGCGGAGGACGGAAAGACTGTCGTCGTACCATTGGAGGCTAATAAAGAATTGTTTGAAATACAACGCAACAAATTCATAGGGGAGGCTAAAAAACTGGCGAAACTCCACAACAAACATCTTGTCACCATCTATGCCTTTTTCAATGAAAACGATACCTCTTACTTCGAGATGGACTATGTCGAGGGGCAGAGCTTGCGTGACTGGCTTAATGAAAACCAGACACCGATGGATGAGGGGACGGTCAGGCTTATCATCCTCGACCAGATGCTGGAAGCGCTCGAATGCATACACAATCAGAACCCGCCACTTTGTCATCTGGATATCAAACCGGAAAACATCATGGTGGACCTCAATGATGAGAACATCGTGCTCATCGACTTCGGAGCCAGCAAGTATGCATCCAACAAAGGAGGGTCGAAGTTGTCTTCAATGGTCGTTTATTCTCCAGGGTTTGCACCTATGGAGCAACTCGCGTCTAATTTGAAGAACATGGGGCCATGGACCGACTTCTATGCTCTTGGAGGTACTATGTTCACCATGCTCACGGGGTATGACCCTTATGAACCAACCGAAATCATGGCCGACCCCTCGCCTACCAAAGAGTCTACCATTCCCCTTCCTCCATACCTGAGTGACCAAATGAAGGAACTCATCCTATGGATGATGAAGCCGCTTAGGACCGATAGGCCCCAGTCGGTGGAAGAAATACGGGAGTTCCTGGGTGGCCCAAGGATACAACAACCAACGACACCCGAAGAGATGCTCAAAAGAGGTGAAGAATATTATTACGGAAGCAACGGAAACGCCCAAGACTACGACCAGGCGGCGGAATGGTATCGCAAGGCGGCAGAAGAAGATTTTGTGGAGGCTCAATACAAACTTGGGGCAATGTGCCAGAAGGGAATGGGGGGCGCCCAGAACGATGCAGAGGCCGCGGAATGGTACCGAAAGGCTGCTAACCATGGCCATGTCACAGCCCAATACAACCTTGGACAGATGTACCTGGACGGGGTTGGGGTGGAGAAGGATCTCGAACAGGCCGCGCAATGGTTCCTGAAAGCTGCCAACCAGGGGGACGCAAATGCACAGGACTGTTATGGGCAGATGTGCCAAGATGGTGAGGGAGTGGAGAAGGATGAAAGAGAGGCCGTCAAATGGTTCCGCAAGGCTGCCAACCAGGGCAATGCCAATGCGCAGAACAGCCTTGGATTCATGTGCCGAAACGGACTTGGGGGATTGGAAAAGAGTGATGACGAAGCGGCTAAATGGTATCGCAAGGCTGCCGACCAGGGGCATCCCGGAGCACAGAACAACCTCGCCTTCATGTATCAAAATGGCTTCGGGGTTCCTAAGAACAATAAAGAGGCCTTGAAGTGGTATGAAAAGTCGGCGAAGCAGGGCAATAACAGTGCGTTGTTCAATCTTGCCATTATATATATGAATGGGGAAGGCGTGGGGGTCAATCCCCAAAATGCTGTGAGATTTTTCAAGGAAGCAGCGGAAAAAGGACACGCCGGGGCACAGTATTATCTTGGACAAATGTATCAATCCGGTCAAGGCGTGCCCTTTAACTTGGAATATGCTCTCGATTGGTATGCCAAGTCGGCGGGACAGGGACATGTCTATGCCCAATACAACCTTGCCTTGATGTACAAGGAAGGGCAAGGGACTGAGGAGAATGAGGAAGAGGCTTTCAAATGGTTCTTGAAAGCTGCTGAACAAGGGCATGTCGATTCACAATACCACGTGGCCATGATGTACAAGGAAGGACAGGGGACTGAACAGGATGATCGAGAAGCCGCCAAATGGTTCAGAGAAGCTGCTGGACAAGGCTTTGGTCAGGCTCAATATCATCTTGCCATGATGTGCAAGGATGGACTAGGTACGGAAAAGAATGAAAAAGAAGCCGTCAATTGGTTCAGAAAAGTAGCGGATAAAGGGCATGCCTTGGCACAGTGCGAATTAGGAAAGATGTACTATGATGGCATCGGTGTGAAAAAGGATGATGCTTTGGCTAAGAAATGGCTGAAAATGTCGGCGAACCAAGGGAATGTGGAAGCAAAGAATATGCTGAATGCCATCCTTGAGGAGGAAAAGCCAAAGCCACCCGTTGATGTGCCCCCCTATGGTCGTAAGAAGAGGGTTTTCTTCGTTTGTGATGGCAGAAAGTACGAGTTGAGGCCGGGCGTGACGACCTTTGGCCGTAGGGCTAAAACTTCAGTTGCCAATATTCAGATAGAGGATCCATATAATTACATGAGCCGCCATCATGCCGATGTCAGAGTTGCTTATGATGGCTACCTGCCGAGGGTCACCGTAAGGAGTGTGAATGAAAAGAACCTGGTAAAGGTCAATGGTGTGAAATTGCCAATATATGAAGAGAAGATTCTTAACAACCACGACCAACTGACCATGGGTGACAAGAAGTTGACGCTGCTCATAGAGTAAGCCCGTCATCTCCTAAAATCTCCTATTGACTCCTATTATCTCCTATAACCTCCTATTCCTCAAAAAACTGCGTGAAAGCCTTCACGCAATAGACGTGGTCGGCTGTGCTGCCGGTTTCCCTGCAGCTGTGCATGGCGAGAATGGCATTGCCCATGTCCACGCCCCGAAGGGGAATGGACGACGCCAGGATGTTTCCCAGAGTGCTGCCGCCAGCCACGTCGCTGTGGTTGACGAACCGTTGGCAGGGCACTCCGGCTTTCCTGCATATCTCGGCGAAGATGGCGGCCGACATGGCGTCGGTGGCGTATTTCTGTGCCGCGTTGAGTTTGATGACTGGTCCCCCTCCCAGCATGGGGTGGTTGGTGGGGTCGTATTTCTCAGGGTAGTTGGGGTGCCAGGCATGGGCATTGTCGGCCGACACCATGAAGGCGCGTTCCACTGCTTGGCTGAATGCCTCCTCCGTCCCGCCTTGGGCTATGGTGAGGCGTCTGAGCATCGTGGCGAGGAACGGACTGCCGGCACCCTGCTTGGTGAGCGAACCCGTCTCCTCGTTGTCGAAGATGGCCAACACCTTGGTGGTGTCGTCTTTCTTTGAGGCAAGCAGCGCTTCCAGACCAGCGAAGCACATGGAGAGGTCGTCAAGTCTTCCTGAGGATATGAATTCATCGTGGGCGCCGAAGGTGCAGGCTGGCGTGGCGTCTGCGAGGTAGAGGTCGAAGTCGAGGATGTCTTCTTGTTTCACGGGCATTTGTTTGTTGGCTTCCTCCAAGATGAGGTTCATCAGCATCTCGTCCAATTCGAGGCGGCTGTTGATGATGCCCAGGATGGGAAGCATGTCTTTTTGCCTGCTCAGGTGCACGCCATCGTTTACTTGGCGGTTGAAGTGGATGGCGAGGTTGCTGATTTGGAGCAATGGGCGCTTGAAGTGGAGAAGCAGCGTCTGTGGATGGAAGACATCGTAGCTCCTTATGATGACACGCCCGGCAATGGTCAGCGGACGGTCGAACCAAGTGGACATGATCGGACCGCCATACACCTCCGTGTTCAGTTTCACGATGCCGCCCTCGCAGGTTATCTCGGCGCTGGGCTTGATGCGGAAGGTGGGGGAGTCGCAATGGGCGCAAATCATCTTGAAACCAATGTCCGACATTGGTTTGCTGCCCATCATGAAAGCATGGATGGAGGAGTCGTTCTTCGTCACATACAGTTTGTCGCCGGCTTTCACCTTGTCAAGGGGCTTGGTGGGGTCGATTCGACGATAGCCGTTTTTCTCCAGTTCAATGGCGATGTTCTTGACGGCAAGGAAGCCGACGGGGGAGGCGTTGAGGAAATCCAATAAACGTTGTACCATGGTTCTAATCGTATAGGTGTTTGACTTGGGATGATATTGTATAAAATTTTGGTGGTGATACTCCATTTTTATGCAAATATAGCAATTTTTTTGATAACGAGTATCAGTCAAGAAGAAAAATATGTTTTTAGGTCTTTTCCCGCTTTATTTCGTGTGGAATACTTGGCCAATATGGAACAGCCCGTCGACGTACTTGATGGCATTAATCAAGCGCTGTTCGTTTTCTCCACGAATTACAGAATAGGCTTTTCCCCGTTTGATGAGCTGCTCCTCGCACTTGTGGAAGAAGGATTCTCTTTCTTTCGGACGATAGCGGTGAATGTCATTCACCCAAGGCAGGTCGACATCAAGTAATAAATAGTAGTCGAATTGCTGCCTGGCAATGTATTCCTCGACGACGGGTGATTCTTTTCCAAACAGTTCATTTGACCAAAGTTTGGAAATGATGGCGTCTGTATCCACAAACACCAATGGGGCGTTTTGCAGCAGCGCTTCTTCTACGGCTTTGAAATGCCCTTTCACAATCATCTCCATGTCCTCAAAAACAATGTCTCCGTGCTTTGAGTCGATGACTTGTTTGGCGTACTCTTCCACGTAGGGAACATGGTAATGTTCGGCTAATTGTTTGGTAAGCGTGGATTTCCCTGTCGATTCCGGGCCATAGATGCATACGGCTTTTCGAAAATCATCTTGAACCACGGGGGCCAGGTATTGCCATTGGCCGATGATGTCTTGACGAACAAGTGTGGCAGAGACAGGCACGATTTGCCGGTCGTAATCCACCATCACAAAATCGGACGACAGTTCTTTTGCCAGTCTTGCCCCATACCGCTCTGAAGCAAAGACGGCATCTATTGATTGGGGCAGCAAGTGCAATAGTTCCTTGCGCCAGATATCCCAGAACATAGGGGTTTCCGAGGGATCCTGTGGTAGTGGGTGGCTTTGAGTCAGCACTACCGTGGCGGGGTGTTGCTTTTTCACCCATTGCATGCGTCGCTTTACGGGTATCACTTCGTCCATGATGTTGTCAACGACGATATAAACCTTCTCGCAAGCATCCAGTGCACGTTGGATGAGAAGCATGTGTCCCCTGTGCAATGGACAAAACTTTCCCAAGACAAAACCTGTATTATAATGTTTCATACGATTGCCTGATATAGGTTTGAATGAGTTCTTTGTATTGTATGCACCGTTGGGAAGTGGCGGCATGGGTGTTGGTCATGTCGAATCGTATCCCGGTGGTCTGAAACAAATCCATGTACCTCATCTGCCTGAACAACATCGGGTCCATACGGCAGAGCGACATGCGCAGAGCCTGGACGTCGGCGTCGCCGGCATGATGGCATGCCGCTTCCTTCCATTCTTCGTATTCCATGATGTCTGAGATGGTGCCTCCTTCCTTCATGATGGTGCATAGGACGTTATAGTTCAATGGGTTTTCACATGCAATATGATATACTCCTGGTTGGTTGTGGCCAATGATGTCTGCCACGATATGCGATGCCTGGTCTATGGGGGTGATGTCCACTGCCATGGCATCTGACTTGTCGAAGGGAAGACAGCCAACTTTCCTCGCTCCCCGGAAGAACATGCCAAGAAAGTCCTTGGGGGCTGATTGGCCATGCTCGGTGTCGCCGCATAGAAGTCCATAGCGATAGATGAAAGCATCGCAGTAGGCAGGTGGAATGGACTGCACCATTTTTTCGGCAACGAACTTGGTCTGCCCATATCCGCCATGGATATGGGTGGGGGTGCTCAAATCATCGCTTTCATACACCGTCCCTTGATTCCTGTCGGTTGAAACAAAGACTGAAAGGGTGGATGCATAATGCAATTTCTTTCTGACTCCTGTCATGCAGAAAGCGATGATGTTTCTTGTACCGATGACATTGGTTCCTTTCAGCGTTTCGTAATTGGACAGCATGTTGATGGCGGCTGCGCAGTGAAGCACGGTGGTCACCTCATAAGATAATCGCTCGTAGTCGTCCGACGGGATGCCGAGACAAGGCCGGGTGATGTCTCCACAAACAATCTCTATGTCTTTCAGCATTCTCGCATCGAGGCCATACCTGAGAAAAGTGTCTCTGACCCTTTCTTTGCCCTTGGCTGGCGACGTGCATCTTACCAAGCATGCGGCCTTGGTGCGCTGGCCTCTGCTCAATAGTTCGCAAAGGAGGTGGGAACCTAAGAAACCTGTTGCTCCTGTTACAAGAAACTTGTTGGTTGTCTCCTTGGCGGTTTTGAGCTTGTCAGGTGTGAATGGGTATGACCACTGGCTCTCGAGTTGGGATGAGTGCAAGCGCATGGAGGTGCTTTCATTCCTCATTTGTGCCAATTGTCGAGGGGTGGGCCATTGATGGAGTTCGGCGGAAGTGGCTGCCACGCCTATTTGCTGTAACTTGGATATCAATATGATGGTGTCGAGTGAATCACCGCCACATAGGAAAAAATCGTCGTCAGGCCCCACGGATGGCAGTTTGAGGATGTCGGACATGATGCGTGCAATGGCCTCTTCCTCTTTCGTCGCATATTGATATTCCGTATTGACGGCTTGGTCACGGTGGAGTGGCATCGTCATAAGTGCTTGAAGGTCGGTCTTCCCTGAAGGCGTGAGTGGCATGTGGCTGACGAACTCGAAAAAGGAGGGCGTCATCCAGACGGGCAGATGGTGCTTGCAACACTGTCGTAACTGCCGCTCCATGTCGCTCTGTGTCACCTTGTCGTCCAAAGGTTGTATGAAAGCGATGATGGCCTCCTTGGCATTCTCCGCGCTAATGGCTCTTTTGACGGCTGCCACTTTGCCCACATGTCTGTGGCTGCGGAGCACATGCTCTATTTCCTCCAGTTCGATGAGTTGGCCGTGCATCTTCACTTGTCTGTCTATCCTCCCGATAAATTCCAACTTGCCGTCGTGGTTGATGCGGACGTGGTCGGAGGTCCTGTAATAGCGCACACCGTCGACGACGGGAAACTTCTTTCTCGTCTGTTCCTCGTCTTTGTAGTAGCCTATGGCAAGACCTATGCCGGAAATCCACAGTTCGCCATCCGTCGCGTCCAATCGCCCGTCTGCATGCACCTTGTAATGAGTGTTCTCAATCACATCGCCCAGAAGCGGCGCATTCCAATGCTCGTCGCATCGACATAGGCTGGTGCAGACGGTTGCTTCTGTTGGACCGTATACATTGATGAGCCTGAGCCTGCGACTCCAGCGTCTCACCGTCTCGATGTCGGCTGGCTCACCACCGATGATGATGGTTTGCAGGCAGTCGGGGCAATGCTCCGGACTTGCCATCCGTAATAATGACGGTGGTATGTCGGCATGTGTCACACAGCGCATCCTGATCACCTCGAACAACTTGGCCGACAACTGTTCCCCTGACATGGGTTCAATGACCAGGGTGGCTCCCGATGTCAGCGTGACAAGGATGTCGGAGATGGAGGCGTCGAAGTTGACTGACAGGAAGAACAGGTAACGTGAATGGGAATTCACGCCAAATGCATGCTGCTGGCATCGAGCAAGGTTGCAGAGTCCTGAATGCCCAACAAGTATGCCTTTTGGTGCTCCCGTGCTCCCCGAACTGTAAATGATGTATGCCGGGGCGTTTGGCTGGCACGGGGCGATGGCATCCGTCATGGGGCACGACAATGCGTCGGGATAGGAGTCTTTGTCCAGGCAGAGGGCGATGTCTGCATGGGTTGTTATGAATCGCTGTCGGGCGGGTGGCAGGTCTGTACCTATGGGGACAAAAGCTTTCCCCGACATCCAGCAACCTATCATACTGACGATGTATGCTGAGGATTTGGGTAGGTGGAGACCTATGAAACTGCTCCCTTCACTGTGGCGTTTGATGTACTCTGCCACTCGTCGGGCTTGTTGCCAAAGCTGCCGGTATGTGAGCGCATCGCCAGCACCTTCCACCACGGCTGCCTGGTCGGGGTAAGCCTGGCAGGTCTTGTGAAGTACGAGAAGGATGTCATCACACTTTGTGCCCATAGAGTATCATGCTTGGGTGGTCTTCGTCATAGGGTGAAAGGGAGATGTCGCCATAGACCTGTTCCACTTGAAGGCCATGGCGCAGAAACATGGTCTGGAATTGCTCGACACTGTAAAGCTTCGTCTGTCCGAATGCTGTTTCACGATGACCGTCGGGATGGACTATCAGCCAGTCTGATTTCATCATACCGTCTTCTATCCTGCTTTCACGAATGGTGATGATGGTGCTGTCGCCCGATGGCACTTGTTTGACAATGAAACGCTGGAAGTGCTTGTTGATGAACAATGGATTCATTGTCGAGAAGAAGAATTGCCCGTTTCGCTTCAGGTTGTTGCTGAAAGGCACCAACATCCGTTCGTTTTGTCCGTCATCTTCATTATATCCGAAACTGGTGTTCCAATTGATGGAGATGTCGTATTCCTCCGGCCGATGGAAGGTCTCGGCATCGCCTAACACGAATTCGGCACGGGGAGAGGCAAGGTGCGTGCGGGCATACTCAATATAAGGTTCGGAGATGTCAATGCCCGTAACTCTCAGCCCGGCTGCGTCTAATTCATGAGCCAGGTAGCCTTTCCCGCAACACTGGTCGAAGACTTTCATTCCAGGCCGCAACTGCCCTGTCTGCTGCATGAAACTCACCGTTTCTGCAGCTTGTTGGTTGAGCACGACTTCCGTAAAGTCACCTTTGAAGAAGTCTATCCACCATTTCTCTTTCTTGCTCTTGTTGGTCTCCATCATTTCAGTTCATTAGCTTTTGGTTCATATGGAAAATGGTAAGCATGAGCATCACCACAGGTTCGTAGACGGTCTGCCCTAATATGCTCATGGATGGAAGCGACTCCAGCAAGGCGGTGATGGCGTCTCTATTGAAGACCCCCATGGTCATTAAGCTGTCGGATGTCAGCTCGTCGTATATTTGTTCGTATTCCGACTTTCCGAAAAATCGAGTCAGAGGAGGTGCTTGGAAAGGATGCTTCTGCCTTCGGTATACACGGTCTGTGATATGGGGACGAGCCGCTTCCTTCAGCACGTATTTCTCATTGACATGGTCTCTTATCTTCATTTGCATGGGAAGATGGGCGGCATGCTCAAATAGATGATGGTCGAGGAAAGGCAAACGCCCTTCAACCGATGCCGACATCTCACAGCCATCGCCAAGCGTACCCAATATGTAGTTGCAGAGCGCATGCTTGTTCCATAGATACAGCGACTGGTTGACGGGGTGCAACCCAGGAAGTTTGGTCTCTATTTGATGATGGTATGACATCTCGCGGAGAAAATCGTGGCTGCGGCAACTGTGAAGCATGTCGCTGTCGAGATAGTTGTACATTTTGTGGCCAATGCCGGCCTTGGCTGCGAGGAAAGATGGGACAAAGCCCAGATGCTCGACCAGACTGTCACAGCAGAGTGTGTCGCCAACGGCAATCTCCGTCCCTGTTATGGCCAGGTTGGTATGGTAGAGCTGCCTTGTCAGCGCTTCCTGCTCTTTGGCTGGCAACGTGGCAAAAAGGTCTTTTCGCAGATGAGGATAGCCTGCCAGGCATTCGTCGGCGCATTCGCCTGTCAATGCCACTTTGAACCCTGCCTCGTGGATGCTCTTGTTAAGAAGGTATTTGCACGACAGATGGCCGTTGACCGCCAATCCTTCGCTATGGTATACGGCTTCGGGCAGGTGTCTGAGAATGTCGTGCTGACTTACCTCCACCCTGTGCAACACGGCGCCACAGTGCTCGGCGGTTTCTGTGGCGAAACCGTTCTCGTCGTATTCGGCATCTGCCTTGGGGAAAACAATCGAAAAACAATGAACAGGCTCGCCTGTCAGATGGGCCATGATGCCTGCGATAGCGCTGGAGTCGAGGCCACCGCTGAGATGACAACATGCTGGTACATCACTCTGAAGACGAAGTTGGATGGAATGGAGCAGCAGTTCGTGAAATTCATCTATATGTTGTTGCTCTTGAGCATATGTCAGTGCAGGCTCGTCACTTGCTACAGGATAGCTCATGTCCCAATAAGTGATGTCTTTCTTTTTGCAACCATCATTCAACACCAACAGATGCCCTGGCTCCAATTGCCTGACGCCCTTGAAGAAAGTGCGGTCGGTAGGCTGGTATTGTATGGAAAGTGCTTGCATCAGGCTGTATTCATCCCATTCGGCCTTGACGCCACAGGCATGGATGGCTTTTGCCTTCGATGCAATGATCAGCCTCTTGCCATCATCCCACCAGCACAAGGGTTTGATGCCGAAACGGTCTCTTCCGGCTACGAGCAAGCGCTTTCTCTTGTCATATAGCAGGAAGGCGAACTCACCTCTCAGGTGCTCCATCATGGCAACATAGCCATATTTCTGGTAGAGGGGTATCAGCAGTTCGCTGTCGGTGTCTGTCTGGAAGGTGTAGGCTGATGAAAGTTCCTGCCTCAGCCTTTGGTAGTCGTAAAACTCGCCGTTCACCACGATGGTTATCATTCCGTCGGGAGAACTGATGGGTTGGCGCCCGCGCCTTACTCCGACAATGGAAAGGCGTCTGTGACCTAGGGCGACATGCTCGTCTTGCCACATGCCGCTGTCGTCGGGGCCGCGGAGCTTCAACGTGTCAAGGGCGGCGGCAAGACTTCCACTGTCTGGCGTCGCTTCTCGATGAACAATCCCTACTATTCCACACATGTCTTGAAAAACGTCTTTTTGCTTCCCGTACGCTCTGCTTCCGCAAAGGCGGACTCAAACTGTGATAGTTCATAGATGTTGCCAAACAGCATGCTCGCATCGAGTGTGTTTGACATATGGCAGGATGCGGCTGTCAAGATGTGGCTGGCTACATTGAAATCGCCATATCGTGCACCTTTTATGCACACCTCCTTCATTGCAATCGTGTTGGCTGTGAAAGAACTGGGAATGTAAGACCTGGACTTCAACACCAACGTTCCTCCTGGCTTTAGGGCATCGAGGCAGGCATCGATGTGGGATGGTTCCGTCTCAATGATGCTGTCGTAACAATTCCTCTCCAAGTCTTTTGCATGGATGACTCTTTCCATGTCGCGATGTCCCATGACACGGGCTACCTGGTATGTGAGTTCTGCTATCCTGCTTCCTCCGAATAGGCAGGTCCTGCCATGGATATGTTTCAATGGGGCAAGTGCCGCTGCCACCGGTTCAAGAAAGGCACCATATGGAGAGAGCAGATGGGGTGGCAAGCGAACCAATGCACCGCTTGGAACTGCGATATACTCGGCAAATGCCCCATCGCAATCCTTGCCGCACATGATGTCTCCTGTTGTGCCGAAGCACATGGGGTTGGCACTGACCACGTCGCCCACCTTCCAATAGTCCATTTCGCTTTCTCCATTCAGGAAACCTGCGATTCTACCACAAAACTCATGCCCCATCACAATATTCTCTTTTGCCGGGACTATTCCTTTTCCTATGCCGATATCTGTTCTGCATATTCCTGCATAATAGACTTTGACAAGCACATCATATAGGCTTGTCAGTTGGGGTATGGCCCTGTCGGTTTTATAGGTGACTGATGATGGATTGAGTATGATTGCTCTCATTCTTCTTGCTGTTTGAGTTTGAATAATAAGGTATACGCATCATATGCGTTCACAGCTTTCTTCGTAAGCCTTTTGTGTGACGAAGTGGAAGGGGTGAAACTCCCGCTTATGACCACGATAGTCTCTTGTTTTTATATTTTTATGTTATTTTTACGCAAAGATAAGGCTTTGGCTCCAAATCTCCAAATATTTTGCGTAAATTTTACGCAAAATGACGTTTTTTTGTTGTTCTTGCCCAAAATCAGGTCAATGCTTCAGTAAGGGAAATGCATTTATGTCACGGATGGCCAATCATTCGATGATTCTTTAATTCGTGATTAGGGTGTCCATATTGTAATCTGTTTTTTAATAAAGATTACGTTTCGCTTTCTTTGCCAAGAGGTCTTGTCCAACAGTCGGTGCGCATATCCCCTCCCCTGTAGGGGCAGGTCTTGTGCCTGACCGCAAAGGGGCTGGGGTGGGGTCTTTGATTAAAAGTCGATACAACAAATTGGACACCCTAATTCGTGATATTGCAACTTGGTTAGTAATGGTTTCTTTGCTTGCTCTTAGTCACCTAAGAAATACTTCGTGATGGTCTCGTGGAAGAAGTCTTTCAAATATGGGAGGTGCTGATGTTTCGTGATATTCATCTTTTGTATCTCTTCCAAGGTGCCGTCTTTAAGAGAAAGCGATCTTGTAGTCAGTTTTGCTGCTTTCCAATTATTGTTGAATTGCATTTTGACTTTGAGTTCGTATTCTGTCTGGTTCAAGTATTGTTGAATGAATTCAACAGTCAGTGAGGTGATGTTGTAGGACTCTCCATTTTCCGGTAGAGTGAAGGAGCACGCCCCGGGGTGATGATGTGATTCCTTGAGAAAAGAAATGAATTCTGGCATGACCCTGTTGATATATGCCTTGTGGCGGTCTATCTCTTTCCACGTCTTCTCTTTTTGAGACTTTTCCTCTCGAAGCCAACGCAGATGCTCCGCCAAAGTCATGGGTTTGATCCAATAGGAGTCCATCAGTTCACCCGCCCCCCGTTCTTTTGCCTTTGCCTCATGCCTTCTTTTGGCTCTGTTGGCAGAGGAACGGTGCATGTAAACATTGCAGAAATAGGTTTCATGGGAGAATTTGTCCTCGCCCCATAATTGGAAACAAGGGGTTTTTTCCGCATCTTTCATAACTCTTGTTTCTTTTGATGGTTTCATATCTTGCTCTTTTATTATTGTTTAAGTTATCGTTATGCAATAGCAATTGTCAATCAATATGTTGAAGATAGTGACGACGTGTTGAAGCATGGCACGTAGCCATGAGAACCATGCTCTCTTTCGCTCGTTGCTTTTAGATGTAGTGTGTGCATATGACGAGCATGCTCATGCCTAAGCCCTCTGAGTTGGTTTTTATGCCCCATTTCATTTCCATGTCGTCATTGTCGAAAGATTCGAAGAATTCATGGAGGGCATTCATGTCATCCATCATCAAAGGGCTTTCTGCGGCCATGCCGATATTGACAAGGAGAAAGGAGCATTTTCTCACCTCTTCTTTATGTATCAGTTCGTCAAAGAAACGCCTCATGAAGAGGGCGTTGGCTTCTCCCTCGTCGTTCAGTCCTTCATACAGCACGCCTTCCTTGCCTCTAAGGACACATTCCAAATCATGAATGTCAAGGCCTGTCTTGGCTTCTTCGTCTAAAATGAGGCCGGCCATTTCTTTCAGTTGGGCCTCTGTGATTGGTTTTTCAATTATTATCATTGTTCTGAGATTTTTATTCTCCTTGTTCATGCTGGGCGCAATCACCACATCTTCTTCATCATTCTGGATGGTGATACTTGCATTTGAAATCCTTGATAAAGGAAAACTATTTGTCAAGCATCAGATTTTCAGTGCAAATATATGAAATTTGTTTGATATCACAATAACAATAGGGTGGAATATCCGAAACTTATCCTTGAAAAACGTACCAAAAAAACATACGTTTTCTTTGCGTTTCCCTCAGTTTTTCGTATTTTTGCAAACATTCGTGGAAGATTTCAAAAATCACTGCCATATGCAAAAATACAACAAAGGATTCCTCTATTTCATCTGCCTAGTATCAGCGATGGGCGGACTGCTCTTCGGTTACGACTGGGTGGTGATAGGAGGTGCAAAACCGTTTTATGAACTTTTCTTCGCCATCGATCAATCGCCAGTGATGCAGGGCGTGGCGATGAGTGCTGCACTCGTGGGATGTCTCGTGGGCGCCATGGTGGCGGGAGCTGCTGCCGACAAGTTTGGTCGTAAGCCGTTGCTCATGTTTTCGGCGGTACTCTTCACCGTTTCCGCCGTCGCCACGGGACTGTTCGATGACTTCACCCTCTTCAACATCGCCCGCTTCATAGGCGGCGTGGGCATTGGTGTGGCAAGCGCATTGGCTCCGATGTACATCGCCGAGGTCAGTCCCCCAGAGATTCGCGGACGTATGGTCAGTCTCAACCAGATGACCATTGTGCTCGGCATCCTCGCAGCACAAGTGGTGAACATGCTGCTGGCACGCGACACTAGCATTCCCGCCAACCAGGCTTGGGATGTGGAGTGGGGATGGCGATGGATGTTCTGGGCAGAGACCCTGCCCGCCGCGCTCTTCCTCATCATGTGCTTCTTCATCCCGGAAAGTCCTGTCTATCTGAAGTTGAAGGCGGCATCTGCCTCACAAGACAAGAAGGACAATTTGGCCGAGGCAGGATTAAGTGAACTCTTCCAACACAAATATGGCAAGGTGTTGCTGCTCGGTCTTGTCATCGCTGTTTTCCAACAGTGGTGTGGCACCAACGTCATCTTCAACTATGCACAGGAAATCTTCGTGGGTGCCGGATATGATGTCGACGGCATGTTCATCGACATTGTCATCACCGGCATAGCCAATGTCATTTTCACTTTTGTCGCCCTCTACACCATCGAGAAATGGGGGCGTCGCACACTCATCCTCATCGGTGCCGGCGGACTCGGCATCATCTACCTCACTCTTGGCACCTGCTACTTCATCGGTATGAAAGGAGTGCTGATGGTGATTCTCGTCGTGGCGGCCATCTCCGTCTATGCTATGACCCTCGGACCCGTCACATGGACGCTCCTCGCTGAAATCTTCCCCAACCGCATCAGGGGTGTTGCCATGGCCACCTGCACCTTCGCGCTCTGGGTGGGATGTTGCACACTCACCTTCTCCTTCCCCCCGATGAATGCTGCACTCGGCACCTACGGCTCCTTCTGGATATATTCCGCCATCTGCGTCTGCGCCTTCTTCTTCCTCTACCGCTACTGTCCTGAAACCAAGGGCAAGAGTTTGGAGCAACTTGAGCAAGAACTGGTGGGGAAAGATTGAAAATTGGCCTGCGGCCGAAGTTGCTCACGCTCGGCAGACTCCAAGCAAGCTTGGTCTGCCCTCGCTTAATCGCAACTTTGAAGATTGGCCTGCGGCCGAAGTTGCTCACGCTCGGCAGACTCCAAGCAAGCTTGGTCTGCCCTCGCTTAATCGCAACTTTGAAGATTGAAGATTGAAAATTTACTTCCCATCGAACAATGCGCCCGTGAGCAAAAGGTCGGTGCGCATATCCCCTCCCCTCGAGGGGAGGGGCAGGGGTGGGGTCTTTGACTATCCGGTTAAGGTTTAAAATTTGACTATCTGGTTAGGGTTTTAAAGAAGTAGGGAATTCATCATTTCCACTCAAAAGGCAGAAAAAGAGTACATATGTCCCTTTAACTCCCCTTTAATTTCCTTTTAACTCCCCTTTAACTTCAGAAAGTAGAGAATAATTATAAATTATTAATTATCAATTATTAATTATGGTAACGGTTTGGAGAGAACAGGTGACCATTCCCACTTACGAGGTGGGGAAGCCTGAGAAGAACCCGATGTTCTTGGAGAAACGTGTCTATCAAGGTTCAAGCGGAGTGGTTTATCCTTACCCCGTCATCGAGTCTATTTCCGACGAGAAGGTGGACAAGGAATACCAGGCCATCTGGTTGGAAAACGAATACATCAAGGTAATGGTGCTACCGGAACTCGGCGGGCGTGTCCAGATGGCCTACGACAAGCTCAAGAAGCGCCATTTCATCTATTACAACCATGTCGTCAAACCTGCCCTCGTGGGACTTGCCGGTCCATGGATATCGGGTGGGATAGAGTTCAACTGGCCGCAGCACCACCGTCCCTCCACCTTCATGCCGGTGGACACCACGATAGAGGAAAACGCCGACGGCTCCGTCACCGTCTGGGTGAACGAGATGGAGAAGATGTTCCATCAGAGAGGGGCTGCGGGGTTCACCCTCCGTCCCGGATGCTCCTACCTTGAAATTCATGGCAGGCTGTACAACCGCACCGACGTTCCTCAGACCTTCCTTTGGTGGGCAAATCCCGCCGTGGAGGTCAACGACCAGTACCAAAGTGTGTTCCCACCCGATATCAATGCCGTCTTCGACCACGGCAAACGCGCTGTCTCCTCGTTCCCCATCGCCACGGGAACCTATTACAAGATGGACTATTCGGCGGGTGTCGACATCTCCAACTACCGCAACATTCCCGTGCCCACCTCATATATGGGCATCAACTCCCGCTTCAATTTCGAGGGGGGCTACGAGAACGACACTCAGGCGGGAATGCTCCATGTGGCAAGCCATCATTACTCACCAGGGAAGAAGCAGTGGACTTGGGGCAACGGCGACTTCGGACGGGCATGGGACCGCAACCTCACCGACGAGGTGTCGGCAGAGGAGGCAAGGCGGTTGGGAGTGAGAAAGGGTTTCAGGCCATACATCGAACTGATGGCGGGGGTATATACTGAGAACCAACCCGACTTCTCCTGGTTGATGCCATACGAGGAAAAGCGCTTCGTGCAGTATTTCATGCCCTATCGCGAACTGGGCGTGGTGAAGGAGGCCTCGAAAGACCTGGTGTTCAACATCAATGAAATTGCTGAAGGAAAAGTTTGCTTCAAGGTCTTCGCCACCTCGAAGCAGACTGTCTGCTTGACGCTGAGTAATGACAACGGGGAGGTTTATTACCAAAAGGAGGTGACGATTTCACCGGAAGAAGTGATGACGGAGACGGTTGATGTGAAGGATGCGCAATTTGGTGAATTGACTTTCGACATTGAGAAAACCTTTCCATACGGGAAGCGGAGTGTGCTGCGATGGCATGCAGAACCCGACGAGATACGTCCCATCCCCGACAGTGCAGAGGCTGCATTGCCCCCTGCCGAGGTGAAGACCAATGAACAACTCTATCTGACAGGACTCCACCTGGAGCAGTATCGACACGCCACATGGAGTCCCGTCGACTACTATGAAGAAGCCTTGCGACGCGACCCGAACGACATCCGTTGCCTCAACGCATTGGGATTGTGGCTCATCCGCAAGGGGCGGTTTGAAAGGGCGGAGAGTTTCTTGCGTAAGGCTGTGAGACTCATCACCAAACGCAACCCCAATCCCTATGACGGGGAACCCATCTACAACCTCGGACTCGCCTTGAAATACCAGGGCAAGGTGGATGAGGCCTATGAGTGCTTCTGGAAGTCCACGTGGAACAAGGCGTGGGCGGATGCCGGGTATTTCGAGGCCGCCAAGGTCAGCGTGAGGCAGCGCCGTTTCGAGGATGCCCTCGACGAGATAGACCGTTGCTTGGAGAACAACTGGCACAACCACAAGGCACGGGCGCTGAAGGCCGCCATCCTCAGGTATCTGGATGAGAAGACCGAGGCGTTGTCATTTATTGACAAATCTCTGAAAATCGACCTTTTCAACTATGGATGTCGCTATGAGAAATATCTGTTGACCAACGACGAGGCGGTGCTGGAAGAAATGAAAGTGATGATGCGCCAGTCGGCAGACAACTATGATGAAATAGCACTTGATTATCGTGCAGCGGGTCTCGACGAAGAGGCCAAGGCGTTGTGGGACATCGCCATCAGCGTGGGGGCGGTCACTCCCATGACCTACTATTACCTTGGCCGTTACGAAGAAGCGGAGAAGGCAGACTCTGCCTATTGCTTCCCCAATCGTCCAGAAGCCGTCATCGCACTCAACGCCGCCAAGAGGCTCAATCCAGATGGGGCGAAGGCGCCTTACTACCTCGGATGTCTCTATTACGCCGCAAGGCAGTATGACCTCGCCATAGACAACTGGGAATGCTCCGTGGAACTCGACCCGGAGTTCCCCACTGTATGGCGCAACCTCGCTCTCGCAAGATGCAACAAGCAAGGTCGCCAAGAGGAGGCGCTGCAATTCATGGAGAGGGCGTTTCTGTTGGACGAGAGCGACTCACGCGTGCTGATGGAACTCGACCAACTCTACAAGCGGTTGCACAAACCACACGCCGGACGTCTCATCTTCTTGCAACAGTATCCCGAACTCATCCAGCAGCGTGACGACCTCGTACTCGAGGAAATCACCTTGCTCAACCAAACGGGAGCCTACGAGGAGGCCATGAGGAAATTGGATGCTCATATCTTCCACCCATGGGAGGGCGGGGAAGGCAAGGTGACTGCCCAATACCAGATTTGTCGCGTGGAACTCGCCAAGAAGGCCATCGTGGAAAAGGATTACGAGAAAGCCATCAATTTGCTCAACGAGTGCCTCGAGTATCCTCATCACCTCGGAGAGGGAAAACTTTTTGGCGCACAGGAGAACGACTTCCATTATCTGCTCGGCATTGCATACGATGCATCGGGAAGGAAGGAGAAGGCCGTCGAATGTTGGGAGAAGGCCACCAAGGGACCTCAGCAACCAGCTGCTGCGATGTACTATAACGACGCAAAACCCGACAAAATCTTCTACCAGGGTATGGCGCTCCGCAAACTCGGGCGTGATGGCGAGGCGCATGGGCGATTTTTCAAACTCATCAACTACGGCAAGCAGCATGTCTTCGAGAAGCAGGTGATGGACTATTTCGCCGTCTCGCTGCCCGACCTCCTCATCTGGGAAGGCAATGCCGACCTTGACCTCAAGAACCTCGTCCATTGCAAATACATGCTCGCCCTCGGATACTACGGCATGGGCGACATCGACCACGCCATGAAGTATCTCGCCGAAGTGGAGGCCCTCGACAACAACCATCAGGGCATTCAGCAGTTCCGCTCCTTAATCGACACCGGGCTGTAGTGCTCGTTAGGGGGGCGACGCTTCCCAGCGTCGCCACGCCAAGGGGTCATACCAAGAGGCCACGCCAAGAGGTCATACCAAGAGGCCATACCAAGAGGCCACGCCAAGAGGTCATGCCAAGAGGTCATACCAAGAGGTCACGCCAAGAGGTCATACCAAGAGGCCACGCCAAGAGCCCACGCCAAGAGGTCATACCAAGAGCCCACGCCAAGAGGTCATACCAAGAGGCCACGCCAAGAGGTCATACCAAGAGGCCACGCCAAGAAGCCACGCCAAGAGGTCGTGAGTGCACCCGGGGTGCTCATATCCCCTCCCCTCGAGGGGAGGGGCAGGGGTGGGGTCATTGACTAAAGAGTTGTAATCTTGTCGGTGCTCCCTCCTCAAAGGGAGGGGCAGGGGTGGGGTCTTTGACTACAGAGAGTTGTAATCTTGTCGGTGTCCCCCCTCAAAGGAAGGTGCAGGGGGGGGCTTTGACTACAGAGAGTTATAATCTTGTCGGTGCTGCCTCCTCAAAGGGAGGTGCAGGCGTGGGGTGAAAGAGACTAAAGAATAATCATACAAAACACAATACCTTATGGACGCATTACAACAAAACACGATACTCCAAGGGAAATACAAATACAAAATCCTCAAGAAGTTGGGACAGGGAACCTTTGGCATCACCTACCTGGCTACTTCAAAAGCCTCCATGGAAGGGCCTTTGGGCATCATTGAAACAGAGGTGAAGGTGGCCATCAAGGAATTTTTCATGCGCGACATCAACGGTCGTGAGGGAACGGTGGTGACCTGTGGCAGCAAGGGTGGCATTTACGACGATTACAAGAAGAAATTCATCCGTGAGGCCACGAACTTGGGCAAGCTCCATCATCCCAACATTATCAAGGTGCTGGAGTCCTTCAAGGCCAACAACACCGTCTATTATGCCATGGAATACATCGGCGGCGGCAGCCTTGACGACTATATCCAAAGAAAGGGTACACTCCCTGAGAGTGAGACGGTGAAGATAGCCAAACAAATCGGTGAAGCGCTGTCATTCATGCATGGGAAACGGATGCTCCACTTAGACCTCAAGCCCAACAACATCATGATGCGTGAGAACGGAGAGCCTGTACTCATCGACTTCGGACTCTCGAAACAGTACGACGAGGAAGGAAACCCGGAGTCAAGTACGTCGGTTGGTGCCGGCACGCCTGGCTATGCTCCCATCGAACAAGCCAGTTACAGGGAGGGCAAGGACTTCCCTGTGACCATGGATGTGTATGCCCTGGGAGCCACGATGTTCAAGATGCTCACCGGCAAGCGCGTCCCGGAAGCTTCCTACATCTTCAACAGGGGTTTTCCGAATGACGAGTTACAAGAACACAAAGTCAGTGACCACCTTGCCGCCTGCATAGTCAAGGCTATGGAACCCAGAATGGATGACCGATATCAGACGGTGAAGGATTTCATCGCTGCCATTGGAGGGGAGGGATATGTGGCTCCAGAAGAAGATGAAGAAACTGTAGAGGATGAAGAGGTGACAGTAAATGCAGAAGATATTCCCGTAGAGGGCGATGCAGAGGATGTTGAGGTCGTTCCTCAAGATGATGAAGATGAAATAGTGGAGGTGTATCCTGACGATGAAGAATCTGTTTCCATCCCAGAACCCCCACAGCCTGTTGACACGCCAACTAAAGGCATCAAAAACATGCTACTTGCAATCCTTGGATTGGTTGTCATAGGAGCAGGTATTTATTGGATTGCAAGTTCGATGAATCATAAGAATGTGAATCATAAGAATGAATCTGGTGCAGTGGAGCAAAAGGTGGTGGATGAGTATGTCTGTCCCGATGGCAACCATCCTCATGCCATAGACCTTGGTTTGCCATCAGGTACGAAATGGGCTTGCTGCAATGTGGGAGCCAACAAACCTGAAGAAGCTGGCGGTTATTATGCCTGGGGCGAGACGGAGGAGAAGGATGACTACGCTGAATCAACCTATGCCTATTATAAGGACGGAGATTATCAAAATCTCGGCGATGACATCGCTGGTACGGATGATTACGACGTGGCTCACGTGAAATGGGGCGGCTCTTGGGTGATGCCGTCACGTAAACAGCAAGATGAATTGAGAGAAAATTGCACCTACGAATGGACGACGGTGAACGGCGTCAAAGGTGGCAAGTTCACCAGCAAGAAAAACGGCGCAAGCATTTTCTTGCCTGCGGCGGGCAACCGTTGGGGTGGCGGCCTCTACTACGCCGGCTCGTACGGCGGCTACTGGTCCTCCACGCAGGACCCGTCGCTCTCGGACAACGCCTACTACCTCGGCTTCCATTCCAGCAACGCGGACTGGTACAATTACTACCGCTACGGCGGTCACACAGTTCGCCCCGTCTCCAGATAGGTGCATCCTTGTCCCGACCCATCCACCCCAACTCGGCGTTGTTTGCACAAGGGGTGGCGGTGGGGCGCAGGCCCCAAGGCCTGCAAACCAGCCCCACGGCTGACCCTTGGGCAAACAATGCCGCAAGTTAAAACCCCGTCTTGAAGTGTCACAAGTCCAAGAACGTTCAATGAGTCAAAAACGGCAAGAATGCTCTGTGCAAAAGGGTGGTGTGCATATCCCCTCCCCTCGAGGGGAGGGGCAGGGGTGGGGTCTTTGACAAGTTGTCTTTTCGTGCATATCCGTCCGCCCATATCCAAACCCCGTCTTGAAGTGTCACCACTCCAAGAACGTTCAGTGAGTCAAAAACTCCAAGAATGCTCTGTGCAAAAGGGCGGTGTTGTCAACTTCAAATCTTCACCACCACTTCTTGTCCATTATACTCCACCACCTTTCCGGCAGAAGCCTCTTGTCCCGGCAGGACGATGGTGAAGCGGCGGTTTTGCAACATCCCGGTGTAACTTCCTTTGCGTGGCGCAATGGTGAGTTGGCGGGTGCGGTCGTTCCATTTGAAGGTGATTTCAGCGTATTGTCCGCGTTCGTAGTTGTAGTTGTCGCCCTCGTCCTCATAGAGGGTGAAAGAGGCGTCGGCACCGGGATAGACACGTATTTCAAGGTTGTCCCACGCTTTCTGACCCACATACTCCATTTCTGGAGCCAAGGGGATGATGCTGCCGGCACGAACGAACATCGGCACGCGGTCCAATTGGGTGGTCACCGTCACGGACTGTCCGCCCTTGGTGCTTTTGCCCGTCCAGAAGTCATACCAGTCGGCACCTTTGGGCAGATATCTCGTGACCTCCTTCTTGGCATTCCAGTCGACGCCCGACACCGTCTGCCCGTCCTTCACCTCCTTGCGGTCCCATCCTGTCATGGCATCCTCACGGATGACCTTTTCCTCGGTGTACTGCGGGTTGAGGATGGGGGCTGCCAGGATGCTGGTGCCGAAGAGGAACTCGTCGGTGGTGTCCCACACCTTCTTGTCGCTGGTGAAGTCGCTGAACAACGGGCGCATATAGCTTGCGTTGGCAGACGTCACCTGCCAGGCAGTACTATATAAATAAGGTATGAAGCGGTAGCGCAGGCGGATGGCTTTCTCTATCGCGTCATATACAGGTTCGCCCTTTTGTCCAAACTGCCATATCTCACGTGGTGCATCGGCGCCATGGCTGCGGAAAATGGGGCAGAAGAGGGCATATTGCATCCAGCGCACGTAAAGTTCCTGATATTGTGGGTTTCGAGGTGCCGAGCCACCACCACGGGTGTTGTATGAGCCGCAGAAGAAGCCGCCGATGTCGGTGTTGAAATTCGGGTTGCCTGTCAGTGTGTAACTCAGTCCGGCGGGCACTTGCTTGCGCAGCATGTCCCATGAGGAGGCCACGTCGCCGCTCCACATGTTCGAACCGTAGTGTTGCTGACCGGCAAAGGTGGAGCGTGTCATGATAAACACGCGTTTCTTTTCCGACTCCTTGCGTTGGGCCTGATAGACGCCACGCACGGTCTCCAAGGGGAAGGCGTTGCGCAGGCGGCGCCAGGTCGCAGTGCCGCCAGCCTTCTGGTCGTAGTCCGTGTCCTTGGGGTCGAAGAAGTCGGGGTCGGTGGAGTCCATCCACCATCCGTCAACACCCTTGTCGAAGAGGTTCTTCAGGTTCTTCCAGTAGATGTCGCGTGCTTCGGGCATGAAAGCGTTGTAGACTCGTACGCCCGACGGATAATCCATCCTCGGCGGCCAGAAGGTGAGGCCACTCTGCGGCCACGTTGCGAAGTCATACATCAGGCCTTTCTCGTCCAACTGCCTGTATGCCTTGGTCTTTGGCCCGAAGCTGGCCCAGATGCTGATCATGAAATGGGCGTTTTTCTTGTGCACGTCGTCAATCATCTGCTGACCGTTGGCATACTCCTCGGTGAGGAAGTCCATGGCGTTCCACAGGTAGTTGGAACCCCAGTATTGCCAGTCCTGGATGATGCCGTCGAGAGGCACCTGCAACTCACGATACTTGTCTACCACGGAAAGCAGTTCGCGGGCGCTCTTGTAACGCTCCTTGCACTGCCAGAAACCATAGGTCCATAGAGGGAACATGGGTACGTCGCCCGAAAGTTGGCGCATCTGTGCGATGACACCGTCGGCGGAACGGCCGTACATGAAATAGTAGTCCACGCATTCGCCTACCTCCGAGGAGAACGACATTCCCTTGGCATCGTCGTCGAACTGTGTGCGCGAGTAGTTGTCCCAGTAGAGTCCCCAACCCTTGATGCTCTGCAGCACGTTTTGGAAGTCCTCGAGGTTCGACTGTTCCATCAACTTGTGTTCGCCGCGACGGTTCATCTTGCCGTTCTGGATGGTGCCCAAGCCGTAGATGGCCTCGTTAGGGTCGAGGGTGAAACGTTGGGTGACGCGGTAGCTCCCCGCATCGGGACCCGTCTCGCGTGGTTCAAAGGAGCAGGCCTGTTCACGCAACAATGTCTTTCCACCACCGATGAAGGTCACTGCTCCAGTCTTCGGGTCCACTTTCACTGTCAACTCACTGCTTTGCAAGGTGTTTCCCTTCTTGGTGACGTTGACCTGCTGAGGTTGGGCTATCACCACCAGACTCTGTTTTTGGTACTGATGACCCAAGGGTGCTTTCAACACTCTGACGATGCTTGGTGCGTAAAACTCCACGCTGACCTTCGTACCACTTGTCTCAAAGACGACAGGCTCTCCCGACATCGCTGCCGCAAAGAGGCATAGCAAAGTCGCCATCAAACTGATTCTCTTTCTCATGGTTGCTTATTTTGATGATTTGTATTCGATTTGTCAACAATCACGCTGCTTGCTTGCAAAGTTACGAATAAACGAGTGAAAAGCAAAATTTTTTTGCTTTTCCGAGTGAGAGTAACTTATCCAAAGTTACGAATAAACGAGTGAAAAGCAAAATTTTTTTGCTTTTCCGAGTGAGAGTATTGTTTTTAACACGAATTATCACGAATTAATCAAAAATAATTGATTACATTTTAAAGAAAATAGGCATTATTTAATGAGACTTAATCTTATTGTGAAAAATAATAGTTGGTAATTAATTGAAAAAAGAAATGGAAAAAGCTTTTACTTGTACAAAGGATTTGCCTCTGCGAATGCAGTTGAATGATGAAGAACTTCTCGAGATTAGTGAAATCCATCTGAATGGCTTTATAGATGGTAATGATATGTTGCTCTTGTCGAAAATGTCAAAGTATGGCAGATTGAGAATTCTTGACATGGGGGGGGTGACAGATATGGACATTTCCAAATTATACTTGTTGGATGATGGAGAGTGTTCGGGAAACCACATACCTTTTTATAAGAATGGCAGAATAGAAGAAGTGATTTTTCCTCATGTTCATTCCATTGATGCACAGATGTTTATTGGATGTCCCAATTTGAGAAAAGTGGTCGTCCCAAAGACACTCGAAGGGTTGAAAAAAGAAGTGTTGATTTCCTGTCCTAATATTGAGGAGATTTTTGTGGCAAGTCATCTCTGTTTAGATACATCTCATGGTTGGCGTTCAGAATTCTTTCCAAGTTATAGTTTTATGGGAAGCGGAAAGCGGTTTGTATCTGACAATGAAGGATGGCCAAATGATGTGGATGATTTAGAAGAACGTGGTTTTTTTACATATGATGGCGTATTATATCATATAGATTGTACAGGAGAGATAGAACTTTATCGTTATCCGGCAGGAGATGGGAGGAGCGAATTCTTCATACCAGAGGGTGTGTCACACATATGCAAGTATGCGTTTTACAAAAGTCAACATCTGAAAAGAGTTACAATTCCCCGAAGCGTGAAGTCTTTTGAAGAAAACCCATTTGAGAAATGCCAAGCACTTGAAACCATTATTTTCAAACAAAGGGATATCTATATGTTTTCATTGGAAGATGCTGATTATCTTGGAAGCAATCTCGGCCTAAAAGACTTGCCCAACCTCAAACACATTTATTTGTATGCCGAAAATCCAGAGGATGTTTGTTTTGATATGTTTAATGGGCTGGATAATATTGGAGAGGTGACACTTCATGTGCCTCATTCTTGCAAGAAAAGATATGAGGATTATGGAGTGGAATGGATTGACGGGAGAATAACAAAGTCATATCTTAGGTTCCATCATATCGAAGAATTTGATTTCTAAGTGTGCCACCTAGGGCGTTGCTATCGGATAGATTTTTGTCAAGGAACTACAAGGGAATATGAGGGTGTGTCAAATTGGATTTTTAGTCGCCTACGGCGAGAAATCATTCAAATCTATGCAAATCATTCAAATCGTTTTTCTATTTATTATTTGCTTGATTTGTAACGATTTGTGAGATTTCTGCGCGAAGCGCACTCCCTTCTTCAGTCACCTACGGTGAGAATCAATGGTTGACGAGCGAAGCGCACTCATTCACTTTTGACACACTCTCCTTTCCTCCGAGCCCCGTTTCATCTATGGCGGGCCGAATATCATCCCAGGCAGGTGGTGGAGCGAAGCGTAACCCCTGCTTGACGATGATATGAAATCAACAACCCCGAAGGGGTGGCAGAGCAACGATATGAAGTGTATGAAGTTGCCATTCTGCCACCCCTTCGGGGTTGTTGTTCACACCATACTTTTAGCAGGGGTTCCGTGCTTCGCACTCCACCACCTGCCTGTACTCTAGCCACCCCTTCGGGGTTCGTTCAACATCAAACCAAGATATAAAAAATCAAGTATGAAGTAAAAAATCCTCACAAATGGAGGTGTCTTGATGGAATCATCATTTGATTATCCATACTTGTTTTAAAAGACCAAAAGGTGTGTGCGCATATCCCCGAGCAAAAGGTGTGTGCGCATATCCCCGAGCAAAAGGTGTGTGCGCATATCCCCTCCCCTTTAGGGGAGGGGTCGTTGAAGTTACAGACCCCACCCCTGACCCCTTGCGGTCAGGCACAAGACCTGACCCTACAGGGGCGGGGATGTTGCACTCCGAGTGAGCATCCCGTGACCAAAAGGTGTGTGCGCATATCCCCTCCCTTTGAGGGGCGTGGATGTTGCACTCCGAGTGAGTATCCCGGGGTGTGGACACGGTCTTTTGGGCGTAGGTTGTTCATCAAATTTTCATAGGTTGTTCATCAAATTTAACCGCAGGTCATAAATTTTTATAAACTGAGTGCAGTCCTTAAAATTTTTCATGTTTAGCATGTTTATGAGAAAAAATTATTGAACAATTATGAGGCAATTATACATTATATTATTATTCGCTGAACAGTTAGTTGATATCCTTTTGTTGTTAAAATTTCATAAAATGTCATAAGATAACCTTTGTTTACATCATTTTTATTTACCTTTGGCTTTTGCAATCACTACTATCTATAAATCCGTTAAAACAAATTGTATGAAGAAAACTATTACTCTGATTGCTTTGGCGATAAGCGCCATAAGCGCCAATGCACAGGATGTCTATAACGCCATCGCTGATGGCAAGTTGGCTCCTGAGTTTGCTGCTGTCTCCGGCGAAAGCGGAGGAGTGGCCAACAACACAACCGATGGCAAGTCCATCGTTGTCATGAAGGCTGGAAAAGCCACCGTCACAGGCGTGGGGGGTACGACTCCCGCCAACGATCCTGACATAGGTGGTGCCGCCCAGCAAATCACCATCGGAGCACCGGTGGAAGGGTTGGAAAACACCTATTACATCCAGTCTGTGAATGCTTGGAACGATGTCAGTTGGGGAATGAAGAACCAGGGCGACATCGACTTCTGGTATGTCACTGGCACAGGAAACCCCTACGTTGAGATGTATGCCGTGCAAAACTCCAAGGACGGCGAACTCATCGAGGGCAGCTACAAGGCCGACTATGTCTATTATGAACCCGATGGTTCGAAAGGCATGCCCATCACAGGTCTGTATTACAAGTTCACCGCCACTGAGAAGGGTGCCTTCAAGGTGAAGGTGTGGGCCAACAAGGGCAATCGCAAGACCTTCGTGGTCAATGCCAAGGATATGAAGGCTCAGCCACTTTATGCTTCCGGCTACATCAATGGCGTCAACGATGCCGATGGCAAGAAGAAGCTGCTCACCGTGGAGCAGGTGGACTCTGTGCACCATGTCTACATCTATGATGCATACGACAAGATGGTGAAGGCCAACGAGGAGAATCCCGGCACGTACACCGAGGAGGAACTGGCTGCCAAGAAGGCTGAGTGCGACGCCATGGCAGTGGAGCGCCAATATGTCATTGGAAACGGCAACCAGAATTTCTGGGGATGGCTGACCTTCGACATCGAGGCTGGTGAGGAATACTGGGTGTTCCAACACAGTTCACAAATCGGTTTCGGCGGCTTTGAGTTCCATGAGGGAAAGACCGCCGAGGAACTCATCTCCGGCATCGAGGCTGCTTACGTCTACACCACCAATTTCTCCACCTACGAGGATGATGTGACTGGCGAGCGCGTGACTTGGAAGGGCGAGAAAGCCGTGGGTGACGGACAGTTTGTAAGCACCGAGGAAGAAGGAGCCGTCTTTGGCGACTACTATCAGAACGTGATTGGCAATGGTCCGCGTCAGAACTACTGCCTCCTCCCCGAGGATGTGTTGGCACACTCGCAGAAGACCCATGAGTTGACCATCGCTTTCTGGGTGAGTGCTGAGGGCTTCACTCCCGACCAGTACACCTATGCACCGCTCTTCACCGCCTATGCTCAGAAGAATACCCCCAACACCTGGCCCATGCTGGCCATGCAAAGCCGCGGACCCATCCAGGTCAACTGCTCCGGATGGTGTGACTTCACTGGCGCACAAGCCGTGGGTGGCAAGGTGAACATCTACAACAGCAATGCCTGGGAGGCAGGAGACGCTGCCTTCAACTTGGTGGGCAACTGGCTGGAAGACCAGAAGTGGCACTATTTCACCGCTGTCTTCACCGACACCAATGCTTCCATCTATATGGACGGCGAAGTAAAGAATGAGTGGAATGTGGACGGCGTGACCGAGGGACAAATCATCAGCGGCCTCTTCGACCACGGAGAAGACTTGAAGTATGTATGCCTCGGTGGCAACCAGGCTTGGGACTGGAACGACCTTGACTCCCCATTCCGTTTCGCTCGTCTGATGATCAAGAACAGCAAGATGACCCAGGGAGAAATCAAGGCTCAGATGACAGCCGACTTCCCTGAATGGGAGAACTACTTCACTGGCGTTGAGATGGTGAAAGTTTACAACAACACCTCCAATGGCGCCATCTACAACCTCGCCGGACAACGGGTGAACGAGTCTTACAAGGGCATCGTCATCAAGGACGGAAAGAAGATGATCAACAAATAAGACTGCCGTTTAATAGGCTTATAAGACCTGTAAGTCCTATGAAACATAAAAGAAAAGGGGTTGGCCAATTGGGCCAGCCCCTTTCCTTTTTTTTCAGTCTAAAATCTTCAAAGTTGCGATTAAGCAAGTGCAAACCAAGCTTGCTTGTAGTCTGCCGAGCGTGAGCAACTTCGGCCGCAGGCCAAAGGTGCGATTAAGCGAGTGCATACCAAGCTTGCTTGTAGTCTGCCGAGCGTGAGCAACTTCGGCCGCAGGCCAATTTTCAATCTTCAATCTTCAATTTTCAATCTTCTTCATCCGCAGTGGAAATAGGTGTGGACCAGGCGGAGGATGGCTTCCTTGTCTTGTCCTATCTCGGCACGGAGGTTGCTGTCGTTGAAGGAACGCAACTGGGAGATGATGCTGTCGATTGTTGCCGCACTGAACACACCGTCGCGCTCATAATAGCCACGTTGCTGCTCCAGGCAGTCGGCGGATGCCACACAACTGTCGGGCAACTGGGCCAATTGGGCCAAGCGTTCCTTGTTGGAAGCGTCGTGGATGTTCACGTTGACGTAGGTGCGCTCTGCCACCTCCAAGGCATCGGGCATCTCGAAACCGCAGCGGCACGCCACGCAAAGGCCGGCGATGAGTTGGTAGAGGTCAGCCGAACCATCCGGGGAACGCATCTCCACCGTCTGTTTCATCGTTGTGTCCACTTCACAGGATGGTTGCGACGGGTTTGCTGCATGGCACATGTCCACCCCGGAATTCCAACCTAATGGGACACGCACCAACACCGAACGGTTGCGGTCGCCCCAACATACGTTGGTCGGGGCCTCCTGGTGAGGGACGAGTCGGAAATAGGACATCGGGGTCTTGTTGCCGAAGGCGGTGATGCTTGGAGCGAGGAGCATCATGCCGGCAATCATACGGCGGGCGTCGTCGCTCAGTCGGCCGTCCTCAACCATGCAGTTTCGCCCGTCGCGCATCATGCGCATATGGATGTGCAGGCCCGACCCCGCCTTCCCCGCAGTGATTTTCGGCGCGAAGGTGACGTCCAACCCCATGCGGTAGGCGAGGTTGCGAATCACCCATTTCGCCAGCATCAGTTGGTCGGCTGCCTGTTCCGCCTTGACGGGAAGAAACTCTATCTCGTTTTGCTCATAGACTTTCCCGTCGAGGACGAAGTTGCCCACCTCGGAATGTCCGTATTTGATTTGTCCTCCCGTTTGGGAGATGTAGAGCATGCACTTGGCACGGAACTCATTGGCCTTGGCATAGGGAGCGGATTCATGATAGCCGTGTTGGTCGATGGCAGGGAAACAACCGTCGTCGTCGAAGATGACGTAGTATTCCAGTTCACCCATTGCATGGAACTCCATTCCCGTCACTCGGGTGAAGGCGCGGCAGGCCTTCGCCAATGTCTGTTCAGGGGCGCTTTCAAGCAGGGAGCCTTCCTTGTCGAAGAAGGAGCAGAGCATGCACAGGGTCGGAATCTCGGCGAAGGGGTCCACGAAGGCGGTGGCATATCTTGGGATGACGTAGAGGTCGCTGCTTCCTGCCTCTACGAAGGAAAACAGGCTGCTGCCGTCCACTCGTTCACCGCAGGTGAGTATGGTGTCGAGGTATGCGGCGTCGTTGATGACGAAATTGAGGGTCTTCAGTTTGCCGTCGCCTCCAGGGTACATGAAGTTGACCATCCGGATGTCGTTCTCCGAGATGAAACGCATGATGTCGGTCTTGGTTAGTTCTTCTGCCGGTTTTTGCAGGTATGCCACCACGGGGTTGGCATTCATCTTCAGATGTAAATTTTCCATAGTTTGTCGTATAAGATTGTTTGATTGATACTGCAAAAGTAGTGAAAAAAATCAAATAACCGAATAATAATGCACTTATTTTTCAATTCCGATTCCTCCGACCACTCCGGCTACTCTGATTTATCGTTACAGTCCATGCGCTACATGTCCAATCCCCCCTAGCAGCATAATTATTTCAAATAATTGAAAAAAATGATTGATATGTCAATTGTTTTTCTTAAATTTGTACATTCAACCAAAACCTTATATGATGAAAACATTGAAAGCTATTTTATTGGCAGCCTTCTGTATGCTGGGTGCGACGATGCTTGCCCAGCAGAACCTCAATTGGGGGCAGGGGGAGCAAGTCGTCTCGCCTGAGGTGAATGCCAACAAAACTGTGACCTTCCGCATGGTGGCACCGATGGAGGACACATCTGGCGAAATTGGCGCATATACCTCTCGGAGTTCACACCATTGTTGTTCAAATAACCAAATCCATGTAATACAATGAAAAAAATCATTTCAACATTCATTACAGCCTTCCTTGTTGTGGGATGCACCACGACGGAGGCACCGCAGAAAATCATCAATCAGGAAGAGACACTGGGAAAGATGTCGCTTGAAGACAAGGCACATTTCGTCATCGGAACGGGGATGGCGGGCTTTTCCGGAGACGACGCCGTCATCGGCACCACGAAAAACCTTTTGCCCGGTGCTGCAGGCACCACCTATCCTCTCGACAGTATGGGAATACCGGCCATAGTCCTCGCCGACGGACCGGCAGGCCTTCGTATCGACGCGACACGCGAGGGCGACAAGGGCACCTACTATTGCACCCATTTCCCCATCGGAACACTGCTCGCCTCCACATGGAACACCCAACTCGTGGAAGAGGTGGGAGAGGCCATCGGTGAGGAGGTGAAGGAATATGGTGCCGACGTCCTGCTCGCTCCTGCCGTGAACATCATGCGCAATCCGCTCTGCGGACGCAATTTCGAATACTATTCCGAGGACCCCGTTGTCGCAGGAAAGACCGCTTCCGCATATATCAAGGGTGTGCAAAAGAACAATGTGGGCACCAGCATCAAGCATTTTGCAGCCAACAACCAGGAGACCAACCGTATGAACACCGATGCTAGAATCTCACAACGTGCGTTGCGTGAGATTTACCTGAAGGGGTTTGAAATCGCCATCAAGGAGAGCAAGCCATGGACGGTGATGACATCCTACAACTACGTCAATGGCATCTACACTTCAGAGAGCAAGGACCTCGTGGAAACCATACTCCGTGGGGAATGGGGCTATGAGGGCACCGTGATGACTGACTGGTTCGGCGGCAAGGACGGCGCCAAGCAGATGTGGGCAGGCAATGACATGCTGCAACCGGGAAAGGCGGAGCAGTATGACTCCATCGTTGCCGGCGTGAAGAGCGGAAAACTTGCCGAGGCCGACCTCGACCGTAGCGTCAAGCGCACGCTCAACCTCATACAGAAGAGTCCGCGCTACCAAGGATACAAATTTTCCAACAAACCCGACCTTAAAGCTCACGCACAAGTGACAAGGCAGTCGGCTGCTGAAGGCATGGTGCTGATGAAGAACGAGAAGACACTGCCGCTCTCGGAGAATATCAAGAAGGTGGCTCTCTACGGCAACACTTCCTACGACTTCATAGCAGGAGGCACGGGCTCGGGCAATGTCAACCATGCCTATGTCGTCTCTCTGCTCGATGGCATGAAGAATGGCGGCTACACCGTTTCCGATGAGTTGAAGAAGTCCTACGAAACCTATCTTGCCGATTGCAAGGCAAAAGCAAAGGCTGCTTTGGAGGAGGCTGCCAAGAAAGACCCGAATGCCGCCCAACTGCAAAGTTTCATGCCACAGCCGTTGCCCGATGAGAAACTCTTCACAGCGGAGGAGTTGACAAAGCAAGCCGAGGAGACCGATATCGCAGTGGTCACCATTGGAAGATTATCGGGGGAGTTCCTCGACCGCAAGGTGGCTGACTTCAACCTCAGTGACTCCGAGAGAAAACTCATGGAACAGGTCTGTGAGACCTACCACAAGGCGGGCAAGAAGGTGGTGGTGCTGCTGAACATCGGCGGCGTCATTGAGACCGACTCCTGGAAAGAACTGCCCGATGCCATCCTCTGCGCATGGCAGGCTGGGCAGGAGGGCGGCAACAGCGTGGTTGATGTGCTCAGCGGAAAGCAGTCGCCATCCGGAAAGTTCACCATGACGTGGCCGGTGAAGTTTGCCGACGCCTATTCTTCCAAGAATTTCCCCATCGACCAGGACCCACGCATCGATATGATGAATCAGGGACATAAGGGCAATGTGAGGAATGTGGATTACACTGAATATGAGGAAGACATCTATGTGGGTTACCGCTATTTCGATTCTTTCGACGTTCCGGTAAGCTATCCTTTCGGCTTCGGTCTCAGTTATGCCAACTTCGAATACGACAATGCGAAGGTCACGGCGAAAGGCGATGGCTATGAGGTGACCGTCGACGTGAAGAACAGTGGTGAACATGATGGAAAGGAGGTGGTGCAACTTTACGTCTCCGCACCCGACAACAAGGCTGCCAACAAACCCGTCAAGGAAATGAAGGCTTATGCCAAGACCAAACTCCTGAAACCTGGGGAGAGCGAAACCTTGACCATGTTTGTGAAGGCAGAAGACCTCGCCTCCTTTGACGAAGAAGCCTCCGCATGGGTGGTGGCTGCCGGCGAATACCAATTCCTCATAGGAGCATCTTCGAAAGACATCAAGGCCACGCTCAGTGCTACTGCCAAAGCTCAGTCACGAAAGGTCAACGATGTGATGAAGCCGGAAGTGAAGATGAACCTTTTAAAAAGATAGTCCAACAGTTGCCCTACCAACGAAAGCAAGAAAATAAGACGTAATCAAAACATACCATCCAATGAAAAAGACCATCATAACCATCGCACTTGCATGCCTGTGTTGCATGGCGTCGCAGGCGCAGGAAAGGCTCTTCGACAGAGTCAATGTGAAATCCCCTGTCGTCAACGGAGACGGCACTGTCACCTTCAATCTCTTTGCCCCCAAAGCTGTCAAGGTGGAGGTGGCTGGCGACTTCCTTGAATCGGGCGTGGCTCAAATGAAGGAAGGGCAGAACGGCGTGTGGACCTACACCACAGGAAAACTGGCTCCCGAAATGTATAGCTACACGTTCAACATCGACGGGATGACAGGCGTGAAAGACCCCGCCAACATCTATGTCAACCGTGACATCATGTCGTATACCAACATCTTCATCGTCAGTGAGCAGAAGGGTGACAAGGGAGACCTGTACCGTGTCAACGAGGTGCCACATGGTAACTTGAGCAAGGTATGGTACAACAGCCCGACGCTGAAGATGAATCGACGCATGACCATCTATACACCACCGGGGTATGACAAGGGGGGCAAGTTCCCCGTCCTTTACCTGCTTCACGGAGCCGGAGGAGATGAGAATGCATGGAGTGAACTCGGTCGTGCTGCGCAAATCCTCGACAACCTCATCGCTTTGGGGAAGGCGAAGCCTATGATCGTCGTGATGCCCAACGGAAACCCCAACTGCCAGGCGGCTCCCGGAGAGTGGTCGTGGGGCATGTATCAGCCTTCATTCGGGGGTGGGGGGGAAGGACCCACCCAACCTGCCGTGGCAACAATGGAAGCCAGTTTCATGGACATCGTCGACTATGTGGATAAAAACTACCATACATTGAAAGACCGTGCGTACAGGGCTGTATGCGGACTCTCCATGGGTGGTGGACACACCTTCGGCATCAGCCTCACCTATCCCACGAAGTTCGACTATTACGGCCTCTTCTCCGCTGGTCTCCATCTGGGCAAGAACTTCAACATGCGTGAGCCTTTTGCAGAGCAAATCAAGAAAGACCCCGACTTCGAACAGCAGTCGGCAAGACTCTTCGCCAGCAAACCCAAACTATACTGGATGGGTATGGGAAAGACCGACTTCCTCTATCAGAGCACCGTGGACCTGCGCAATTACTGGGACTCCAAAGGCTACCAGTATGAGTATGTGGAAACCGATGGCGGACATATCTGGCGCAACTGGCGCATCTACCTGACCATGTTTGCACAGAAACTGTTCAAATGACAGGCGACAAGTAACAGGACAAAAGCAAAGGGGAGGCTCCCATAAAGAGCCTTCCCTTTGCTTTTGTCCTCAATCTTCAATCTCAAATCTCAAATCTCAAATCTCAAATCTTTAGGATGATTCAACAGCAGTTGGTCACTGAATTGCCACACAGCCATTCTGCTTCTATCCAACCTGTGTGCTTGCCATCGGTGGTCTTCACTTTCACCCAGTCGCCTTTGACTTCCAAAGGACGCAGCATGATTTCCTCATTGAAGGAATATACCGCCTGCGCTCTTGAAGAAGGCGACTTCCGAAGACGGAGGGTCTCCCCGCCATAGTTCCTGGTTGCCACGGCCAAGACAGAATGGTGAATCCAATAACCGGTGGTGGAGCCTTTCAGGTATTCGTCCTCAAAGTCTTTGTCGGGGTCGGAGTAATAATTGTCAGTGATTTTCCACCAGCCGTTCTTGGGTGATTCCACACCTATCATGATGCCGCTGGTGGGATTCAAATGGGCTACCACCTTGCCGTTCGGGGCGTTTCTCACATTGGTGGGTGAGCCTGTGGCGTCGGAGATGAAAACATCCAACACTTGGGCTTGGGCGAAAACCGCAAAGGCCGCCAATGCCATGACCATGAAAATCTTTTTGTAATTCATCGTATTCTTTTTTTAGTGAGTCTTTTAGTGAATTTGATGGTTTTAGGTTTCAAATTTAGACCAAATTATAGGATTATCCAAATCACATTCTGCTATCCCGCCCCTTTTTATATATTATTAACCTATGTCTCACTCAACTTTCTGGAGATAAAGGGACATATGTTTACTCTCACCGCTTTTTGGAGGAGAAATGGTGACAACCACCCTATGCATATGGTTTGTAAAATGTTGTTAGGTGAGCGCAGCGAACACAAAAAATCGCAACTTTGTTGCGTAAACAATCTACGGCGACCGCTTTTAAGGGAGCGGCACCTTAGTGAACGAGCACCGAGTAGGTGCGGTTGAGCCCCCTCCCGATGTCGGGAGGGGGACGGGGGGAGGGCAGGTACCCCTCCTTAGGATTAAGGAGGGGCGGGGGTGGTTGTGAACCGGGCAGGCACGGCACCTGCCCTAAAGGCCAAGGAGGGGGCGAGGGGGAACCTCCTCATTTATGATGATATGATGTAAGAAAAAATGATTTTTTGATGGCATATTTGACAAAATGTCTTATCTTTGAACCCCAAAATACTATTTTGTTGATACACTTACGAAAATTGCAACAATAATGAAAAAGAATATCTTGATGCTCCTTGCCTTTGTGGTGGGGTGCGCTAATATGCAAGCACAGACCGACACGTTGACATTCGGCAACACCCGTGAGATACGCGAGGTGGTGGTGACAGGAACACGCTATGCCACCGACGTGAGGCACCTCCCGATGACGGTGACTGTCATCTCAAGGGATAAGTTGACGGAGCAAAATCAAGTGAACGTGCTGCCGACGGTGATGCAGCAGGTGCCGGGACTCTTTGTCACCGGTCGTTCGATGATGGGCTATGGCGTCTCGACCGGGGCTGCCGGAGGCATCAATATGAGAGGCATCACCGGCGGGGCGGGACAGTTGCTCGTCCTCATCGACGGTCATCCGCAATACCAAGGGGTATATGGACATCCCATCAGCGACAGTTACCAGACATTGATGGCCGACAGGGTGGAGGTGCTCAGAGGCCCGGCTTCCGTGCTCTATGGCTCCAATGCCATGGGTGGCGTGATGAACATCGTGACGCGGGCGATGCACAGCGACGGCGTGAAGACCAACCTCAATGTCGGTGCAGGCAGTTATGGCACGGTGCAGGCTGAGGCCTCCAACCAAATGAGGAGTGGGAAGCTCTCCACCACGGTGGCTGCACAGTATGCTCGCACCGACAACCACAGGCCGCGCATGGGCTTCGAGCAGTACGGGGGATATTTCAAGGTGGGCTATGACTTCTCCGCCCATTGGAACGCCTATGTTGATGCCGACGTCACACACTTCAACGCCAGTTATCCCGGCACCACTTCCAAACCGATGTTCGAAGCCAACCAGTGGATCACCCGCGGGGTGGTGTCGGCGGCTTTGGAGAACCATTACAATAACACCAGTGGCGCCATAAGCGTCTATTCCAATTTCGGAAGGCACAAGATAGATGACGGCACCGCCGACCCCGCAAGCCCCACGGTGCGCTATTTTAGGTCGCAGGATGCACTCACCGGCGTCTCATGGTACCAGAGCGCCAGACTCTTCGAGGGCAACAGGCTCACGGTGGGTGTCGACTATCAGCATATCTATGGAAAGGCGTTCTATACCTCGAAAGCGACGGGGGAGGTGCTCGACACACCCAACAAGCAGAGCGGCAGGTCAAACCGTGATGAAGTGGCGGGATACGTCGACTTCCGACAGGACTTGTTGCAATGGCTGACCGTTGATGTCGGCTTGCGCGTGGACCATCACAACATCACCGGGACGGAACTCATTCCGCAGGCGGGTGTTGTCGTGCGACCTATGGCGACGGGGGAAATCAAGGCGATGGCGAGCAAGGGATTCAGAAACCCCACCATGCGTGAGATGTATCTCTATCCACCATCGAACACCGACCTGGAACCGGAGCGGATGTGGAACTACGAACTCTCCTGGAGGCATAGTCCCGGATTGTCTTCCGGATACTTCGAATATGGCTTGAACCTCTTCTATATCAAGGGCGACAACATGATACAGACCATGCAAGTGGATGGAAAGCCCAGGAATGTGAACACGGGGGAGATTGAGAACAGTGGTGTGGAACTGGATGCCTCATGGCATATCAACCGCCATTGGAGAGTAAGCACCAACCACTCCTTCCTGCATATGGAAAACAAGGTGTTGGCGGCACCGGAATACAAAGGTTTCCTCGGCGCCGACTACCGCATAGGGCGTTTAGGGCGTTGGAGGATCAATGTGGGACTTCAATACATCAATGGTCTCTACACATCAGTGGGAGCCACCGAGACCAAGGAAGACTTCTGCCTGCTCAACGCTGCAGTCAACTTCAATGCCACCAAGGCTCTCCGACTGTGGGTCAGGGGGGAAAAACTGCTCGCGGAGAAATATGAAATCAACCTGGGATATCCCATGCCTCGAGCCACCTTCATGGCGGGAGTCAACGTGGAGTTCTGAAGGTCGAAGGCTTTTGTTGGGGTGGGCACAAGTTTTTGGTCTGAACATTCTTGCCATCGTTCAACCAACGCCAAGAATGTTCTGCCGGATTTGCAATCCGGCAGCATTGAGTATAAGGATTTGTAATCCGATGAAATCTTGATTGTCAAAGCTTCATTCCGCTTTAATCGCATTGCAAATGCTTATGTTATTTCCAGTCGGATTGCAAATCCGCCTGAACATTCTTGTCTCCGTTCAAGCAACGCCAAGAATGTTCTGCCGGATTTGTAATCCGGCAGCATTTAATATAAGGATTTGTAATCCGATAAAATCGTTATTATCAGAGTCTTATTCCGCTTTAATCGCATTGCAAATGCTTATGTTATTTACAGTCGGATTGCAAATCCGCCTGATCATTCTTGTCTCAGTTTTCGTCAGAACATTCTTGTCGCCCTACTTTTTTTCACCGCCTTTTGCTCACTGCCCGATTTTTCAAGTGTGCTCACACCATCTTCATCCTTTTCTCCGCTTTCCTGCGCAGTTCCTCCTTTTCCTTTTCGGAGATGAAGCTGTGGCTGATGGCAGACTCCACGATGGCCTCCGCCCCGGTGGTGGTGAGGATGCCCGCGTCGAAGAGTCTTTGGATTTCCTTTCGCAGGGTGGTGTTCGACACCGTCATGTTGTCGGTGGCAATATTGATGCTCACTCCCGAATTGAGGAAAGAGGGCAGGGGATAGTCCTCCAGCAATGTGACGCCTTTCAGCGCCCGTGTCTGCAGGTTGCTTGTGGGGCATAGGGTGAGGCATACGTCCTTGGCTTTCAGCAATGCCTTCATCTCTTCGTTGTCGTGGCTGCGAATACCGTGGCCGATGCGCCGTGTGCCGAAGTCGATGGCGTGGCGCATGCTTTCCACGCCGGCAGCCTCGCCGGAATGGATGGTGAAGGGGACGCCGATGGCGTGGGCGTGCTCGAAAAGTTCTCGGAAATCTTCCGTAGGATACAGTGCCTCGGCGCCGGCAAGGTCGATGCCGCAGACACCGTCGCCAAGGTATTTTTCGCCCAGGTGCACCGTTTCCATGTTTTCTGTCTCGTTGCCTCTTCCACGCATGCAACTGAGGATGAGGTTGGCCTTGAAACCGTTGACACAGCCGGACAAGCCACTTTTGAGACCATCGATGGCCGCTCTCACCACCTCATCCTGGCTAAGGCCTTTCTCCACATGCTGTTGTGGGGCGAAGCGAATCTCTGCGTAAAGCAGTTGCATTTCATCGAGGCGTTTCACCAGACTCTCCACGCTGTAGGCGATGGTGGAGGGCATTTGCATCACTGACAAGGGCAGACTGAAGCATTTCAAATAGCGGTTGAGGTCCTTGCAGTCTTCCGGGCAGGAGAGCAGGTCATAGACTTCCTTTGTTGTGGAAGGTACGTCCACACCTTCTTCCTTGGCCATCAACATCACGTCTTCTGCTGAAAGAGAGCCGTCAACGTGAAGGTGTAGTTCCACCAAGGCATAGCGTGATGCATCCGTCGTGTGGGATGGCGTCGATGGGTTTTCATAGGGTGTTTCCATAATCATTGCTTTTTAATAGCCTAGTCAATAATGTTGTAAAAATAGAAAATTATTTTGTAACCAACCAACATTTGCATGTTTTTGTTGTTTTTTTAGTAATTTTGCCGTATGATTTTCAGTATGATGCGTTTCTGTCGCCATTTGATGACACTGACATGCCTCCTGCCGTTGACTGTTGCTGCACAACGGTTGACATTCAGTCATCCCCATGGCTTCTATGACCAGCCATTCTCGCTCGCCATCACGATGGACGACGGACAGTCGGTGGAGGCATGCGACGTGCGCTACACACTCGACGGCAGCCGCCCCAATGCAGCGAGCAAACGCTACACCCAACCGCTCACCATCAAGGGCACCACCATCCTGCGAGCTGCTGTTCTTGCAGCCGACACCATCGGCGATGTCTCCACCGCAACCTACCTTTTCGTTGCCGACGTGCTCAAGCAAGGTAACACGCCAGAGGGGTATCCACAAAAGTGGGGGAGATACACCACCATCAGCGGGACGGCGAAAGCCGACTACGAGATGGACCCGGAGATGACTAACGATGAGACGTTGGCGAAGAAGATAGCCGAGGGCCTGGAAAGCCTTCCCGTACTCAGCATCGTGACAGACAAGGACCACCTCTTCAGCCACGAGGAGGACTCGCTGAGAGGCGGCATCTATATCTTCACCGGACCGCCGGTGGGCGATCCCACGGGCCATGGGTGGACACGTCCCGCTAGCATCGAACTCTTCGGCGGGCCGCAGCAGCACGACATGAGCGTGGACTGCGGCCTGCGCTTGCATGGCGGCCACGGTAGGTTGGCGGAGAAAAATCCCAAGCACTCGTTCCGCCTCGTCTTCAAGAAGCAGTATGGACCGGCAACGCTCGACTATCCGGTCTTTGGCAGCGATGAACCGGCGCAGTTCGACCAATTGGTGCTGCGTTGCCATTTCGGCAATTCCTGGCAGCATTGGAACGACGGGGGAAGGCAAAAGGCACAGTATGCACGTGACGTATGGGCCAGGAGGATGCAGAGGAAGATGGGGCACACCAGCGTCAATGCCCTATACGTCAATCTCTTCATCAATGGCATGTACTGGGGGCTGTACAACGTGGCGGAGCGTGTTGATGACCAATTCGGGAAAAGCCATCTCGGAGGCAAGAAGAGTGAGATTGATGTCATCAAATTGGAGGAGGACGGAGGGTATCATCTGGAGGCTTCGGAGGGTGACATGGAGGCGTGGGACCTCATGGTGGCCACGGCCGCCCGGGCGGCAGACAACGGCTATTACATGAAACTGCAGGGCAAACGGCCTGACGGTACCGACGACCCACAGCAGGAGGTGCTCCTCGACATCGACCATTTCATCGACTACATGCTCATCAACCAATATGCCGGCAACACCGACTGGGATCAGCACAACTGGTATGCCATCCGAAGGAAGGGTGCTGAAAGCCAGGGATTCCGTATCCTCTGCTGGGACTCGGAACAGTTGTTTGAGAGTCGGAAGGAGGATGTGTTGGGGAAGAACAACCGTGGCTTCCCCACTGGAATCTTCAATGACTTGCTGCGTAACGAACAGTTTGCCGTCAAGTATGTGAGGCGGGCAAAGGAAGTACTTTCCGAGGATGGCTTGCTCGGCAGGGAGTCGGTGGTGGAATTGTGGGACAGTCTCTATCACACCATTGAAAACGCGGTATATGCTGAGGCGGCCCGATGGGGCGACTACCGTCGTGACGTGCATCGATACACCTCGCCGGGACAATTATACACCGTCGATGAGCACTTCATGGCGGAGCGTAGAAGGCTTCTCGAAGATTATTTTCCCATACGCTCTCAGAGGGTGCTTGCCGCCATCATCGATATGGTGGGAGTAGACATCGTGGAAACGTACATCGTAACATCACCCTGCGACGACGATTATTACAACCTGCAAGGACAAAGGGTGATGCATCCCTCAAAGGGCGTTTACATCCACCGAGGAAGGAAAGTCGTCATCAGGTGAAATGCATCAGAATGGTAACTGAGTCCACTTAATCTGCTGCGGGTTCGTCTTCCTCATCAGTATAAAATTCTTCGGGGTAGCCTAATTCTTTCATCATCTGCATGCCCCATTCTTCGTCATCAGAAACATATTTGCCGTTAGGAAACTTCTTGGCAAAATCATCGAATTTGTCTAATTTATTCATCAAATCGTTGTATTTTTCCTCAATATCCTCACTTAACTTCTCAAGTTCTTCATCAGAGAGAGTTCCATTCTCATTCAGTCTGTTTATATCATAAATCTCCGAAAGCATCGGCTTGGCAATTTTGAACATTCTTGTGTAAGCCGACTTCCAATCGTCCACGCTCCAGTTGGCACCTTTGGCTTTGGCTTCATTAAGAAGGTCGGAGGCTGCCTGCGTTGGATTTACCTCTTCTTCTTGCTTATCAGTATCAGACAACATAGAACCGACAAAGATGACTAAGAGGATTGCACCAATCACCCCGGCAATAATGGCTAAATTGCGCTTGGAGTTGTTGCCTCTCCCGGTGGCTGGGGCGTATTTCGCCTTTTGGCCGGAATATGCATATGCCTTTTGTCCGGTATATGGTGATGAATTCTGTCCTGAATATGGTGATGCCTTTTGTCCGGAATATGGCGAAGCCTTTTGTCCGGAATATGGCGAAGACTTCTTCTCCTCTTGCCTTGCCCCGCGTCTGCCCATGATGGTCGAGTCGTCATCATTCTTTTTTGCCGTCCCTCTGCTTATGACGGTCACGTCGTCATCGTCGAGTGCAAAAACTTCCACTTCGTCCTCGTCTTCATATTTGGAAACGGTAGGCTTGTCAATGGCGGTGACAAAGTCCTTTACAGTTTGGAACCGTTTTTTCTTTGTTGGCTCCATTGCCTTGGTGATGCAGGCGATGAGTGCATCGCTGACGTTGTATTTTTTCAGCTCCTGATAGGGGAATCCATAATTGAGGATGTCGGATGCTTCGGGGGCACGTTTGCCAGTAAGCATCTTGAACATGGTGGCTCCCAAGGCGTATACATCCATGGTCACGGGGAAATCCACACCTTCCCTGTATTGGGCTTGCTCAATAGGTGCGTAGCCTGGAGTGCCGCGGCCCACGGTCGTGCTTGTCTCTGGTTTACCGCTCTTGTCATACTCCTTTGAGAGTCCGAAGTCGATCAAGGCGGGTTCGCCGTTCTCGCGCATCATGACATTGCCTGGCTTGAGGTCGAGGTGCAGCATTCGTTTCCCGTGCATGAAAGTGAGTGCAGAACCTATTTTCTTGGCGATTCTGACAGTCTCGTCTTCCGTGAGCCTTCCCTTCGTCTTGATATAGTCATCAAGGCTGCCCCCGCCTATGAACTCCATGGCGTAATAGATGGTGTTGTTGGCAGGAAAGGACTCTATCACCTTGATGATGTTGGGATGTTGGAGCTTCCCAAGATTCTCGGCTTCCCTGAGGAATTTGTTCTTGTAGTCATCATAGATGCCACCCTTGCTGCCGCTAGTAACGGACGTGCCTTCACGACCATTGACATCGCGCATGAAGAATTCCTTGACGGCTACCTTCACGTCGATGTCGATGGTGCCCAGGCCACCTGCCATCTTCACCGTTGAAAGGTAGGTGATGCCAAAAGACCCTTGGCCCAATGTCTTGATGATTTTGTACTGATAGGATTTGCCTTGAAGTATTGTTCCTTGTGGTAATGTCTCCATAGTGTTTTTTATTTTTTGTCCCTTCAATAACAGCAGAACATATGGGGAGTGTGCCGAAAAACTACCCTCGACCCGAATGGGAGGGTGGAGGAGATGGTTGGAATGAAAAGGTAATGCTGTTAAAGGTCGGGGACACCCAGTTCTTTCTTTGTCTTTTCAATCCATGCTTTGTCTTCTACCACTTTTTTGCCGTTGGCGATTGTTTTGGCAAAATCTTCGAAATTGTCATATTCATCGTTGAGCTCCTTGACTTTTTTCTCCAAATCCTTGGCTTTTGCCTTTATTTCATTTGCTTTGGAGGGATTGTTCACCAAGTCGTCAACGATGTTTTGAAGTTCGACAACTATTGGTTTGCCCGTCAGCAGCAGTTCCTTGTATGCAGACTTCCATTCGTCTACGCTCCACTTTGCACCCTCTGCTTTTGCCTTGGCTAGCAAGTCGGTTACTGAAGCGGATGGGGCTTCCGCCTTTTTCTCTGTTTCAGAGGACTGCCCTGTTGACTCGGACGTTTGCTCTGCAGCCTCACCTGAAGTTGCTTCAGTAGCCTCACCTGTTGCATTGGAAACTTCGTCTGTGCTTACAGAAGATTGTTCCGTTGGTGCTGGTTCGTTTCCTGCGGGGGCTGGTTCTTTCTTGCATGAGTTCATGCCAAGGCACAGTGCAAATGCCACTATTCCGATAAAGATTTTTTTCATAACTATTGGATTTGTGAAAATTATTGAATGTTTCGGCAAAGTTAGGCATTTTTCTCCGATTATGCAAAGTTATATGGTTGAAAATGAATATTGATGTGTTCTTTCCTGCAGTTTTGAATTCAAAGCCACATTGGCTATATGTCATTTATGTACTTTAAGTTCGTAGAAATTTTATCTTTGGAGAGTTTCGTGGTGAATGTGTTGTGGTGTCTAACTTGGTTTAGGAGTGAAAGAGTTTCGCATCAAGGCGCATTGTTGTTGCTTCATAGTATCAGATGTTTGCTGATAATCATTTTTTATTGATTTTATGTCTACAGATTCAAATTTATTATTATATTTGCAGAATGTAAGAGAATGCATCTGCAAGCAATACCCCGCCAAGATGGTGTAACATGCCGACAATCCTCTCCTCGTGGGAGGACATCTGATTCGTCCGGTCTTGGCTGGCAAAGAGGCTGCTCCGGAAGATTAGCTTTCCATAACCGCGATACATGGATATGCTGAATCCACATTATTCTTTGCTTGATTATGAACAGAAGGGAATTCATCAGAAAATCTGCTGTGGCGACCGTCGGAGGACTGTTGCTCACCACGCCGTTCGCCCAACTTGCTGCGCAGGGCAAAGACGATGAAATGGAAGATAGAACAAAAAACATAAATGACATACAACCTATGAAAGTTTTATTAATCAACGGAAGTCCCCGAAGGAAGGGCAACACCTTCACTGCTCTCAGCGAAGTGGAGAAGCAATTGGAGAAAAACGGCATCGAGGCCGAAATCGTGCAAATAGGTGCCAAACCCGTCCGTGGTTGTGTCGCTTGCGGACAATGCAAGTCGAAAGGTCTCGGCAAATGTGTATTTGATGACGACATCTGCAACCAGGTGGCTGCGAAAATGGCCGAGTCTGATGCTTTGATTGTGGGGTCGCCGGTATATTACGGCCAACCCAACGGGTTGGTGCTCTCACTGATGCAACGACTCTTCTATTCTGCCGGGGAGACAGTGACGAACAAGCCGGCCGCCGCTATCTGCGTCTGTCGAAGGGGTGGGGCCACTGCTGCCTTCCAAACCCTCAACATGCCTTTCCAGATGATGAACATGCCTGTGGTCACATCGCAATACTGGAACATCGTCTATGGCGCTGCGGAGGGACAGGCGGCTCTCGACACCGAGGGTATGCAGACCATGAGAACTCTTGCCGACAACATGGCTTGGATGTTGAAAAAGATTCACGCTGCTGGAAAAACCGACTACCCGGAGCGTGAGCCATGGCAAATGATGAACTTCGTCAGATGAGTAGAGTGTTTAGTATCACGATAATGATATGAAAAGATTTTTGGCTTTCATCTTGGCTGCACTGGGACTGAACATCGCATGCAGTCAGAATTTCGAGAACACCGATGTCAAGGGATTCGCTGAGCTGATTGACAGCGCCGACGTGGTGATTCTCGACGTGAGGACGACAGACGAGTTCAACGAGGGGCACATCAAGGGTGCCATTCTTATCGACCAAAACAAAAGTGACTTCCTCGAACTGGTGAGGCAACTCTTGCCTAAGGAAAAGACCATCGCCATCTATTGCCGCAGCGGACGACGGTCTGCAAATGCCGCCGAACGTCTCGTCAAGGAGGGCTACAAACCTGTCAATCTGAAGGGTGGCATCCTGGAATGGAAGAAAGAGAACATGCCGGTGACGAAAGAATAAGATTGAACGATTTTGAAACGGTTGAACAAACGTAGGCGGAAACTGCTCGGAAAACTGCTCGTCAACACCAGGTTGAATGCTGACTTGCGGCGATATGCTGCCAATCGCCTCCGTAAACTCATGCATGACAGGGAGAAAAACACTGTCATACCTTTCCCCACCAATGCGATGATAGAATTGGGCAACGTATGCAACCTCCATTGCATGATGTGTCCGAGGGAATTCATCTACGGGAAGGAGATGGACAAGGGCTTCATGACGTTGGAGCAAGCAGAAAAAATCATCGATGAACTATACCCTTACCTCGACTCCATAGGCTTGACGGGGTTGGGGGAAACGTTCCTCCATCCACATCTGGCAGATGTTGTCAAGTATGTGAAGGAAAAGAAAAAGAGCATCATCACCACCATCTCCACCAATGCTTACCAGAAGGACTACAAGGAGAGAATCGTGCCGGTGCTCCCGTTCGTCGACAACATACAGTTCTCTGTCGACGGGGTGGGGGAGGTCTATGAAACCATACGCCCGAAAACCTCATTCGACGAGGTGAGAGACAACATCCGCTTCACGATGGAAAAGGGGAAGAACGTCACTTTCATGGTCAACTGCGTCGTCATGCCGGAAAATTTCCGTGACATGCGCAATGTCGTCTTGTTCGCAAGGGAGATGGGCATGGGGTATGTCAACTTTAATCCCGTCAGCATCGCCTCGCAACCTCGGATGAAGCGTGATTTTTATCAGTTTTTCATATCGGAGGAATATCTGAAGGAGGTGGAGGCGTTGGAGGAGATGAAAAGGCAATTCCCCGACATGGAAATCACTGGGCCGCATTTCCCAAAGGATGCATCCTTCCACGACTGCATCTTCCCATGGGAGTACCCTTACATCACATGGGATGGATATTATGTTCCGTGTTGTGGAAAGCCGTTCCCCAAACTGTTGAATTTCGGCAATGTCTTCCATTCAAGTGTGATGGAAGTGCTCAATGGTGAGAAGGCGCAGGAGTTCCGCCTACAATGGCAGCGCAATACCCCGCCTACCTTCTGCCACAACTGCCAGTTGACTGATTTTTGATGGCTCTTCCTCTGGGAAAAATATGAAATTCGCCAATCCGGGATAAAGGCAGTTCCTATCACGAATTGGCGAATTCTCGAATTTTCTTTAGTAAAAGATAAAAAATAACTTGGTACTGTTTTTAACATATAATTCTTGCTTTGGCAAGCTTGGGGGCAACGGCATAAGGATAGGAGAAGGAGGGGATTGAGGGATGTTAGGCATTTGGGCTTTAAGATAGATAGACTTTAGTTTTTTGACATTTTTGATTGAACTTTTACGGGGATGGGATGGGGGGCAGAAAAAGCCCACCTGGTTGGGTGGGCTGGATGTGCGTCTGATATGTGAGGGGTGTGGATTGCCCCACCGCCATCCCGTGAGCAAACAACGCCGAGTGCTTGGGTGGGGCCTCGGCCACCTTGACCTCTGCCAGTGATGTTGCTGTCAGTGTCAGCATGGCCGCTATTGCGATTAGCAGTTTTCTCATATCATGTCTTGATTTATGGTTGGCAAATATACGAAAAATCTCCCGTGCATGGTGAAGTGTGGGATTCGAAAGTTGTTATTTTCTTTTCCAGGTTACCTGTCTTGGTCTTTATTCACGTATTTCCTTCCATCCATGATATGGATGCCGTGGTTTGGAGCCGTGGTTCGACGTCCCTGGATGTCGTAGCATGCGTTGCCGGACTTCGTGGCGTCGCGCATGGCATCTATATGTGTCTCTCCACCATCAATGAATCGTCTCTCGTATTCCGTGGCTGCCAGGATGAAGCCGCCCAGCACCTTGCCTTCGGTATAGAAGCTCGATGATGACGGGTCATCGATCGTAGGCTGTGTGTCGCGTCCCATTAGATAGTAGGCTGCAGAGCCGTCGCGGTAGCTGCTGCCGCCCAGGCCGGCCGACTTGCAGCAGCCGATGAGATGGACTCCTCCATCGCCGTCACCAACCATGAATTGTTCCACGAAACCCCGATAGGCCCTTATGGCCAGGTCAGTATAGTCGGTGTCGAACAATCCGAGGCGCATGCCCTTCAGGTAGGCCGCTGTGAATATGGCCGTGCACGAAGACTCCAAATAGTTGGACACAGGACCCTCTGTGTAGCGGTAGCTTCTGTCGTAGTCTGTTGCGACATAGCTGCCGTCATGGTTCAGCAACTGATACCAGCATCCTGACATTGCATCCTGCTTGGCGGCAATTCCTGCACCCAGCTGTTGCAGCATGCCGTGCAACGTGATGTAGTCGTCAGTGCCTGTGCGGTCAGCTTTCTGCAACTGTTCCAGCACATCCACCAGACCCATGAAATACCATGCCTCGGCACGTCCCCAGAATTCTTGTGAGTGATAGACCTCGGAACCCTCTATGGCGGAGATCCCTGCCCAGCCATGGGTGTTGGCAGGATCCGCAGTGAATGCATGATAGAGCAGGTGTGTTTCTTCATCCCACAGATAGTTCCATGCAATGGTGAACTGTCGTGTCACGAGTGCCCAGTCATCATCGCCTATGGAGGTGTAACTGCTGTATTCGTTGAGCAGCTGTGCCAACAGTGCCGGACCCATGTACTGGCCGTCGCACCACATCTGGTTGACATATCCCGACTTGTGCCACCATCCGCCGGCGGCACCCTCCAATGTCGATGCCTTGATGACGTAGGTGCTGTTGGCCTTGCCAATACCATCCAATGCAGCCTTGAAACGTGCTTCCGCAGTCTCTGTTGTCTCGTCGTTTGTATGCAGTTCGCCATCGGGAAAGACCCTGGCTGCAGCCAGCTCGCGCAGTTTGAAATAGAGTTTGACGGCGTTGAGGTCGTCAAAGCTCTTGCCTTCCTTCCCGTTGGAGGAGATGTCCAGCCGATTGCCATAGTGCTGTATGGCATAGAACCACGGCCTGACATCCATGACGTCAGAGTCTTTGTAGTAGTCCACGGTCTCCATAACGGCCTTGGCCACCAGTCCCGGCACATAGTCCAAGTTGTTCTTGGTTCCTGTAGGGTCTGTTGTCAAGTGTCCTGTGGCATCGAATACGCCGAACCCCGCGGGAGTCGTATTTGCCTTGAAGTCATTCAGGCGGGCGTTGATGATCATCTTGGAATATCTCACCCCGTCGGTGAAGGTGCAGTGTGAGCCTTTTGTCTGAGGTATGACATCGTTGTCGGCAGCTATGCACCATGCCGTCACGGCAGAAATGGCGAATGCGAGTGCGATAAGACGTTTGTGTTTCATATATCCTTTTGATTCGTTCGGCTGCAAAATTACGATTTTTTTCTGATATTTTCGTTCATGTCAATGGTTGACGGAAAAAAGGGTAGGGGAGAGAGCTTCCGCCCCCTCCCCGTCAGGATGTCGTGGGAAAAGTGGATCAGAACGGAACGTCCTCTTCCGTATCCTGTTGGTTGAACGGCTCTTTCTCCTTTGTCTCCACGGTCATGTCGCCCAAAGCTGTTGTGCTTCCACCTTGCGCTTGTCGAAACTGATGAACTCTATTTTGTCGGCCGACACCTTGATCTGCGACTGTGCCTTTTTTTATATTGATTGCATCATATTTGGCATGTTGTTTTTCCTAAGGTTTTAACTCATGGCCTGTTAAGCCGCCAAGAAGATGTCGGTTGTTGTCCCCGTCAAATAAGAGGTTCTCGATACGCTTCGTGATCTTTGTCGAATTCCTCTTTTTGGAGTATATCCTTTCCAAAGCGGCACACTCTGTTATGCAAAGATAACCTCCATTCAAAGCCTGTCTTATCCTATGGTTGTGAACATTCAAAATTTGTTCATTAGAAGTGAATTTTGGTGGTTATCAAAAATTCCACAGGTGAATGTGGCCTTATGCTTGTTTATTTGTTTGTTTCTTCCTATTTTTGCAGGCGCAGAATGATGAGAACCCTTATGGTTCTTATAGTCTGAGTTTCATTGATCAATATAAATACCTTTCATATGGACTCAGGAAATCAGTCCGTTGTTTACTCCGAGGATGGCAAGACTTTGCTGTTGGTGAAAGACCGTCATGCCTTGCGATTCGACATCCCCCAAGGCGTGGAGACCATTGGAAGCAATGCCTTTGTTTATTGCAAGGAGATTGTTGGAGTGTCGATTCCCGATTCAGTCAAGGAGATTGGCGACCATGCCTTTTCTGGTTGCAGGAGCCTGGAGAGTGTAAGCATTCCGGTCTCCGTGATTTGCATCGGTGTTGATTGTTTCAAGGACTGTGACAGGCTGAAGGCAGTCCATGTGGATGCGGAGAACCAAGTCTATGCATCTTTTGATGGTGTTTTGTTCGACAAGGACTTCACGATGCTGCTCCGTTATCCCGCCGGTAAGTCCGACACCCATTATGACGTTCCCGAAGGGATCGTGCAAGTGGGGTGGGGGGCTTTCTGCGGGAATCGGGCTTTGGAGGCCGTCCACATCCCTTCCTCCGTGCTACTGATCACTGATGAAGCCTTTTGTGGCTGCAAGTCCCTTGAGAGGGTAGGTTTCGAAGACGGTCTTGTGACCATCGCTGATTTCGCCTTCATGGACTGTGGTTCTTTGAGAGATTTGGAATTTCCCTCCACTCTGAGGACCATCGGAGCCTGTGCATTCTCAGGCTGCAAGCGTCTGAAATCAGTGGAGCTGCCCCAGGGGCTGGTCAATTTGTTATCTTATTCCTTCTGTCGTTGTGAGCGTCTCAGGGAAGTCAGGATACCCGCTACGGCGAGAAAGATAGAGGACAGCATCTTTGATGGTTGTATATGGCTTTTGAACATTTATTGCGAGGTGGCCGCCCCCGATGATATGAAGGTAGGGTCGTTCTTCTCCGATGAGGAGGATATGGCAGGCAGGACGCTCCATGTTCCGGCTAGGAGTGTGGTATTGTACCGTACGCATCCGTTGTTCGGCAGGTTCAGCAAGATAGAACCGATTTGAGAGTGCTCCGTTCGGAAGGTGAAAGGATTTCGGATGAAATCAGGTTTGTTTCCACATATGTAGTATGGGCACGTAAACGAAAAATGTCATATTGGGTTGTCATTGGGACAGGATTGTGCGTTGGTGCAGAGGGTCACGAGCGATAATGCGAGGATGCAGAGTAGTTCTTTCATTTTCTTTGGGTTTTAGTTGAAGGTCTTTTTGTGGGAAGATAATATGTACAACGATATCACTTCACAAACAAGGACTCGCCTATTTCTAGAGGTTCCTTTGTAGTTCTATTGTTCCACTTTGCTATTTCCTCGGTTGAGATTATACCATGATATAGTTTTTTGGCTATCATGGACCATGTGTCACCTTTTTTCACTGTGTAATATTTCTTCCCATCATTGATGGTCACCATACTGGCAGGAGCGGTGATTTCATTAGGTTCAGGTTTAGATTTGGTGATTTCTTTAGTTGTAGCTTCTTCAGGTGTAGCGTTCTCATCAGGTTTAGATTTGGTGATTTCTTTAGTTGCAACTTCTTCAAGTGCAGCGATCTCATCAGGTTTAGATACTACCTTCATACTGTCCGTTTCCGCAAGGGGGAGAGTTTTCGTGTCGCATCCTCCATAATTCACAAAAAGCAGAAGCAGCGCCAAAGACGCTAAAGCAGCGAGACCATACCACAATCCCTTGCTGGGTGTGGTTGTGGAGGAGAGTCGTGTCTTTTCTTCAGTATGGCCGGCCATGCGGTTATCTTCCACTTTGGGTTTGGGGTCCTCTTCAAGTTTAGTTTCCTCTTCCGGTTTAGGTATCTCCTTGAGTTTAGTTCCCTCCTTGGTTTTGTTAGTCCCATCCAGCAAAGCTCTCACCTCATCTGTAGTCTGCGCTCGGAGCGTATAGATGGGGTTCATCAGTGTGGAGATGATATGTCGCAGAGTTGTACTTACCGTTTTGGGATAGGGAAACTGTCGTCCATCAGGTGCGGAGTCGGTTACGGATACTTCCGGCGGTGTGTTGCCCGTGACCATGCGGTAAAGAGTTGCACCGAGTGCGTAGAAGTCCGTCCATGGCCCGATGTCCTTTGACTGCTGTGCAGTTTGTTCCAGAGGTGCATAGCCAGGTGTGTAGGCCATCGTTGAAGAAGATAGTGTGTTGCGTTCGTCAGCAGAGAGTTGCTTCGAGGCTCCGAAGTCAATCAGTGTGCAATGGCCGTTGGTGTCACGCATGATGTTGCCAGGTTTCACATCAAGGTGGTAGAGGCCTGCTTTGTGCATCGTATCGAGGGCGTCGAGCACCTGGAGAATGACATCAAGGGCATCGTCCTCAGGCAGAGTTTGATTGGCGAGCGACGTACCTTTGACAAAATCCATAATGTAGTAAGATGTGTTGTTGGCATCGAAGAGGTCAGATACGTGGATGATCTGGGTTTTGAACACGGGTGTGTTGGTGTCGTTGCTCACTTCCACCGTGGTGCCGTCTGCAGAGCGGTGGTTGGTGCCTCGCATGAAGAACTCTTTCACCGCCACCTGGCCGCCAAGTCTCGTGTCCTCGGCCACGTATGTGTTGCCGAAACCGCCGGAGGCCAAATAGCGAATAATGCGGTACCTGTTGTCAAGCACCGTCCCCATGGGTAGCATTTGTTGGTTGATATGTGACATGGTTCCTTTTTTTACAAAAATGTGGAAAAAAGTGAGAAGAGCAAAAAGAAAGAGAGATTACTTTGAAGGATGGTGAGTATTGTCCTCATTGCGGAATGATGTTTTTGAATTGTCCTAAGACAGGGTGTTCACGGCAGTCTTGTTCTGTTCCTTTAGATACAAACAGCCTACATTCATCAACATCCACACCTTCGAAGGTGTCATCAGAAATGTTTATTTCGTTTATGTTCTTGGAATGGATGAGTATTTCCTTAAGTGCTGTACAATGATAAAAGGCGGCAAATTCAATGCCTTTCATACTGGCAGGAATGTGAAGTTTAGTGATGTCTTCCCTGTATTGAAATATTCCCGGTGGCAGGTATTCCATGCCTTCAGGGATGTCTATCACTCCTGTTTTCATAAACCAAGGACGGTCGTCATGGTGTCCTAGTACCTCATCGCCGTAGAAGAAGAAATCCCCATTGGAAGTAGGGGAGCAAAAATAGTAACACGCGACATGGTCAATCATGTCAACATCAGTATATATGTAAAATGTCCATGTGATATCGCCGCCCAAGGAACTGTTAAGACTTATGCTTGTGCCCTTGACATCAATACGCTGCCATTCTAGAGATAGCCTGTCCATTTTGAAATTGTAGGTGTGGGATTGTCTTATGGCCTTCAAAGTTATGTCATCCACCTTTTTGATGAAATCCATGGCATGGCATGTCTTGACAATCTCCACTTGTATTTGTGCGTGATGATAAAAATGCTTGATGATTTTCAGCAATTTGCAGGTGATGACATGCTCGATGTCATAGGTTATGTTGAAAGTGCCACCCACTTTGCAATAGACCGGGTAATTGACATACATGTCTAGTATGTCTCCGCATTCAGGCAGATCAAATGAAAACGGAATGGAGTTTCTGGGAAACCCTTTTTCACCATGGGGTCCGACCATGCCGCCCCTTCCATTACTTCCATCGTAAGCGAAAATGACGGGTTTGAAACTTATATCATCCGTTTCCGCATATTGGCTTGTGCATTCCTCATTGTATCTTGGATGTTCCAAGACAAGTTCATCCTTGTATCTTTGTTTCACCTTGTTATGAAAGCCATGGAGATAATTGTTGATGAAGTCATTGTGTGTGTTGTCGTCTTCAGTCACTAACATCAACGCTTCATTGAGTGGGAATGCATGATCTTCTATCGTTGTCAGTGACGGAGGCAGGGCAATACGTTTCAGGTTGAAGCATTCATGAAAGGCGTATTTTGAGATCGTTGTCAATTGTCCGGGCATGGAGACGGAAGTCAGTGCGGTGCAGCCACTGAACAGATGGCTATTGATAACTGTCAGGTTTTTAGGCAGCTCGACGCACGTCAAGCTTATGCAATCCTTGAAAGCCCCCTCGCCAATCACGTCAACTGAGTCAGGAATATCCAATTTTGTCAGGCCAGAGTTCATAAAGGCATATTCACCGATGTTTTTCACGCTTTCCGGCATGTTGACAGATCTCAAGCTTGTACAGGATTGAAAAGCCCCTCTGCCTATGCTTGTCACGCCATCAGGCATGGTGACAGGAACCAGGTTTGTACACTCATTGAAAGCCCAATGCCCTATGTATGTCACGCCTTCAGGTATGGTGACATGTGTGATGGACTTGTCCATAAGGGCTTCCAAGGTCGTACCGTCTTTGCTGAGAGTGAATGGATTTTTCATATTTTTGTGATAAGGGTGGGAGTATGTCAAGTCATAACGTTCTCGATTCAGGTATGGAAAATGTTGAGAGGTGTCGGCGGGAGTCATCGCCTATGGGGAAAGGGGGCGTCGTGGTACGTCAGCATCCGTGACGGAGTTACTTATGCCGTTGGTTGTTTTGGTATTGGACATGGTTGAGTAGTTTCCGTTCATCCATGAAGTCTTTCAGTCCCAGGCGGTCGAGGTATTCGTTAGGGACGAGGAAGTTGTCATAGAGGTCGTTTACGTCATCCAGGAGAGGGGCGAACTCCTTTTTCAGGAGATGCAGCTCCTCATCGGAGAAGAGGTGTGCGGGGTCGGAGAGCTTTTGCAGTTTCTCGTGGAACCGTCGTGCCTCTTTGGCGCATCGTATGGCTTTCGCTTTCAGTCGTAGGTGTTGTCTGAGTACGAGGAGAGCCATGATGGCTATGACGGCTAAGGCAATGAGAACGATTTTGGTCATAGGTAGATGTTATTTTGTTGGTTTCTTTCGAGATCGAGTTAGACTGTCCGCAGGTAATTTGGGATCCAACAGTCGTCCTCTATCAAATTCTCACACAGCCGTTAAAAACCTTTCGTTTTAGATAATACATGGCGGTGTTTTTTCCTTCTTCACCTCTCAAAGGGTCATCAAACATTTCTGAGTCTTCCATAATTCTTTAGAGTTTAAGAGATTCGTAATATAAGCATTTGATGTTTTGTTGACTACTCACGGATAATCCCATTTTTTTTCTCATATATCATGAAGAAGGAGCCATTGGTCTCCACATTCCCCATTTCTCTTGCGACAGGTCGAACAGTATTTCCTTGATAACGACAATCTCCCGACCATATTTTAGGAGAGCCATTGTCTATGCCTAAGAACCTGGCGTTGTTGAGTATGGTTTGGCTTTGTTCATCAGACCAAAAGTATCCATAGTCACCGGATAAAATAACAGTCCTCCCGCGTTTATATCCCGCAGCCGGAAAGAAGATGCTGGCTCCGTTTATCGTGCTAGCGTCTCCTTCGTCGCCGAGCGGCTGTGCGTCAGAATTTTTGATTAATTAATGATAACTTAAGTTTCGGAAGTTCGGTTATATTGATATTCAATTATTTACAGTAGATTCTTTTAAAAAGTGTATGGATAATCAAATGATGATTCCATCAAC
>CADADN010000046.1 GCA_902786665.1 uncultured Prevotellaceae bacterium | reverse complement strand
ACCCCTGCTAAAAGCATGGTGTGAACAACAACCCCGAAGGGGTGGCAGAATGACAACTTCATACACGTCATATCGTTGCTCTGTCACCCCTTCGGGGTTATTGATTTCATATCACCGTCAAGCAGGGGTTACGCTTCGCTCCACCACCTGCCTGTGGTCGTCCCAGCCCTTCGGGCTTCACTTCACAACCAGTTGTCATACAAGATAAATCCTAATTTTGTAAGGCATTTTTACTTCAGAAACTTAAGATTCTCTAATTCGGGACTACTATTATTTGCTCAATTCGACGACCATTTTTCCAACCCAGATGGCATGTTTCCCATTCTGGTCCACCGCGACGTCATGTCCGTCGAGGTCCTTCACGAATTTGAGCTCCTCGAAATAGGTGTGGGTATGCCCACCGAGCACGAGGTCGATGTATCTGGAAGATTGTATCATTTCGATATCGTCATCCTGGTCGGTGTTCCATCCAAGATGCGAGATGCAAATGACCATGTCGCACTTCTTCTTTTTCTTCAGCAGCGTGGCCACCTCAAGGGCTTTCTTCACCGGGTCGAGGAAGGTCATCCCCGGGTAATTACGCTTTTCCACCAGTCCTTCGGGTTGTGGAGAAAGACCGAACACCCCTATCTTCACACCGTTTCTCTTGATGATGACATAAGGTTTGACCACCCCTTCCAAAGGCGTTCCCGTGAAGTCGTAATTGGCACAGACGATGGGGAAGTTGGCCATCTTGAAGACGCGCGCCATGTTGTCCATACCATAGTCGAACTCATGGTTTCCGATGGTGGCGGCATCGATGCCCATCATGTTCATCAGTCCCACCTCCACGTCACCCTTGAACAAGGTGAAGTAAGGAGACCCCTGAAAGAAGTCCCCACTGTCGAAATAGAGCAGGTAGGGATTTTCCTTACGCTGCTGCTGGAGGAATTCCAACCTTCTGATAAACCCACCCCTGCCCGCCAGTTCCTTGTCTTGAAGGTTGGGATTGAGCGGCATGATGGTGCTATGCGCATCGTTGGTGTGCAACACGACGAGTCGCTTTCCTTGCGCCAACACACCGGACGCGGCGAAAATGCAAACTGCTATGATGAAAAACATCCTTGTTCTCATGATCTTATTCCTCCACAATGATGTAACGTCCTTCCACTTCACCATCGACGGCCTTCCCTTGTGCGGTCATCTCCTTGGCATATTTGATGAGAAGCGACCGGGTGAGACTCTCCTCATCGGTGAACTCTCTTTTCTGCGTGCCGTCCTTGAAAGCAGACAACTGGTCGTTGCCATGGGCTATGTAGTCGACGGTGGCCACGCGATAGGAAGCCTTGGGGTCGACGTCCTTCCCTTTGATGGTGACACGTTTGAGCTGTTTGTCCTTGGTGGCAAAGATTTTCACCTCCTTGCTGACAGGTTCCCCACCCCTGTAGACAATCTGCTGCATCAGTTCGAGCACTTTGTCTCCCGAAAGGGTGAGGAAGCATATCCTGTTCTCAAAGGGCGCCACATCGGTTGCATCGCCGATGGTGATGTCACCTTTGGCGATGGAAGCCCTGAGGCCGCCCTTGTTGTACACACCGAAGTCAGGCTGCTCCCCAAAGTCTTTCGCCGCCCACACCATGATGTCGGCCATCAGGTTCCCCAGAGGACTTTCCGGTCTGTCAGGGACAAGGTCTTTCTTCGCCGTCCCGATGACAGGAGAGAAGATTTGATCCACCTGCTGATTGTAAGGTTGCATGAAATCCGCCACCTGCTGCGGCAGAGGTTTGTCATAGGATTCATCGATGAGGATTCTCGTGCGTGTGACGCCAGTGACATGGTAATGCGTGACGCATGCAGAAAGCAAGGTCATGAGCATCACGGTGCCGATAATCAAATGTTTGTTTCGCATAAAACGGTGTTAGTTTTCGGCGAAGTTAAGCATTTTTCACCATTTTAGGCACATTTTCATGAAGAAAAAGAAGGTTACGATTTGATTTTTCATCATTTAGATGCATTTTTTCAAAAATTATGCTTACCTTTGCACCGCTTTTTACGTAACCGATGACAGGAAGAAGAGTAGCCTAGTTATGTTGCGTAGGATGACAACCAACAAAAATCATTTATCACAATGGATTTAATCAAAGTTGCTGAACAAGCATTTGCAACGAACGTAGCCGAGCAGGCCAAGGCCGCCGGCAAGAAATTCGACGAGTTCCACCCTGGCGACACCATCACCGTAGCCTATAAGATCATCGAGGGCAGCAAGGAGCGTATCCAGCTCTATCGCGGTGTGGTCATCCGCATTTCCGGCCATGGTGAGAAGAAGCGCTTCACTGTGCGCAAGATGTCTGGCACCGTGGGTGTGGAGCGTATTTTCCCAATCGAGTCGCCCAACATCGACAGCATCGAGGTGAACAAGCGAGGCAAGGTACGCCGCGCGAAGTTGTATTACCTCCGTGGGCTGACGGGCAAGAAAGCACGCATCAAGGAGAAGTGGACTGCTCCGAAAGCACAATCCTAAAAAAGAGAAACAAGAGGTTTCATGTGATGAAGCCTCTTTTTTCGTTGAAACAAATCACCAAACACGACATACACGATGAAAGAATTGGCATTGAAATACGGTTGCAACCCCAACCAGAAGCCTTCCCGCATCTTCATGGAGGAAGGTGAGTTGCCCTTGGAGGTGCTCAACGGGCGCCCCGGCTACATCAATTTCCTTGACGCCCTGAACAGTTGGCAATTGGTAAAGGAGCTGAAGGCCGCCACCGGCCTGGCCTCCGCCGCCAGTTTCAAGCACGTCTCACCTGCCGGCGCTGCAGTGGGACTTCCCCTCAGCGACACGCTGAAAAAGATATATTTCGTAGATGGCATCGAAGGCGAATTGTCACCCATCGCCAGTGCCTACGCCCGTGCGAGAGGCGCCGACCGCATGAGCAGCTACGGCGACTTCGTGGCATTGAGCGACACCTGTGACGCACAAACCGCCCTGCTGCTGAAGCGCGAGGTGTCCGACGGCGTGATAGCTCCCGGCTACACCGACGAGGCCCTCGACATCCTGAAGGCGAAGCGCAAAGGCACCTACAACGTCATCCAAATCGACCCTGACTATACGCCGGCTCCCGTGGAGCGCAAACAAGTCTTCGGCATCACTTTCGAACAAGGACGCAACGAAATCCGTCTTGACGACGATGCCCTCTTCGCCAACATTCCCACGGAGAACAAGACCTTTTCCGAAGAAGCCCGTCGCGACCTCGTCATCGCACTCATCACGCTGAAATACACGCAGAGCAACAGTGTCTGCTACGTGAAGGACGGTCAGGCCATCGGCATCGGCGCCGGTCAGCAGAGCCGCATCCACTGCACACGCCTTGCCGGCAACAAGGCCGACATCTGGTGGCTGCGCCAGCACCCGAAGGTGATGGGCCTCCCCTTCATCCCGGGCATCCGCCGTGCCGACCGCGACAACACCATCGACGTCTACATCAGCGAGGACCACGACGACGTATTGGCCGAAGGCACCTGGCAGCAGTTCTTCACCGAGCGTCCCTCCGTGCTCACCATGGAGGAGAAGAAGGAATGGATTTCCAAGAACACGGAGGTCGCCCTTGGCAGCGACGCCTTCTTCCCCTTCGGCGACAACATCGAGCGTGCCCACAAGAGTGGTGTGAAATACATTGCCCAAGCGGGAGGTTCTGTGCGCGACGACCATGTCATCGCCACCTGCGACAAGTATGGCATCGCCATGGCCTTCACCGGTGTGCGACTGTTCCACCATTAACACCATCAGCCATGAGCAAAGGAGACGACATCGACGCCATCATCCAAGGAGGCCTCGTTTGGGGCAGAGGCGCCAAGGAGTCTGACGACTCCAAGCGCGACAAGGTGAAGACCAAGGCCAAGAAGAAAGGCTATGTCACCGGCGCCCACGGCAGCGGAAGTGCCAGACAGAAAGCAAAATATCGCGAGCAAAGGGCAAATAGAAGAAAGAAATAGACGGAAGTCTTTTCGGAATAACGGAATAACGGAATAACGGAATGACTACATCACGCCATCTCTGCATCCAGCATTATTCCGCTGAAAATCCTTCCGGAGTCAATGCCTAGTCTCCGTGCGGAGAAGAACCGGTCGGCGTGTGCATAAGTGCATACGCCGGCTGTTTTTATGTTGTCGGGGCAAACACCGCCTTCCACAAGGAGAAGCCTGTTGACTTCCCATAAGTCGATGTGCCATTTGTCGTAACGCCTTGCCACGGCAGCCATGTCGAATCCCGCCCCGCGGAACGCCTCATACACTTCGTCGCCCACCTCGAAATGCTCCAACGATATGCCTGGCCCGATGACCGCCTTGAGCATGGCGGGTTGTGTGCCAAACGTGTCTGCCATTTTTTTCACAGCCTTGGCTACGATGCGTTTGACCGTCCCCCTCCATCCGGCATGTATGGCACATCCGGCGTGGTGCTCCATATCATATAGCAGCACGGGTATGCAATCGGCAGTGGAGACACCGATGCAGACACCCGGGAGATGGGTCATCACGGCATCCACCCCTTCGAGGGCCGAGGCACGCTGGTGCATGTCAAGGGCGAGGAAGGCCTCGTCGACCACCCTCACCTCCACGTCGTGCACCTGGTGGGGATAGACCAGCCTGTCCATTCCAATACCCAACAAATGGCATAGTGACAAGCGGTTGGCCTCTATGCACTCCCGCTTGTCGCCACAATAATAGTTGATGTTGAACGCTGCATAGTTCCCTTGGCTGCATCCCCCCTTGCGGGTGGTGCTGAAGGCCCTGACCCCCGCCGCCATGTCATATTCGAGCAAGACGGGCGTCGTCATGGCCGTTCTTCCTCCTCGTATTCGAAGTCGTCAAGGTCTTCCACCTCGTCGGCGTCTACCATGAAAATGTCGACATTCTCTCCTTCTGCCTCCATTTCTATTTGGAAACGACTCATGTCCTTGTCTCGATGCACGAGGGTGTCCTCCGCCGTGATGGTCTGCAACTTGTTGCTCTCACTATTGAGTTCCTTCCACAACACGTTCTTGAGTTCCTCCAAGCCATAACCGGTGACCGCAGAGATGAAAACGGTCTGCACGTCGGTGGGCAGCGTCTCTCGCAGCATCTCAATCAACTCCTCATCCAACAGGTCGCTCTTGGTGACGGCCAGCACACGATGCTTGTCCAACATCTCGGGATTGAACTTCTCCAATTCCCCCAGCAACACCTCGTATTCGTGCTTGATGTCATCGGTGTCGCCTGGCACCATGAAGAGGAGGAGGGAGTTGCGCTCGATATGCCTGAGGAACCTCAGTCCCAGACCCTTTCCCTCACTGGCACCTTCGATGATGCCCGGTATGTCGGCCATGACAAACGACTGTTTGTCATGGTATCCTACAATGCCCAAGGATGGTTCGAGCGTGGTGAAAGGGTAGTTGGCAATCTTCGGTTTGGCACTGGAGAGCGAGGAGAGCAGTGTCGACTTTCCTGCATTGGGGAACCCCACCAGTCCCACGTCGGCGAGGAGCTTGAGTTCCATGATGACCGTCATCTCCTGCATGGGTTCCCCTGGTTGTGCGTAGCGAGGAGCCTGGTTGGTGGGCGATCGGAACTGGAAATTGCCAAGTCCTCCCCTACCCCCCTTGAGGAGACAAACCACCTGTCCGTCGTAGGAGATGTCGCAGACAAACTTCCCCGTCTCGGCATTATACACCACGGTGCCGCAGGGGACGTCGATGTATTCGTCCTTTCCCTTGGTGCCGTGGCATTTGTCCTTTCCGCCGTTCCCCCCATGCTGTGCGAAGATGTGCCGCTGGTATTTCAAGTGGAGCAGCGTCCAGTAGTTGTGGTTGCCACGCAGATACACGCTCCCTCCATCCCCTCCGTCGCCACCGTCGGGGCCTCCGTTGGGGTTGTATTTCACATGTTTCAGGTGCATTGACCCACGCCCGCCCTTTCCTGAGCGGCAGCAGATTTTCACATAGTCGACAAAATTGGATTCCATGATTTATTATGATGATACTAGAAACACTAGAAGCTCTAGAAACCCTAGGAATACTAGGAACTCTAGGAATACTAGGAGCACTAGGGCAACTAGAAAACCCTAGAAACTCCAGGGATAGAGGAAAATACCGGGGATGCTATAGCTCGTCAATCACTTTGCAGATGTCGGCGAAGATGCGGTCGAGTTCACCCAGTCCATTGATTTGATGGCGTATACCCTCCTTCTCATACCATTCGATGAGTGGGGATGTCTGGTCGTGGTAGACATTGAGGCGTTTCTTGATGGTTTCCTCGTTGTCATCGCTCCTACCGCTCTCCTGTCCTCTTTTGAGCAGTCGCGTCATCAGTTCGTCCTCAGGGACGCTGAGTTCCACCATGGCAGCCACCTTGTGTCCTCTTGCGGCAAGCATCTTCTTGAGTTCCTCGGCCTGGTTGACGGTGCGTGGGAATCCATCGAAGATGACGCCCTTGTGCTGTGCGCCGAAGGTGTCATACACTTTGGCAAGCATGTCGACGATGAGGGTGTCGGGCACGAGCATGCCGTCGTCAATATACTGTTTGGCCACCTTTCCCAGTTCGGTGCCGTTTTTGATTTCACCTCTCAACACATCGCCCGTGGAGATGTGGTTGAGTCCATATTTCTCGATGATCAGATCGCTCTGGGTGCCTTTTCCCGAACCGGGTGCACCAAAAATGACAATGTTTCTCATATTTATGTTTGTTGGTGTTTGTTCTTCTTCTGGCACGAGGGTGTAGATGTCCTTCAACCCCCTTCCCTGTTGGTTGTAGTCGAGACCGTATCCTAAGATGAAGTCGTTGGGTATGCGCAAGGCCACATATTTGACATCGATGTCCACCTCCAGCCTTTGCGGCTTGAGCAGCAACGTGCATACGTGTATTGACTCCGGGTTTCGTGTTCCGAGTGTCTCCATCATACGTTTGATGGTGAGCCCAGTCTCTACGATGTCCTCGAGGATGATGACCGTCCTGCCGGCGAGCGACTCGTTGATGCCCAGCACCTCCTTGACCTTTCCCGTGGAGGTGGTGCCTTGGTATGAAGCGAGTTTGACAAACGATATCTCACAAGGAATGGTGATTCTTCTCATGAGGTCGGCAGCAAAGATGAACGAACCGTTGAGGACAGCAATGAAGATGGGGTTTTTTCCCGCCATGTCATGGTTGATTTGCTCAGCCACGGCTTCGACGCGTTTCAACACCTCCTGTTCCGGGATTGAAATGCGGAATTTTTTGTCTAATACTTGAATGGTATCCATAAGAGAGTTTTTGGAATTTGCAGCAAATTTAATAAAAATATGGGAAAGAAAGGTCATGAGTTGATAATATTTTTGTAATTTTGCTCTCGATTATTCGTAACTTTGCTACGTATGAAGATATTTACCAGTACCCAAATCAAGGAGCTCGACAAATATACCATTGAAAATGAGCCCATCAAGTCGATTGACCTTATGGAGCGTGCGGCGAAGGCGCTGACGCTGGCAGTCATCGACGAGTGCAGTATCTCCACCCCCATCGTTGTCTTTGCCGGCCCTGGCAACAACGGCGGTGACGCGCTTGCCGTCTCCCGCATGCTTGCAGAACGAGGCTACAAAGTGTCAACCTATCTGTTCAACGTCAACAACAAGTTGTCAGAAGACTGCATGGAGAACAAGCAGCGTGCGATGGATTGCAAGCGCTTGAAGAATTTCACAGAAGTGACAAAGGAGTTCGACCCACCGCAGCTCACCTCCAACACGGTAGTGATCGACGGACTATTCGGCACCGGACTTGTCAAGCCTTTGGAAGGAGGCTTCCCCTCGTTGGTGAAATACATCAACCAGTCTCCTTGCAAGGTAATCAGCATAGACATGCCTTCGGGTCTGATGGCGGAGAGCAACACCTACAACTCCCATTCGAGCATCATCCGTGCCGACGTGACACTGACGCTCCAGATGAAGAAACTGTGTTTCCTCTTCTCCGACATCCAGCAATATATCGGCCGTCTCAGAGTGCTCGACATCCGCTTGTCCAAGGATTATATTCAGAAGACACATTCCAATTACACGATGCTGGAAGCCAAGGACTTGAAACCCTTGTTGAAGCCTCGCAGCGACTTCGCCCACAAAGGTTTGATGGGGCACGCCCTTCTCATCGCCGGCAGCTACGGCATGGCGGGAGCCGCCGTCCTTGCCGCACGTGCCTGCATGCGTTCCGGCGCAGGCAAACTCACCATCCACACGCCAAAGAAGAACTGCGACATCATGCAGATGTCGGTGCCTGAAGCGGTATTGGAGGTGGACTACGAAGATGCTTTCTTCTCCGACGCCGTGCCTGCAGAGCATTACGACGCTCTCGGCATCGGTCCGGGACTGGGCCAGGTGGAGAACACCGCCATCGCACTGATTGCCCAACTGCGTCGCACACAAGCCCCCATCGTGGCCGACGCCGACGCCATCAACATCCTTGGAAGCCACAAGACATGGTTGCAGCAATTGCCCAAGGGGCTGATTCTCACACCACACCCGAGAGAGTTCGACCGCCTCTGCGAAACCCGCTGCAGCGATGACTACGAGCGGTTGATGAAGGCTGTGGACATGGCTGTGAGACTGCAGGTGTTCATCATCCTCAAAGGGCATTACTCCGCACTCTGCCTCCCGGAAGGCAGGGTGGTGTTCAACTCCACCGGCAATTCCGGAATGGCAACGGCTGGTTCTGGCGACGTGCTAACGGGCATCATCACCGGTCTGCTGGCAAGGGGTTACCATCAGCGAGAGGCATGCCAACTGGGCATGTACCTCCATGGACTGGCAGGCGACCTTGCCGCAAAAGAGAAAGGAAAGGAGAGCCTCATGGCCAGCGACTTGATCGATTTCCTTCCCAAAGCGTTCAAGACCCTTGAAAAGATTGAAGATTGAAAATTGAAAATTGAAGATTGAAGATTTATTGAAAATTGAAGATTGAAGATTGAAAATTGCCATTCGGGCGTCTGAGGAAGAAGAAGGATAATATGGAAATCGTAGGATGCCAAGATGGTGATGAGACATATGGACAAATTGGGGGCGGGTCTTGTACCCGCCCCATTATCTTTTTGCGACCATAAGGCCAATCTTCAAAGTTGCGATTAAGCGAGAGCAGACCAAGCTTGCTTGGAGTCTGCCGAGCGTGAGCAACTTCGGCCGCAGGCCAATTTTCAACCGCAGGCCAATTTTCAAAGTTGCGATTAAGCGAGAGCAGACCAAGCTTGCTTGGAGTCTGCCGAGCGTGAGCAACTTCGGCCGCAGGCCAATTTTCAATGTTGAGTCCACTTTAAAAAGTGGACGATGAGCAAAAATCGGTGCGCATCTCCCCTCCCCTCGAAGGGGAGGGGATGGGGTGGGGTGAAATTCGCCTGAATATCAAAAAAGTTACAGACCCCACCCCTGCCCCTCCCCTTGAGGGGAGGGGATGACTAACACCTCGTTTTGCACAAACGGACTTTTTCAAGTGGACTCAATCTTCAATTTTCAATCTTCAATCTTCAATCTTCAATAATTATCTCGTGACTTCCAAGGAGACGGAGGCGCCGTTTTTGTCGTAAAAGACGATGACGAGACGTTTTTCCTCAGGGAAAAGTTTCGTATCCAGGTCGGCGGAAGTTTCACCCGACATATTGAGAGTCTTGAGTACTTTTCCTGAAAAACTCACATACTCTATTTTTGTGATAGGTTTGGTGGCCTTGGCGTGCATCACCCCTTTGGCGTCGATGGAGGCATCCACATCGATGGGAGTCTCCGCTGTGGGTGTGACAGTGGGTGTGAGCGACAACTCACGCCCGTCGCCCAGTTCATTGAACCCCATGGTTTGCAGCATTTTGATGCCATAGCGCTTTCCGAGCGTGCGGTATCCTTCAGCAGAGAAATGCACATGGTCGGGACCAGCCTCGCATCCTTCCGATGACACCACGTAGGCATTGGGAATGACCTCTGGCAGACGGTTGATGGTGGGGTTGGCATGTGCACACACGCCATTCTGGTCGGTTCCAACCACCTCTCCGGCGATAAGCGGCACCTTTGTGGGGTCGAGGTTGAGGTCAGCCATCAGGTTGTCATATATTTTCTTCACCTTTTGCAACCACTGGTCGTTATAGGCGTCGGTCTCCCCTTGATGTAGGAGAATACCTCTGATGACACCTTCCTTCTGAGCCTTCCTTGCCATGTCTACGAGCCGCTGATAGGGATTGTTTCCATATGCTGCAATCTCGTCGCGCATCCAGTCTTCCTTCACGTTGGCGATGTATTCCTTGCAGGCATCCTTGTCGAAAAGGTCGATGGCGCATCCGTCCACGGCGACATGCACCACGCCGAGTTTGACATTAAGGGGATGGTTCTTGCGCAGCATCCACAAGAAATAGTCCACCGGAGAGAGACCGGTGTTGGCCCTGCACAGCGGTGGAACCGCCTTGCGCCATTCACCAACACGGCGTCCGTCGGGACCGTCGACGGCCGACATGCTCAGCACCCCTTCCTCGATGTTGCAATCCTCGGGCGAGATGGTTCCCTGTCCCACCATGTTAGACTGTCCGATGCAGAGGTAAATGTAGAAGAACGGGTCTTGCGCCGATGCTACCAAGGGAAGGAATGCCATCAACAATATATAAAATAGTTTTTTCATCTTGGTCGTTGGTTGGTAGTTGAAAAAGCGGGAGTCTGCCCCGAAGGGCAGATGCTCCCGCCGTTGTCTCACTGTGTGTATGTATGCCGTTGTCCAGTACTGAGATTAGTCGAGTTGAGCGAGCTTGTTGTCAGAGCCGAGCACTTCCTTGATCTTGTGCTTGTACATCTTCTCCATTTCGTCGCGGGCGGGACCGCAGAACTTGCGTGGGTCGAACTCACCTGGCTTGGTGGCAAGGACTTTGCGCACAGCAGCGGTGAAGGCGAGGCGGGAGTCGGAGTCGATGTTGATCTTGCAGACGGCGCTGGCAGAAGCCTTGCGGAGTTGCTCCTCGGGGATGCCTACTGCGTCGGGCAGCTTGCCTCCATACTCGTTGATGATGTCGACATACTCCTGTGGTACGGACGATGATCCGTGGAGGACGATGGGGAATCCGGGGAGTTTCACCATGATGGCGTCGAGGACGTCGAAGGCCAGTGGCGGCGGCACGAGCTTTCCTGTTTTCGGGTCGCGTGTGCACTGCTCTGGAGTGAATTTGTATGCGCCATGGGATGTGCCGATGGAGATGGCGAGGGAGTCGACACCTGTGCGGCTGACGAAGTCGATGACCTCTTCAGGCTTGGTGTAGTGGCTCTCTGCGGCAACCACCTCATCCTCAACGCCTGCGAGGACGCCGAGCTCACCTTCCACGGTGACGTCGAACTGATGAGCATACTCCACCACTTTCTTGGTGAGTGCGATGTTCTCCTCGTAAGGCAGTGAGGAGCCGTCGATCATAACAGAAGAGAAGCCGAAGTCAACACAGCTCTTGCAAGTCTCGAAGCTGTCGCCATGGTCGAGGTGCAAGGCGATTTCGGGATGGTGGCACCCCAGTTCCTTGGCATATTCCACGGCACCCTGTGCCATGTATTGGAGCAAAGTCTGGTTGGCATATTTGCGTGCACCTTTAGACACCTGCAGGATGACAGGGCTCTTGCAATCGCTGGCAGCCTTGATGATGGCTTGCAGCTGCTCCATGTTGTTGAAATTGAACGCTGGGATGGCATAGCCTCCGTTGATGGCACGTGCGAACATATCACGAGTGTTCACAAGGCCCAAAGATTTGTAGTCTACCATAAATTTGACTGAAATGTTATAAAAAAATGTTTGGTTGCTATTGTTGTGCAAAATTAGCATTTTTAATTGGCAATGCAAAGCATTTGGAAGATTTTTTTGTGGATGAAACCCAATGAAGTCCATATACTTTGCAGCCTATGGACTTATTATCTCAGTTTTGCAAAATTCACATTGCAATTTGGGACAAGAGGGAGGGTTGAGACGAAGTGATGAAATGGAGCTGGGTCGTACAACGAAGCAGCGGCCTCCCTATTCGGGAAGCCGCTGCTCATTGAAATATCATATGGAAAAATTATTCCTCCGTATCTATCGCCCTCCAGATGAGGGAGGCGATGGCACCTCCGATGAGCGGTCCAACGATGAAGACCCATATCTCGGATAAGGCTTGTCCACCCGTGAAGATGGCAGGTCCTATGGAGCGTGCGGGATTGACCGACGTGCCGGTGAAACGTATGCCCACCAGGTGAATCAGGATGAGGGCAAGGCCGATGGCCACGCCTGCGAAATTGTTGGTGGCGCCGTTGGTCTTCGACGTGGCACCAAGTACGACCAGCACGAAAAGGGTGGTGAGCACGATTTCCACTATCAAGCCGTTGGTGACCCCGAAAGCACAAGTGTTGGCACCAAGACCGTGAAGCAGTGTGGGGTCGGAAGTCACCGTGATTCCCATAAGCAAAGCTGCAGCCAATACACCTCCAATCACCTGGGAGAGCATATACATGAAACAGTCTTTAGAACTCATCCTACCGCAAAGGAAGACCCCCAACGTGATGGCAGGGTTGATATGGCATCCCGAGATGCCTCCAATGGTATAGGCCATGGCCACCACGGAAAGACCGAACGCCATCGCAGTGCCTACAACAGTAGCTGGCGAAGTGACATCACATCCCAAAGCCACAGCTGCTCCGCAACCCAAGAAAGTGAGGACAAATGTTCCCACCAATTCTGCTAAATACTTCTTCATAAGCTTCTATTTTTTAATGTTTTGAATTATCTCGTATTGTTAAAAAATGACAATTATCCATAGTCTTCTCGACAGAATCCAATAAAATAACGTGCAAAGATAACAATTATTTTTTATTTTCGCAACATTTTTTAAGATTTTTGCAACAAAGAAACCAGGGAAGACAGAAAGACAAAGAAAGACTAGGAATACCAGAAAGACCAGGGCAACTAGGATAACTAGGAATACTAGAAACACTAGGAATACTAGGAATACTAGAAAAGAATAAAAAAACTAGCCTACCAGAAAAAAGTGCACAAAAAAAGGAGTACCGCTGTACTCCAACCTTTGTTAACCTTAAATCTAATACTATGAAAAACACGTTGCAAAGGTAATGGCTTTTGACCAAACCTCCAAACGTTTTGAAAAGAAAAAGTGTAAAAACTACAATTACTTGACATAAATCAAGAATGAGGATGAGCACACCCCGGGGGCACACTCACAGTGCTCACCCAGGGTGCAACATCCCCGCCCCTCAAGGGGAGGGGGCAGGGGTGGGGTCTGTAACTTATTGATTTCCAAGCGTGATTCACCCCACCCCAGCCCCTCCCCTGCAGAGGGGAGGGGAAATGCGCACAGCCCTTTTGCTCATAACTGACTCTTTCAAGTGGACTCAGGAGGTGACAGGAAGTTTTAGAAGTTGCAAGGCTGCCTTCAGGACTAAAATCAAAAAAAACATGAACAAAAAGGGATGATTGAAAAAAATGTTGTATATTTGCATCCAGTTATAACCATATTTATTTTATACCGTATTTTATGAAACATTTTCGACTACTAACCATTGCAGTCCTTGCCCTCTTTACGGGTTTGGCTGCCTTTGCGCAGAGAGATGTCACTGCGCAGTATATCACGAATGCGACACTGGCTGATGGAACAAACAGCTGGAGTGTGAGCAACTTTAACAACCCAAAAAGTGGAAATGGAACTGTTAGAATTGGTAATAATGATTTTAAAAGCTACAACACTTCAGGCTATGCCACAGAAGCTTATGCAGGATGGGATAATGCTACCACTACATCTTACAGTTTAACCCAAACGATCACTCTCCCTGCAGGTAACTACACTTTGGTCAACTACTCGTTCTTCCGCCAAGGCGATGTAAATGACAATGAACATAACAGCAAGTCATTGGCGTATTTGAAAGCAGGTGAACATAGTGTTCTTCTGAAAACCTTGCGAAGCATCCCCGCCGCCGACTTCGCCAACAGCCAACTTGAAGGAGCTGTTGTTTTTGACTCAAAAATGTACCGCAACTACATTGACTTCACCATCGAAACTGATGGCACCGCTATAGAGATTGGTGTTGTTGGCACCTTTGATGAAAAGCGCTCTTGGTGCATTGTTGGCCAGTTCGAACTCATCAACAACGATTTGCCAGCATCGTTGCAAAACCCATTTGATGTGACCGGCTACATCACCAACTCTGGTTTCGAATACCGTAATATGGAAGGATGGACACTTTCTGAAAACGGAGCATTAGGAACACAAATTAATGATCAGTCTTTTAAAACGGGTCTTCATTATGCAGAAAAATGGCAACCTGCTGCTAATGGTCCTCTTACAGCTCGCAGTATGACCCAGACATTGACCGACCTACCACAAGGTTATTACAAACTGACTGCCAACTTGGGCGGCAATGGCACCTACGTCAGCCTGAATGATCAAACTGCAAACTGGACTGCCGACAAAGACTATGAGTTGATTTGCATTATCGGAGAGGGCGAACCCCTCACCATCACTGCAGGAAAGACTGCCGAGGGAACAGCCAATTGGGTGCACTTTGACAACTTCAAACTTTATTTCTGTGGAGAGCCGACCATAGCTGTCGTGGCTGAAGATTTCACCAGTGGCGGCCAGGCACTGGCGAACACTTGGTATGCCGTGGAAATACCAACCGCAGGGGATTACAGTGTTGTGGCTGGAACAGATTTGAGTGATGTGGTATATACCACAGATGGCTCCATCGTCCTCTCGCAAGCCAGTAATGTGAATGGGCAGTTCTCCTCACCCATGGCACTCACGGCAGGAACATATTATTTCAAATCCTCCACCGCACAAACGCTCACATTCACACCTTTGAGCTATACGTATGAATTAGGGGAGCCAACATTAAACATCAATGACGGCAATTACGTGAATGCACTCACGACTTGGGAAATCACCTATGACCCATTCACCGATGACCCAAGTGCAACTTTTGTGCTCATTGGAAGTGAGAAGGCACAACTGAAGAATGGCGAAACCCTCGTGGCAGAAGGAAATCTGACACTTGATGGCAGCAAACTAACAGCCACATTCTCTAACGTACAACTCGAACCTTCCTCTTCATACTCCTTGACTTTGCCTGCCGGCGTGGTTGGTTTTGAAGGACAAGCTGAAAACGAGGAAATCACCATTACCATCAATACTCCGCTCATTGCCGATGGTCTCTATTACCTCTATGACTCCAACGCAGAATTGTTCCTTGCCAGAGGTGGTGCCTGGGGTACAGAAGCTGTAGCCGACAAATATGGCGTGCCATTCAACTGGAAAAACGGTGCCGATGGAGCAGGAAGCATAGAGTTCATCGATTGGCCGGGCGTGTATCTCTTCATCACAGCCGATGGTGGAATATTTACAGACAATGCCTCCACTGGATGGAAATTCGAGGAAACCTCCAATGGTTATAAACTGCTCAAGGCTGACGGAACAGTCTATGCCACCCATGAGCTTGGAACATTGGGAGAATATGTACATACCACTGAAGACGCATCCCTCGCCACCGTATGGACATTGATGAACAAAGCAGACCATGATGCCATCGTAGATGCATATCCAACGGCCAACAAGGCTTCTGTGATGACAGCTGCCAGCAAGAGCGAAGAGGACTTGGACACCTATGTCGCTACATTGACTGCTATCGACATGACAGACAAGATCGGCACCGCCACATTCAGTGGAAATGTTGGAGACTGGACATACGCATCCGTCAGAAATCAAGATTACCAGCCTGCCTATGGCACTAATTTCTGCGAGGCATGGAATGAAACAGGTTCTTGGACACAGACAGTCTCAGGCCTTCAAAAAGGTATCTACAAACTCACCGTAAATGGATTTGAAAGAAGAACCAACAATGGCACATCGTATAGTCTGGGAGAACAGGGATACAACCTTGTCAGCACTTATATGGCCGCCAATGGCGAGCAGGTACGGTTCGCAAATTGGTTTGATGCAGTAGATAAAAATGGAAACGATTATAATCCCAACAATACTGATCAGGCAGTGGCAAAATTCGCTGATGGCAAGTATCTCAACGAACTCTACGTCTATGTGGGCGATGATGGCAAACTGGACATCACCATCAACAAGTCAAATTACATTTGGGACTGCTGGGTGTTGTTCAACAACTTCACACTCACTTATTATCCTGAACCAATAGAGGTTGAAATCACGGATGTGGGATGGGCCACCTTGTATTATGAAGACCTGAACCTCGCCATTCCTGAAGGTGTTACTGCATATATCGTAACTGCCATCGATGGGAACATCGTCACGCCGACAGAATTGAGCGATGTTATCCCTGCCGGAACGGGTGTCATCCTCAACGGTCCTGCCGACACTTACAAATTCAATATTTTGCCAGAGACAGAGGCAAATTATGTTGGCGAAAACTTATTATTAGGCAGCGACGAGGAAACCACATTTGAAGAAGAAGGCTACAAGTTCTATATGCTCTCCACCAACACTGCTGGCAAAGTGGGCTTCTATCTTTATGAAGAAGGTGGTAAAAGTATCGTCAATGGTGCCCACAAAGCTTACCTGAAAGTAGAGAAGAAATCAGATGGTTCGAATGCCGATTTCTACCTCCTCTTCAACGAGGCCGACGGCATCGACAATGCTGCCATCGACACGGAGAACGGCAATGAGGTTTACACCATCTCTGGCGTGCGTGTCAACGGTCAGCTCAAGAAGGGCGTATACATCATGAACGGAAAGAAAGTGATTATCAAATAATTAAAAATTTAATTAAGGTAAAAGAAATGAAGTACAACAAACCGATGACGAAAGTTATCTTCAAGAGCCTTGAACTGATGCAGACCTTGCCTGTCGTAGATAGCCACGGAAATGAGCAGTTGGGAAACGAAGTGGAATTCGACGACAAACAGGAAGATGTATTGGGCACTCAAAAATCCGTGTGGGAATAAAAGACCACAGCAACTTATGCCAAAGGCGGCTCCAATGATTGGAGCCGCCTTTGGTTTTGGAAGTTAAAGACATTTGTCTTTGGGGGTTAGAAGTTAAAGAAGTTAGAGAAGTTAAAGAAGTTAAAGACATTTGTCAGTTTTTTTTAGAAGTTAAAGAAGTTAGAGAAGTTAAAGAAGTTAAAGACATTTGTTCTGCGATCTAGTTCATCATATACGGACTATTGTCTCTAACTTCGAGCGAAGCGATAACTTCCTTAATAGGATGTTCAATTTGTTGTATCGACTTTTAATCAAAGACCCCACCCCAGCCCCTCCCCTCGAGGGGAGGGGATATGCGCACCGACTGTTGGACAAGACCTCTTGGCATAGAAATCGAAACGGTATCTTTATGAAAGAACAGTTTACAAATTGGACACCTTACTTCTCTAACTTCTCCCATAAAAGACCATCGTCTCTAACTTCGAACGAAGCGATAACTTCTTTAACTTCTCTAACTTCTCCCCAAAATAGTATTATCCCAGCAACTGCCGTGACTTCATTTCCATGTACTTGTTGATGACATCCACGGAGAGTTTGTTGGGAGTGGTGAGCAGGCAGTAGATGCCGTTCTGCATAAGGGTGTTGGCGATGAGCCTACGTTCGTAGACGAGTTTCTCAGCCACGACATGCTGGTAAAGGTCCTCCATGGATTCCGAAGGGGTGCGTGTGAAATCATTCAGTTCCATATCCTCGAAAAACACCACGAGCAAGCGATGGTAGGTATTGAATAGGACGAGGTAAGGCAATTGCCGCTCAAGGCTTCCAAAATCGGTGAAGTTGGTGTACAACATCATGAAACTACGCCTTCCCACCAACTTGTTGACATTGGGACATAGCATGGAATAGTCGGACTCTCCGAAAACAGTCTGCTGGTGATAGAGGTTCTCCTGAATGAGTTGCATCTGCGTGGTTTTCCTATCAGCGGGAACGAAGGTGTCGAACTTGTCAGCAAAGGTGATGAGTCCCGCCTTGTCTTGCTTATTGATGGCGACATATGAAAGCACGAGGGCCGCATTGATGGAATAGTCGAGGAGTGTCATGCCATTGAATGTCTGCTGCATCATCCTCCCCTTGTCGATGACAGAGAAAATCTGCTGCGAGCGCTCGTCCTGGTAGGCATTCACCATCAAGCGACTCCTTCGCGCACTCGCCTTCCAGTTGATGGTGCGGTAGTCATCACCCTGCACATAGTCCCTGATCTGCTCAAACTCGGTGTTATTGCCCGCCCTCCGAATACGCTTGATTCCCATCTCAGAGAAATTGTTGGAGAGAGCCATCAACTCATATTTCCTCAACATCAAGAACGAGGGATAGACTTTTACATTGAACGGTTCGGCCGTACGGATGCATCTCTGAACCATTCCCACCATTGAGGAGACGTAGAGCAAGACTCGTCCGAAGGCATAGACGCCACGCTCCGTGGGTCGCAGTGTGTAGGTGAAGGTCTTCCCTTCGTTGACCCCTATCCTCCCCTTGATAGAGAAGTCCCGCTTCTGGAATTGGAACGGCAGTTCGTCGATCACTTCCAAATGGAGACTCAGCGGCGAGCGATTGGCCACCACGATGGCCACCTCGTTTTCATCTCCCAAGGAGAACCGCTCAGGGCAGTCGCGCCGTGCCGCCATCCGCACTCTGGCATAGACCACGAGCGCATCGAATATCACGACCAAGAAGAGCGCCACCAGCAGCCACTTCCCCACAGTGAGCATCGGCCCAAAGAACATACCGGAAGCCATCACGAGGGCTGTCAATCCCATCGCCCAATAAAATCTATGCGTCAAAAACATTTTCTTCTGTAGTTAAAGGGGAGTTTTTTCAGGTGTTAAAAGGGAGGTTTTTCAGGAGTTAAAGGGGAGTTAAAAGGGAGTTAAAGGGGAGTTAAAGGGACATATGTTCACTTTTAAAACCTTTTTCCTTATTTTAATTCCACTTTTTATTCCCTTTTTCATACCAATTATTAATTCCTTTTCATTCCATTGATCATTCTCTAATTCTCCAATTCGTGATAAAAAGAATTCTTGACTACTTCGGGACTTCCACTTGGTCAATCAATGTCTCCACGATGCGTGGTGCATTGTATCCCTCCATCTCTGCTTCGGCAGATAGGATGAGGCGATGACGGAGCACCGAGGGAGCCACTCTTTTGATATCTTCGGGGGCGACGAAATCGCGACCTTGGAGCAATGCAAGCGCCTTCGAAGCCTGTAGCATGGCGACACCAGCCCTTGGAGATGCACCCAGATACACCGCCTTGGTGTTGCGTGTCAACTGCACCACCTGGACAATGTATTTCAGCAGGCTCTCATCCACCATCACTTTCGACAAGAGAGCGCGGAACTGCAGCAGTTCGTCATGTGTCAGCACCGGTGTGATGCTGTCCAGTTTCACCAGTCGCATGTTCTCATGGTGCCGTTTGAGCACCAACACCTCCAATTCGGGTGTGGGATACGAGATGACCACTTTCATGAGGAAGCGGTCGAGCTGTGCCTCCGGCAACTTGTAGGTGCCCTCCTGTTCCACGGGGTTCTGCGTGGCAAGGACGGTGAAGAGGTCGCCCATGGGATAGGTGACACCGTCGATGGTGGCCTGCCGCTCCTCCATCACCTCGAAGAGTGCCGCCTGCGTCTTCGCAGGGGCTCGGTTGACCTCATCCACAAGCACCAGGTCGGCGAACACCGGCCCCTGGTGGAACTCAAACTCCGACTCTTTCACGTTGAACACCGAGGTGCCGAGAACATCGGCAGGCATCAAGTCGGGCGTGAACTGCAAGCGGCTGAACTTGGCATCGATGAGTTTGGCGATGAGCCTGGCCAGCAAGGTCTTTGCCACGCCGGGGACACCCTCGAGCAACACATGGCCATCGGCCAGAATGGCGGTAAGAAGCATGGTGACTGCCTCGTCCTGCCCCACCACGACAGAGCCTATCTGCTGTCGCACCAGTTGGATCTTCTCCGAGAACGCCGTCAAGTCAAGGCGTTGAAATTGGGTTTCTTCCATTTCCTATGTCTTTTTATATGGTTTTTTCTGTCTTTTCTAACTTATGGGGCAGCGGCAAAGCCGCTACCTGCGGAGAACGACTAAAGTCTAAAAACTAAAGTCAAAAAACTAAAGTCTTGCCAATATGTCATCTATCTTTTGTATGCATTCCTGTAACTGCTCATTGCCCAGTTCATCGGCTTCGGCCACGGCGCGTAGCAGTTCGAGAGTTTTTGCCATATCCTCCTCCTCCGTATTGGTGCGAAGGGCGAGCATCCTGGCATTGCCCTCTTGCATCCGCTCATCTTCAAGGTCTATCATCTGTTTCCTTCTCAACTCCTCCTTGAAATAGATGTATTTCTTGAGGAAGAGGTCGTGGTTGTCGTGGCGTCTGTAATAGATGGTGCCCAAGAGCCTGACGAACTCCATATTGCGGTTGACGGGTTTTTCCATCACCGGAATCACCCTCTGGCGGTGACGTGCGGTGAAGAGCATGAAGATGAGAGCGGCACACAGCATGGTGTACAATGCCCATTGAAGGGGTGGGTATTTCAGCAAGTGTGAGAGAGGTGATGGCTCCCTGGAATCAGAACTGTTACGAGGACGCCAGGCACCGTGTGCATAGTTGTATTCAGTCAGCGAGCGTTCGGTAACCCTCACCACCGGAAGGTCTGCCAACTGCCCCATCTGGTAACCAAGGTAACGGGAGATATTCTTGTCGAGCACGCCGTAGTTGGTGAACAACAACGGTGTAGCCACCACATAAGCAGTACCCTTGCCCGCTTTAATCTCATAGGAAAGGGCATGATAAATGTTATTCTTGGCATTTCCACCATCATATTCCTCAACGGCATAATCTGCTTCCTCTTCCTCATCATCCTCGACGGCAACAGCTGTGGCATATTCAACCTTTTTTTCATCATCAGAATAAATTTTCACATTGGTATTGTCTATGGAAGGCTTTTCCCTCATATATTCGGGCGTCGACGAATCCATTGAGACGGAAGTCAATTTCGCCCCTTCAGGCATGGAATACAAACTACCAATCAACCCATCTGGCACGAGCATCTTATCTTCCAAGTCCGACATCATCATCACCGTCTCCGGCTCTGTTTCTCCCTTAATCACCTTTTCCAAATCGTCCAGTTCAAACGAATATCGCGACCAAGAAACCTCAGATTGAAAAGGAGTGCCAATCGCCGTGGTGGCCCATTGCGAGCCACATACGAGCATCACCTTGTTGCCTTTCTCCACAAACTGCTCCAAAGCCTCATAATAGGCTTTCACATCAGACAAATCCATATAGAGCAGCAGAAGTGCACACCGCTCGTGAGAGTCGAGCAACTTCTCAAAATCTCCATCATAGACACGATATCCATTGGGAAGGGTGGCCTCTGCCATCTTGTCAAACAATTCCGAGCCGAAAGGTTCGTCATCATCAGCCAGGAACTTGGTTTCCACATCCCATAAGAAATGGCGCTCCTTGGTGAAATAGAAAAACGCCAACAACCCTATGGCGAGGAGCCCCACAACCGTCATCCATGTGTTTTTCATGAGGCACCTCCTTCCATCACCTGCCGCTGCCAAGAGAGCATCTGTTCGTAAAGTGCCTTGTCGGCCGGGTATTTGCCATATCTCACCTTGACAAACTCACGAGTCATCTGGTGGAAGGCGGGCTTCGCCATCTCGTCATCATACTGCGACGGCGTCTTGTAGATGCGCCACACGATGCGCCCCGCCTCGTCGAGCGAGCGCAGTGTGCGTAGATAGACCAATCGCAGCAGAGCCGCATAGTCGCCCCTGGCCATCGCTTCATGCGTATCCTTGTCGAAGTCAATCTCATAGATGTTGTCGGCCTCGTCCACCTCAACCTTCGCCGAGGAGAAGCCCCAACCCAACATTCCTCGTACATACAAACGATAAAGGACGAAGGCGAGCAATGCCACAAGAATGATTACCCACACCGGCCATGGCACCGCTTCCACGAAGTCTTTCACCATATGGCTCAAACTGTCGCTGGTGTCATTTACCGTTTTTCCTGCAGAATCTACCAGAGAGCCATCATCCGGCAGTTCGTCACCCACCAACGACCGTTTGTATTCATGGCCCTTGGCCAACTTTGCCGCCAAGGTGTCGTTCTGCATCACATTCATCAGTTGTTCTCTCATAAACGCCTACCTTTCATTTTCAAAATCAGCCACTTCTCCCTCCAATGAGGAAGCATCAATCTCCTCAGACATGCTGCCATAGAGGTAAGCGCAGACAAGCACCACCATGGAAAAGACCACGCACAAGCCAAAGGAAGCCAAGACGGTGAATGCAAATCCCAAGGCGATGACAAACAACCTCTCCAACTCATGGAGTTGTGAAGTGGAAACTGTTTCCAACATCCAAGAGAAGAAACCTGTGGGGAGGAACAACATCAAGAAGACATAGAGTCCGAGTAATGAAACCAGAACGATGTTGACGAAAATCTTGAACCAAATGGGAAATCCTCGCAAGATGGCCTTTGAAATAGCATTCATGAAGTCGAGTCTTTCAATAAGATGCAGTGCAGGCAACAAGGCCAAAGGCACCATCACCACAGTCATGAGGAAACCCAGTATCGGCTCCGTAGCATACAGCACAACCAGCAGGACGAAGAATAACGGCAGATACCAGGAACGAATGGCGGTCCGTATGAACCAAGGTCTTAATTCCTTGAGTGACATCCCCTCCACCCCTTCGTCACGCTCCTCGTTGGCCGACAACAGAGAATGTATCTGTACCATAACCGCACATACGGCCACATACCATGCCAAAAAGATGAACATGGAATAATTGTCTATTTGGCTGAAATTCTCAAACCAGAAAAAGACATCCTTGCCCATCGAATCCTTCTCAATAGAGAAGAACATCATCAGTGAAACCACCACGCAGATGGGGAGGAAGAGCAATAGCGCCGAGCGAAACCACACACGGCGGTTGGCACGCAGGAAGTCGAAGGTGGCTTCCAGGCATTCAAACATCGTGCGCTCGTTATACAGAGAGATTTTCATAGGCTGTTGACTCGCGGTGACGCCTGACAGGCAGAATGACATAATAAAAAACAACGAAAGCAGCAGAGAGCAGAATGACCATCAGACGCCACAAATCGCCCACATGGGTGAAACGGGTGAAATATCCCTCAATGAAACCGGCGGTGATGAAGATGGGTATGGTGGACACCAGCACCTTGATGCTACGACGCCCAGCCCTGAGAAACGACTCCAAACGGCCATACGTGCCGGGGAAGAGCCATCCATTGCCAAGCATGATGCCCGCCCCCCCGGCAATGACGATGGCGGAGAGCTCAAGGGTGCCATGGAGCATCACTGCCAGGAAACTTTGCACGAGCAACCCCCTTCCGATGAAAAACATCATGAAAGAGCCAAACATCACACCGTTGAACAAAAGGAAGAGCCCTGAACCGAAACTGGTGAACAACCCATAGACGTAAACCTTGAAAGATATCAACACGTTGTTGAGGGTGATGTCCAGGAAACTCCCCAACTGCGGGCCTTGCGCATATACAGCCATCGGCTCTCCGTTCCTGATGTTTTCCTCTGTCATGTTCACATAATCGTCTCCGAGGATGAGCCGTGGGAACTCAGGGTCGCCAAGGGTGGAGACCACCCCCACCAATGTGGACAAGATGAAAATGACAAGAGAGAGGAGCAATGCCTTGCGGGCGTCATACACAGCGAGCGGTATCTCATGGGTCCAGAAACGCAGCATCTGCCTCGCCGTTGTGTGTTTGTGGCGATACAGGTCACGATGCAAGCCCAATGCAATGTCATTGAGATAAGTAGTGATGGGTGAGTCGGGGTAGTGCGTCTGCGCGAACGCCAGGTCGGAAGTGATGTCATTGTAGGCATTCACCATTTCATCTGGCGTGGTGAAGACATCATCACCCTCCATCATCTCCATCCTACGCCATTTTTCTATGTTGCGACGTATGAAAACCGCTTCGTTCATGAAAAATCCATTTCAAGTAAGTAAAAAACACCTTGTCGTATGTTTTTTTTGCAAAATTAAAAAAAATTCCTACATTTGCAAAACAATTCCACTTTTTATGGCACAAACCAGCATCATCACCGGGCAGAACGTAAAGATTCAGCAGACCGCCGCCACTTTGCTCCAACGAGTTGTGGCATGGATCATCGACTACATTGCCCTCTATTTCGTGTCACTCTTTTTCATCGCCATCACAAGTGTTTTTGCTCTCGGCAGTTCCGAGAACGCCATGTATGTCTGTCTTGTCATCTACATTCTCACCATTGCCATGTACCCCTTCTGGATGGAGCTGTTCAACAACGGCCAGTCCTTGGGAAAAATGGCGATGAAAATCAGGGTGGTATGTCTCGATGGCACCAGGCCTTCCATAAGCGCACTATTCATTCGGTGGATCACTTTAATATTTGACTCCGTCCTCGGACTCGCATTCATCATCTTCTCTAAAAACAGCCAACGCATCGGAGACCTTGCCGCAGGAACCACCGTGGTGAAAATCACAAAAGCCATACAACCTGCCACCTTCAACGCTTTATACTTCATGTCCAGGAATTTCAAGCCCACGTTTCCTGAAGCCAGCAAACTGACGATGCACCAGGTTGGCATCATAGAAAAAGTGCTCGACTTGGAATTCGGAGAAGAGCGCCATCGCTACATCAATCAACTCACCGACAAAATAACGGAAATGCTGGGTATCAAGCCGAAAGACAACAATTATGAAAAATTCCTCGTCACCCTATACAACGACTTCCATTTCTATGCCACGAAAGTGGTTTAAACAATTGAAGATTTGAGATTTGAGGTTTGAGATTTGAGGTTTGAGATTGAAGGTTTGAGATTTGAGATTTGAGGTTTGAGGTTTGAGATTGGCCTGCGGCCGAAGTTGCTCACGCTCGGCTGACTAAAAGCAAGCTTTGTCTGCACTCGCTTAATTCGCTTAATCGCAACTGTGGCCTGCGGCCGAAGTTGCTCACGCTCGGCAGACTACAAGCAAGCTTGGTCTGCACTCGCTTAATCGCAACTTTGAAGATTCTTGCTTTTGCGGGAATCTTTTTTAAGGTATACAGTGCTTATAAGACTTATAGGATATTGACCATTGGGCACAAAAAAAGGAGTACCGCTGTACTCCAACCTTTGTTAACCTTAAATCTAATACTATGAAAAACACGTTGCAAAGATAATCAGTATTCTGTCATCTTGCAAGTTTTCGGGGCATAAATTATAATTTTTTAAACAATTCTTGACTTAAATCAAGTAATTGTGCTCGCCAACAATGTATTTTTATGTGGTTTTACGGTATTTTTATGCTTTTGGAAACAGCACCACTCCCTCTTGCTTTTTCCCGTCCATCATAATGCGCAATGGCTTGTCAAACCTGACGTGCCTGACAAAGTTGGTTTCTTCTACAGCCGGCATGGCATCGAGGATTTCCTTTCGCCACACGCCCTCGCCGGTGTAGGTGTTGACAGTGAAGTACCCCACGCCGAAACTGGTGAGGTTTTGGAAGAAATGTGTGCCTTGGCTGGGGTCGATGCGATAATTCTTCAAGCCCGCCTCCACGATGAGTTTCGAAGCACTGATATGCGGCCATTTCACCGGTATGCCCAACCAATAGTCGCTGGAGCCCCATCTTCCCGGTCCCACGAGGACATAATTGCCTCCTTCCTGGAGGAATTTCCGGTTGATGCGCTCTATCTCGTTGGCAATGGTGGGGTTGTTGGATGCTGTGAAATTGTCGTCGGTCTTCACATACACCACGTCAGTGATGTCTTCGTTGATGCCATGCCCCAGTGACATGTGAGAGCGGAGAAGACACTCCTCGTCGTCGATGGTGGCGAGGTCGGTCTCGAGCATCTGTTTCGAATCGACGATGGGTCTGATTTGCAGGAGATGGAAGTCGAGCATACGGTTGTCGAGGATGTTGCAGGCGAACTCTATCTCCACAGGGCGGTGCATGCCCTCTGAACCGAACTTCATAGCCATCTGCATGATTTCAGGGAAGGGGAAGACGTTCTGCTGGAGGACTCCGGCGAAGGAAATGACCTTGCGTCCACCCTCGTAGATACCGTCTCTGATGACCTGGTCGTAAGGGTCGTAGGTGGAAGCGATGAAGTTGAGCGACTTGTCCTTGTCGGCCTCTTTCACGCGTAGCTTGAGGATGTTGAAGCCGTCGTCCACCTTGAAGTCGGTGGCGGCGTTCTCCATGTCGAGGGCATAGAACTTGGTCTGGGTTTCCTTGAGCGCCGTGTCCATCTCGCTGGTTTGCAGCACCTGGTTGGGGTGGTAGGGACTCACCCTCAGCGTCTGCCCCCCGTCTACGATGTATTTCCCCAGTCCCAATGCGAGGCTTGCTATGCCGTCCTCGGCCTTCTCGTCGCCGATGGGGTAATAGTTGAGCGACCTCAACACACCGCTGATGTTGGGATAGAAATGGTTTCCATACTGCCTTCCCACCACTTCCTGCAAGATGACTGCCATTTTCTCCGAGTCGATGACGTTGCTGGTGGCTGTCATATAGGCTTTTGAGTCGCGGTAAAAGACCGATGCATAGACGCCCTTGATGGCACAGGCGAGCATGCGCAGCATCTCGTATTTGTCGTCCAGGAAGGGTATCATATAGGTGGAGTAGATGCCTGCAAAGGGCTGGTAGTGGGCATCCTCGAGCAACGACGACGACCTCACGGCGATGGGGCTTTTGGTTGCCTCGAAGAAGGTGAAGAAGTCGGCGATGAGGTTGTCGGGCAGTTGTGCCTTGAGGAAATGCGAGAGGATGACCTCGTCGGAAGCGTCGCTCAACGCAATCTGATACAAGTTGTTGGCATCCATGAACCTGTCGAAGATGTCGGTACACAGCACCACGGTCTTCGGAATGGAGACGGAAGCGTTGTCGAAGGTGTTGAACTCCGGGTGGCGCTTGATGATGTTGTCGAGGAAGGCCAGGCCACGGCCCTTGCCTCCCAGCGACCCTTCGCCGATCCTTGCGAAGTGGGCGTACTTGTCGTACTTCCCCCTGTCGAAGACGGCCACCACCCCCACATTCTTCATCTTTCGGTATTTCACGATGGCTTCGAAGATGATTTGCCGGTGCGCATCCACATCCTTGAGTTTGTGCCATGTGACATGCTTGAGAAACTGCGAGACGGGGAAGATGGCCCTTGCACACAGCCAGCGGCTCACATGGTTGCGTGAGATGTGGTAGAGCATCGACTCCTTGGGAATGTTGAAGATATTGTCTTGCAACTCCTTGAGGCTCCTCACCCTCATCACCTCATGCTTGGTAGCAGGGTCACGGAAGATGAAGTCGCCGAATCCCAAGTGCTCGGCGAGGAGTTTGCGCAAGTCGATGTTCATCTTCTTGGAATTCTTATCCACATAGTGGAAGCCTTCCTCCATCGCCTTCGCCTTGTTCACTTCTTCCGCACTTTGCATGATGAGGGGTACGAACTCGTCACGAGAGCGTATCTCTCGTAGGAATTTGAACCCCGCCTCCGGGTCTTTCACACCGTCCTTGGGGAAGCGCACGTCGCAGATGATGCCCTGCGTGTTGTCGGCATATTTCTCATAATAAGCCATGGCCTCCTCGTAAGTCCTGGCAAGCAGCACCTTGGGCCTCCCGCGCTTGCGTTGCGCCGCCGTGTGGGGATTGAGGGCTTCGGTCGAGAATCTCTGGCTTTGCAGGAGGATGTAACTGTAGAGATTGGGAAGGACGGAAGAGTAGAAGCGGATGTTGTCCTCCACGAGAAGAATCATCTGAACGCCGGCCTCACGTATGTCGTGCTCGATGTTCATCTTGTCTTCGAGAAGTTTGATGATGGAGAGGATGAGGTTGGTGTCGCCCAGCCAGCAGAACACATAGTCGAAGATGGACATGTCTTCGTCCTGGATGCGCTTGGTGATGCCATGCGAGAAAGGGGTGAGCACCACGCATGGCAGCGAAGGGAATTCGGCCTTGATGTCGCGTGCCACGCTGAAGGCGTCGTTGTCGGCGATTCCTGGCATGCAGATGACGAGGTCGATGGCAGTGGTGGAGAGCACGTGCCGTGCCTCCTCCGTGGTGCACACTTGGGTGAACGACGGCGGGTAGCGCATGCCCAGTTCCATGTATTCGTCGAATATCTTCTCGTCCACCCTCCCGTCGTCCTCCAGCATGAAGGCGTCGTAAGGATTGGCCACGATGAGCACGTTGAAGATGCGGTGGGTCATCAGGTTGACAAACGACACGTCCTTCAAGTAAAACTTGGTCCACTCCTGTGGTATGATGTTGTCCATATATGTCTATTATTGTGTTCTTTATTCATTCCATCTTCTTATTCAGCAAGTCTCAGCCCCACAAGGGGACTATGCTTGCCCTTGTCCTCATTCATGCGATAGGTGGCTCTTGCATGCCAAGGGTCTGAGGAATAATTGCCTCCACGAACGGCCTTACGGTTGACATACACATGGAACAGTGTATCGGAATAAGCCAGTTTAGTTGTGTCGCACCATTCCGAGACATTCCCTCCCATATCGCAGAGCCCCATTGCATTAGGCGACAATTTTCCCACAGGATGGGGTTTCCCCCCACTGACTTCCATCGTCCATTCGAGCGAGTCGGCCTGCTCTTGCCGTGCCATATCGTCCATACCTTTCCTTGCGGCATACTCCCATTCTTGTTCCGTAGGGAACCTGAACTTTCGCCCGGTGACTCTGTTGAGGCGACTGATGAACTGGTTGCATTCCTCCCATGAGACACATGACACAGGCAGGTCGTCGCCTTTTTCGATAGACGGGTTGTCGCCCATCAGCGCCACCCATTCCGCTTGGGTCACCTCATGGCGTCCCAAGGAGAAAGACCCGACATGCACCTCATGGGGTGGCATCTCGTCGATGTAAGGATTGTCCTCAAGCGTCGCACCCATGACAAACGTCCCGCCTTCTATTGGCACCATGTCGGCCAGAAGCCCCTTGATGACAGGGTCGTCAGCATCGGGGAGTCTCAATGCCACGATGGTGTTCTCATATATCCATGAACGATTGTTTACCACATATAGCACCACCCCCAACAACAGGACGGTGGCCAGGACAAAGAAAAATAAGCAATTACGTCTCGGAGTTTTCAAAAAAGATGGTGTCATATTGTTTTATATATGATATAGGCAACCTCAATGGAAGCCAAAATATTGTGCCTTTTTGTTTTTATTGTTGAGGTGCAGCCTACCTTCGCAGAGCAAAGATAGTGCAAACCTATCTTCGCTATCACGAAGCAAAGTTAGTGAAAAAATCTGATTAAGTAAGCAAAAGCAAATATTTATTTAGTGAAAAAAAGCCGAATACTAGATAATCTGAAAAATAATATATACCTTTACGCCGTCATTCTAGAAATAAGACCAAAGCCGACCTACTTCAAAATTCACACTCTAGTCTTTGGCTCAAAAATGATTGAGGACAATTTATGATGAAAATGCGTAACATATTTTTCCACTTATTATTGGCATGCCTCCCTATCATCATCGTGGCAGGTTGCAAGAAAAAGGAAGGCGACAAGACTGTAGCAGAAAAAAGACAAGGGCAGCCCTTGCCAGTGAAGGGCAACCAACTGACATTGGTGTTTGTTGGAGACATCATGCAGCAAGAAGACCAAATCAAGTCGGCCATGCGCGACTCGGACAGGTTTGACTATTCCGGAGTCTTCGACTTGGTGAAGCCGGAAATCAGTGGTGCCGACCTTGCCGTCGCCAACTTGGAGACGACTTTTGGAGGCAAACCCTATGTCGGCTTTCCTCGCTTCAGTTCGCCAGACGAATGGATGGATGCCATCAAGGACTGTGGTTTCGACATCATAACCACCAGCAACAACCATACCATGGACACTGGATTGGAGGGGGCCCTGAGAACCTTGGACATCATCGACAAAGCACAACTTTTGCGCCTCGGCTCCTACCGCAACTCTGAAGAACGCGAACAGAACTACCCGCTGCTCGTGGAGAAGAACGGCATTAAACTGTGTCTGCTTAACTTCTGCTATGGCACCAACGACATTGAAGGGCATGAGATAAAGAAAAAAGTCAAATATACAACACATGTGCCACCACCTCTTGTCATCAACTTCATCGATACCGCCGTCATTGCGAAAGACCTCGAAAAAGCCAAGGCCATGAAGCCTGATGTCATCATCGCACTGCCACACACGGGGTTCGAATACGAAAAAATCCAAAGCCAATTGCAGGAAGACCTGGCACAATGGCTCTTCGACAATGGAGTGGACCACGTACTCTTTTGTCACCCACATGTGGTGCAACCGTTGGAAGTGAGAACCTTCAACGGTGGGCAGCACCTGGTGGCTTTCTCCCTTGGAAATTTCATTTCTTCACAGACACCATCTCCAACCAACGGCGGAATCATCGTCAAACTCACCCTGGAGAAAAATGAGAGCGGAACGAAAATGGTTGATTGCTCCTATGACTTGATATGGCTCTCAAGACCTTTCCTTTCAGGTAAAAACGTGTTCACTCTCTATCCGGAAAGCTATCCCACCGACCAATTGAACTACTTGGAAAAGGAAAGGCGCGATCTCATCTTCGACAATCTGCACAAGTTGATGGAAGAACACAACAAGGGGTTTGAAAATGGAAGGATGAAGAAAAATGATAATTGAAGCACCGAATTGGGCAAACCCCAAAATGAAGTCATAAATGACAACGCTATATTTCACATTGCATCGCCAAGTTTTTGGCGATGCTTTTTTTACCTATTGAATCCACTCTGCTTTTTCAAAAATACATTTTTCATTCACATTGCGCCCATTATCCGCATAACTTACTGATTTTCAATAGTGTGATTTTTCACAAGATGAATTTGGGTGTACCACGGATTTCACTTTTTCATAAGGAGGTGAAGAAAAAAAACACTTTTTTTTTGAATTATTTTTTGTTACGCAAATTCACTGCGGAGCACCATTGTACCTTTGCATCAGAAAAAGAAAACAAAGCCTGGCAAAAGAGTCAGATAGAATGGGGATGTAGCTCGAAGGTCGAGCAGGTGGCTATTAACCACCAGGTGATGGTTCGATTCCATCTATTCCCGCCACAAAAGAAAAGTTGCATCGTTGGTGTAGTGGAAAGCATAAGGAGATCGCCATTCTCCAGAGGTCAGTTCGAATCTGATACGATGCTCAATATGATAAAGGATGGATTTAATTCGGGATTTAGCTCAGGAGGTAGAGCATCGGTCTTTTAAACCGAGGGGCGTGGGTTCGAATCCCACAATCTCGACCAAATTCTCGGGGATTTAACTCAGTGGATAGAGTTGCTGTCTTCTAAACAGTCGGGCGCAGGTTCGAATCCTGCGCTGCAATCCTCACATAGCATGTATGAAAAACATTTCAGCAATTAGCTACACACCCCCTGCACCATCCGGTCACTCCGACCATTCCGATTACTCCGATTACTCCGACCATTCTGATTACTCCGATTACTCCGACCATTCCGGTCACTCCGACCACTCCGACCACTCCAAGGAATAGATAACCAAGGTTTCAACCCCCTGAAAATGAGGTCCAATTTCCTTAATAGTGTAAATTTAACAAAATTTAACCCAATTAAGGTGATAGATTTTTGATTTCCGTTATATATTTGTAGTTGGAATCAGCATTGCAATAAGTGTAAGTAAAGGTTTGAACAAAAGATGTTTTAGGAATGGCCGTCACCAACCCGTGAGGAAAGGTGGCGGTTTTTTCATTTCTAAAACTCCACGTAGGGGGCGAGTTTGTTGATGACTTCTGGTGTGAAGTCAGGGAGGAGGGAAAGTTCGTCGAGAGAATGGAGCGGCCCCTTGAGCCTGACACGGTCGACGATGGCCTTTGCCATATAAAAATTGATATAAGGATGCTTGCGCAGTTGTGCAAGAGTGAGATGGTTGACGTTGAGTTTCCTCACATCCGAAGGTTTGAGGACGAAGAAGCCGGTAGCCTCCTGTGGAAAGCCCTCAATCTCCAAGAGTTGGTTGGTGGAGCAGAATCCTCCCAGATTCTCCCTGTACGACACCACTTTCCTGGCATAATAACTCCCTATGCCCGGCACTTTTTTGAGTGCTGTGGTGTCTGCCCTGTTGAGGTCGATATGCTCCCCCGCCTTGAGTTTGACGGGATACATCAGAGTATCTCTCGTATAGGAAGGTGTAGCGTCGTTGGATGAATGTTCCCATGGTGTGTAACCAGAAGAAGAGCCACCCCTCTGTGCATAGTCACCCCTTGACGGGTAGCTTTGCCTATGAGAATGGTTCCCATAAACGTCGGCGGCAGGGCGGAAGTCGGTCGAAATCCTGATATAGGGCTCCAATTCACGATATTGTTTCACTGTGAGTCCGTACACCCTGGCAAAGTCAGTGGGTTGACGGAACACCCCACCCTTTGCCCTGTATTTCAGGATGTTCTTCACTTGCCAAGGCTGGAGGCCCAAGGAGAGCAACTGCGTACTGTCCGCAAGATTGGGGTCGAAAGGCGCAAGTCTCACCTCACGCCCTTCCACGGCATAACCTTCGGCACCTTGGCCGGTGGCCACATCTACATTCACATCACCTTCACCGACAGGTTCACCACCCTCAGTGGCATCATTGCCCTTTCCCACAAGCCAGATGCCAACGACGGCCATCACCGCGACAGTCAACGCCACAAGGATGGCCTTGCGGTCGGACTTGGGAAAATAGAAGAATTCCTTGAACATGGTGAAAACAGGTATATAACTTTTACAATATTGAAAAATAGTGATATGTGGCGTAGGGACTTGTAAAAAGTCAACCAAGTAAAAATGGAACTACAAGTAAACATATGCCTCTTTGACTCCCAAAAGTGAACATATGTCCCTTTAACTCCTTTTGTTAATTGTTAATTATAAATTATAAATTATTAATTATTTAACCCTCCTCTTTAACTCCTAAAAAACTCCCCTTCAACTCCACTTACACCACCCCCAATTGATGCAGGAACACTGCAATGATGCAGATGGGGCATACGAAGCGTACGAAGAAGAGGAACACCTTGTAGGTCGTGGCGGGCAGTGTGTCCCAATTGGTGACCTGGTCACGTACCACCTTTTTTGGCACATACCACCCCACGAACAAGCAGGTGAGCAGCGAACCTAATGGCAACAACACCTGGGCTGTCAATGCATCGCACGCATCGAGGATGTTCATTCCCATCACCTTGGCTGAAGACAACATGCCTTGCGAAAGCGAGCAGAAGACTGCGATGACGCTGCAACAGATAGTGACGACCCACGCCCCGGCGTTGCGTGAGATGTGCATTTCCTCATGGAAGAATGCCGTCCCAATCTCATGCATGGAGATGGTGGAAGTGAGGGCTGCCAGGGCAAGCAACGCATAGAAAAGGATGGAGATGACATATCCCAGTGCCGGCATGTTGGCGAACGCCTCGTTGAACACATTGGGCAATGTGATGAAGATGAGCGAAGGCCCCGAGTCGGGTGCGACACCCACCGAAAATGCAGCTGGGAAAATCATCAGTCCGGCGAGGATGGCGATGAAGGAGTCGATCAGCGCAATCTGCACCGCCGAACCCACCAAATTCGTCTCACGCTTGAAGTAAGAGGCGTAGGTGCACAGGCACGCCGTACCAAGGCTGAGTGAGAAGAATGCCTGTCCCAAGGCCTCGAGAAACACGCTGTGCGTGACCTTGGAAAAATCGGGGTGGAAAAGGAAACGCACACCCTTCATCGCCCCCGGCAGCATGCACGATGCCACGATGATGACCAGTAGCAGCACGAAAAGCGTGGGCATGAGGAGTTTGGAGGCCTTCTCTATGCCATTGCGCACACCGCGTGCCACCACGACATGTGTGGCAACGATGAACGCCACCGCCCACAACACGGGTTTCCAAGGATTGCTTGAGAAGTCTTGGAAATAAGCCAACACGTAGTCGGCATCCCCGTTGAGATGTCCCACTATGGATGCCAGGAGATATTGCAGGCACCAGCCGGCGACCACGGCATAGAAGCCGAGTATGATCATCGAGGTGACCACGCCGAGGTATCCAATGACACGCCAAGGGGTGCGTCCGGCCAACTTGTCATACGCCTTTGCGGCATTGGAGCCAGAATGACGCCCCACGACAAACTCAGCCACCATGCCAGAGATGCCAAGGATGAACACGCAGAAGAAATAGATGAGTATGAAGGCGGCACCACCGTTCACCCCCGTCATATAGGGAAATCGCCAGATGTTGCCCAACCCCACGGCAGAGCCCGCCGTGGCGAGGATGATGCCCATCTTCGAACCGAAGCTGCCCCTTGCATGTTCGTGCTTCGCCATATTCCAATTTGCTTAGATGAGATCCAGTTGGTGAAGGAAGATGAGCAGGATGCTCAAAGGGCAGATGAAGCGCACGCAGAAAAGATATATCTGGAAGAAAGTGCCCTTCAACGTGCCCCAGTTGGTGAACTCGTCGCGCACGACCTGCTTCGGAGCCACCCAGCCCAGGAAGATGCAGGTGAGCAGACCTCCGACGGGCAGGAAGATTTGACCGGTGACATAGTCGAAGATGTCGAACAGCGACTTGCCGAAGAGACTCAAGCCATCCCAGGCTCCCAAGGAGAGCGAACAGAACACCCCCATCACCATGCAGGCGACCGTCACCATCACTGCAGCCCTCGACCGCGACACCTTCATCTCCTCCTGAAGGAAGGCTGTGCTCACTTCATGCAGGGAGATGAGCGACGTGAGGGCCGCCACGGAGAGCAGGACGTAGAACAATACAGACACCACGACACCCAGCACCGGCATGGATGCGAAGGCCTGCTGGAACACATTGGGCAGGGTGATGAACACAAGGGAGGCACCAGAGTCGGGAGCCACGCCTACGGAGAATGCCGCAGGGAAAATCATCAGTCCGGCGAGAATGGCCACGAGGCAGTCCACCAGACTGATTTGCAATGCAGACTTGAAGAGATTGGTATGTCTCGAGAAATAGGAGGCGTAGGTGCAGATGCACCCCATGGCGATGCTTAGGGAATAGAACGACTGCCCCAAGGCTCCAAGAAACATCCCCCTGTTCATTTTTCCGAAATCGGGGTTGAAAAGGAAGGAGATGCCTTTACCCGCTCCAGGGAGGAGACACGATGCCACCACAAGCACCAAAAGCAGGATGAACAGCAGCGGCATCATCAACTTCGACATCCTTTCTATGCCGTTGCGCACGCCACGTACGATGATGAAATGGGTGATGGCGAGGAACGCCACAGTGGTGATGATGGGCTTCACCGGGTGGGAAGAGAACTCCTTGAAATAGTTCGTCACGTGTGCGGCGTCTCCGTTGAGTGTTCCCACTGCGGAGCCAAATACATACTGCAGGCACCAGCCAGACACCACGGCATAGTAGCCGGAGATGAGGAACCCTGTCAGTACGCCGAGATATCCCACACATTTCCATGGACTACCCCCAGCCATGCGGTCGTAGGCCCTCGCCGTGTTGGCTGCCCCATGCCGCCCGATGATGAATTCGCTCACCATGCAAGGTATGCCCAACATGAGCACGCAGACGATGTAGACGATGATGAAGGCTGCACCTCCATTCTCACCTGTCATATATGGGAAGCGCCATATGTTGCCGAGCCCCACGGCAGAACCAGCCGTGGCCAGCACCACCCCCAACTTGCTACCAAAACTGGCTCTTTCTGTTGTTTTCGACATATCTTACCCTTGTGAACTCTTTCCGTAATTAAAGCAGATAAAGAAATTATACCAAGTTGGAGAATTTACTCCCCTCACTTCCAGCTCCAGCTCCTTCTCCTTCGTAACTTCGAAAACTTCGCCATCCAATTTTCAATTTTAGCTTCGCTGATTTTTCAATTTTCAAAGTTGCGATTGAGCGAGGGCAGACCAAGCATGCTTGTAGTCTGCCGAGCGTGAGCAACTTCGGCCGGAGGCCAATTTTCGATTTTCGATTTTCAATTTTCAATAAAAAGAATTACTTTTGCATGATTATAATCAAGAAAGATGCGATACCTCATACACCTGGTCACCCACTACCCCTTTTCATGCGTGTTGATAGCCATCATCTGGTACCTGTGTTTCTTCACGCCTCCAGAAACCCCGTTGGACGACGTGGCGTTCATAGACAAGTGGACACACATCGCGATGTATCTGCTCACCTGCACCGTCATCTGGGAGGAATACCTGCGCCGTCACCGCCGTGTGGAGTGGTGGAAGGTGCTACTGCTGGCATGGGTGTCGCCCATCGTGATGAGCGGCTTGATAGAGATTTTGCAAGCCACTTGCACCGGAGGCCGACGCAGCGGGGAATGGCTCGACTTTGCAGCCAACGCCACCGGCGCCACGCTGGCTCTTGCTATCGGAATTCTTCGGGTACGGAGCCGCGCCAGATGAGATAGGGAACCAAGCGCAGGTTCTTGTTGGTGAAGCGACGGTCGCGAGTCACCTCCATGCCGACGAAGTCGGGTTTCTCAAAAGGCTCATCCTCACTCCCCAGCTCCACTTCTGCTATCACCAAGCCCTCATTGTCGCCATAGAACTCGTCCACCTCGAAGACATGGTCGCCACTCTTTACCAGGTAGCGGGTCTTGTCGATGACACCCTTCTCACAAAGGCGGAACAGTTGCTCTGCCTCTTCGAGCGTGATTTCCTTCTCAAACTCGTATCGTTTCAGGCTTCCATCAACAGAGGGTGCCTTGATGGTAAGGTATCCCTTGTCGTCTCTGATGCGCACCCTTACCGTGGCACCTTTTGCGGGGATATAGCCCTGCTTGATACGACTTGACGAGAAGGCATGACTTTTGAAGTCCCTGTCTTTGTAAACGAGGAACTTCCGTTCTATCTCAAATCCACTCATAACCTACTACGGTCAAAACATATTGTTGATGGCGTAGAAAGCATAGGCAAGAGCCAGGATAATCAAACCCACCATGATCCATAGCACTACCTTCTGTCCTTGTTTCTCTTGTTTCTCAACGTAAGCCTGACGCTTTTTGTTTAATTTCTTTGACATAATTGATGTTGTTTTTATGGTTGTTCCTTGATTTCGTTACCACTCCCCTATTGTTCTTCATTGACGGGGAATTCCATGAGATAAGCCTTGATGAAGCCATCGATTTTTCCGTCCATCACGCCATCGACATCGGTGGTCTGGTAATTGGTGCGGTGGTCTTTGACACGACGGTCGTCGAAGACATAACTTCTAATCTGGCTCCCCCACTCTATCTTTTTCTTCCCGGCCTCGATCTTCGCCTGGGCCTCCAGACGTTTTTTCATGGCACGGTCGTAGAGTTGCGACTTGAGAAGGCGCATGGCATTGTTGCGGTTTTCCAACTGCTTGCGGCTCTCGGTGTTCTCGATGAGGATTTCCTCTTCCTCACCCGTGTCAGGGTCGACATACTGGTATCTCAGACGTACGCCCGTCTCCACCTTGTTGACATTCTGACCTCCTGCGCCTCCGCTTCTGAAAAGGTCCCACGACACTTTCGAGGGATCGACATACACCTCTATGGTATCGTCGACGAGCGGTGAGACGAAGACGCTGGCAAAGCTGGTCATCCGCTTCCCTTGTGCATTGAATGGCGACACCCTCACGAGGCGGTGGACGCCACTCTCGCTCTTGAGGAAGCCGTAGGCGCTGTCGCCACCCTCTATCTCCATGGTGACACTCTTGATGCCTGCCTCGTCGCCGTCCTGCAAGTTGCTCACCGTCACCTTGTGGCCATGGGCCTCAGCCCATCGCATGTACATGCGCATGAGCATCTGTGCCCAGTCCTGGCTCTCTGTGCCTCCGGCGCCGCTGTTGATTTTTAGCACGCAGTCCATGGGGTCTTCCTTCTGACGCAGCATGTTGCGCAGCTCAAGTTCCTCTATGGCTTTCACGGCGAGGGCGTAGTCGTTGTCGACCTCGTCCTCGGTGACCATGTCGTCGTGATAGAAGTCAAATGCGAGTTGCAGCTCGTCGGCCTTGTCGCGAACGTCCTTGTAGCCATCGAGCCATTTCTTGATGCCTTTCACTTTCTTCATCTGCTCTTGCGCTCGCTTGGGGTCGTCCCAGAAGTCGGGGGCCTGTGTGCGCAAGTCTTCCTCCTCGTATTCTATCTTCTTCTTGTCTATCTCAAGGTATCTGTGCAACGCGTCGGCACGCTCAAGCACATCCTTCAGTTGGTCGCTGGTTATCATTTTCTTTCTTTCGTTTACTCTTGGTACATGGCCTCTATCTCTGAGGCGTAGTTTTTGAGAAGGACGTTTCTCCTGATTTTCAAAGTATTAGTCAATTCACCATTTTCCATGCTGAAAGGCTTCGGAAGAAGCGTGAACCTCTTGATGCGCTCGTAACTGGCAAGACCTTGTTGCAAGGTTTCCATCCTCTCTGTCATCATGGCCTGCACCTTGGGGTTTCGGCAGAGCGCCTCCGGACTGTCGACCTTGATGCCGTTGTCGCGTGCATATTCCTCGAGAAGTGCGAAATTGGGTACGATGAGTGCGGAGACGAATTTTCTCTGGTCGGCGATGACGGCGATTTGCTCCACGAACTTGTCCACCAGGAGTTTCGACTCTATCATCTGCGGTGCGATGTATTTGCCGTTGGAGGTTTTGAAGAGGTCCTTGATGCGCTCCTTGAGGAACAATTCCCCGCCTCTCATATATCCGGCATCTCCGGTGTGGAAGAAGCCATCCTCGTCGAAAGCGGCGGCGGTGAGTGCCTCTCGCTTGTAATAACCCTTGGTGATGGTGGCACCACGAAGCAGGATTTCGTCGTTCTCACCTATCTTCACCTCCACGGAGTCGAGCGGCCTTCCCACCGACCCTATGGTGTAAGGTGCGTTGTAATGGTCGTGGGAGACGGTGGCTAGGCTTTCGGTGAGTCCATATCCCACCATCATGCCGATGCCTATGGAATGCACGAACTCTTCCACCTCCGGTGAGACGGTGGCTCCTGCCGTGGGGAAGAAATGGGCGTTCTCCAAGCCCAATTCCTTCCGAATCAGGCTGAAGACGGTCTTGTTGAAGAACGTATACTCCAACTGCAAGTGGAGGGGCGGCCTCCTGCCATTGCTCAGGTATTCCACATTGTATCGACGCCCCACGGAGAGTGCTTTGTTGAAGAGTGCACGCTTGGCACCGCTCGACTTTTCCACTTTCGCCTTCACTCCCACGAAGACCTTCTCCCAGAAACGAGGCACTGAACTCATGCAAGTGGGGTGTATCTCACGCAACGTTTCCTGTATCTCCTTGGGATAGGTGTTGATGACGAGCCTTGCTCCCACGGTGAGGCAGAGTATGGCCCACCCTCTCTCAAACACATGGGTGTATGGGAGGAAGTTCATCACCACATCCTTCTCATCCACGGGAACGGTCTTGTGATTGGCCTCCATGGCAGCATGGTATTGCCCGTGTGTGAGGATGACGCCCTTGCTGTCGCCGGTGGTGCCGCTGGTGTAGAGGATGTTTGCGATGTCGTCCATCGTAGCCTCCTGGCATCGTTTCTCCACCTCGGTCTGCCTGGGCAGGTTCTCACCCAGTTTGAGGAATTCGTCGAAATAGATGGCGTTGGGGTCTCCTGGCGCCATGTTCACTGCCTTGTCGTAGATGATGATGCGCTCCAATGAGGGACATTGCGGGAAGATGCGGTGAGCCTTGTCGTATTGCTCCTGCTCTCCTACGAAGAGGATGCGCACCTCGGCATCTGCAATCATGAAGCGGATTTGCTCCTCGCTGCTCGTGGCATAGAAAGGCACGGTGACCGCCCTCACGCCAAAGGCTCCGAAGTCGGTATACAGATACTGCACCGCATTTTGCGAGAACACGCCGATGTTTTCCTGTACCTTGACACCCAGGTTGAGAAGTGCGCTTGACACTTGCTTGACGATGCCGGAGAATTGGTTCCACGACACCGACTTCCACTCCCTACTACCAAAGTCTCGATAGGTGAGAACAGGCTTGTCGCCCAAGATCTTGGCTTGTTCGTGTACGAAGACCGAAAAATGGCAATTTGTCTGCATAATCCATTAGGTATTTATAACGTCATGTGAGAAAGGGCGGGCATCCATGGACAAAGCCAACACCTCACCGTACCGCATATCTCGCATTTTAATGCAAATATACGGCAAAATCGAAGAAAAACAAAAAAAAATGGAAATTATCGTCCGACTTGAATGATTTTTGTCTGAAAAAACCATCTTTACAGCCATTGTAAGCCCATAAAGCTTTAAGGTCCTTAGGGTCTTTAAGGGCTTTAGGGTCTTTAGGATCTTTAGGGTCTTTAAGGGCTTTAGGGTCTTTAGGGTCTTTAGGGTCTTTAAGGACTTTAGGGACTTTAAGGACTTTAAGGACTTTAGGGACTTTAGGGACTTTAAGGACTTTAAGGACTTTAAGGACCTTAGGGGCTTTAGGGGCCCCTAAAGGCTTATGCCTCCTCTTCCCTCACAGGAAGTCCTGCCGCATGGGGCTGAAGGTGTCGATAAGCACGCCGTCCTCCAGGCACTCGCACCCGTGCAACATGTCGGGCTCCACATAATAGCCGTCACCGGGGCCTAATTCGCGCCGGCTCTCGCCGATGGTGAGCATGAACCTTCCGCTGGCCACATAGGTGGCTTGGCTGTGATAATGGGTGTGAGGCGTACCCACTGCTCCAGTCTCAAACTGCACCTTTACCATCATCAATTGGCCGTCATAGGCCATGATTTGCCTCTTGATGCCTGGTCCGGCGTCTTGCCAGGGCATCTCCTTCTCGATTTGATAGACGCTGCTTCTTGTCTTCATGGGGTATTGGGTTATGGTGAAAAAAGAGGGTCACCCCTCAAACTGTCCGTTGATGTGGTCGAGGGCGGCCGGGTCGACCTCCAGCAGTTGGCGCATGTCGCTCTCCGCACCTTCCTTGTCGCCTATGGCGAGGCGCAACGCCCCACGGCCTTTCAATGCGGCGACGCAGAAAGGATTGCCCTCGATGGCCTTGTCGTAGACGGCGATGGCTTCCGACTGCCGTTTCTGGGCCACCAGGACTTCGGCCTTGAAAAGCAGCACCTCCTCGGCATCAGGAGCAGCCTCCACAAGGAGGTTGGCATCCTCCTCGGCACCTTCAACGTCGCCCATCTCCAAAAGGAGCCTTCCCCGTTCAAGATAGGCGTCGGCAAAATGCTCGTTGAGCATGATGGCCTTGGTATACATGGCCACGGCATTCACCAAGTCATGCTGACCTTTCATGGCCCTTGCATAAAGGAACATCACCTCGGCATTCTCGTTGTCGATAAGGGTGGCTTTCTCGCACACCATGGCCATGGCGGCGTAGTCTTCCATCATATAGTCCACCCTTGCCATCACAAGGAGGATGCGGACATTGTCGGGTTCAGCCTCTGCCAGTATTTCGAGTTGTTTTCTTGCCTCAGGCAACTTGTCACAGCGGATGAAGGCTTGCGAGAGATAGTCGCGGGTCTCCAGGTCGTCCTTGATTTCCAAGGCTTTAGTGAAACACATGACGGCATGTTCGCCTCTCCCCATGCGTAGGGAGTGCACGCCATCGGTCTTGAGCACGTCGAAATTGCGTGCATCCTCTCTCTCTTTCTTCTCCTCGGGGCTTTCATCCTTGCCTCCGAAAAATGACTTCAGGAATCCCATAAGATTTCAGGTTGATGTTTCCCTGGCTGGCATGCCAGCCAGGGGATGATTTCATTTCTTGAGCAACTTCCCATAGACCTCGTTGGTGAGCACGTCGGTGCGCATCCAAAGGGGCCATTTCACACGATTGTCCATGGTGGACTCGCCCACTTTCCTCTGACGCTCGAAGACGAACTTCGCATTGACAAAGCCTTCATTGCCATCCTTGGCGATGATGTAGCAATACAGCGTCTGGGCATAGCCTTCCACAAGACCGTCAACCTCCACGGTGCTGGTCTCCCAGTCCGTCTGGGGAATCACCACAGACTTGATGGGCATCGCCGGGTATTTCTTTTCAAACTCTTTGCGACACAAGGCACACAACTCAGCACTGTCGGCGCCTTTGTAGATGTTGGTGTCATACAAGTGCATGTAATACTTGCCGTTCACGCGATGCAAGCCGGAGTTTTCCGTCTCAAAAGTGTCTTGAACCTTGGTTACCACACCGCCTATCGCATCTTTGGAAAGATGCCACAAATTGGTCACGCGCTCCTTGAACGGCCCCTTGCCGGTGGGCTTCTTCGTCATCTGCGCACTTACCCCGCAAAAGGTCAGCAAGGCAAGCAGCAACATCGTCATCAATCTTCTCATTTCCAATTCTCCTTTCTTTCAAATGCTATTTTCGACATAAGTCGCCATCCTTCACTTTCACACATCAGGGCAAGCTTCTTCGGATGGTGGTCGCTGCAAAAGTACAACAATTCCATTACAAGAAAAACATCTCGCATGCGAAAAAAAATTAAAAATACTTTGAAAATTGAAAAAGGAGCCCCCTGGCTTTTATAGGCTCCATAGACTCTATAGTATCTATAGTATTTATGATTTTTGTGATTCATATATAAATAAGGTGTGGCAATCACATACTCCTGACACATCCCGTGAGTGAGCTGTATCATACGACAAAGACGCTAAAAATCACATTTCAGTAAAAAAAACGGCAAAATGTTTTTGAAAGTCAAGAAAAAGTTATAATTTTGCACCCACAACAACAAAAGAGTGACAAAATGAGAATTTTCAACGCATATTATTACTTTTATTTCTACTTTGCAAATTGTTGCGAAGCGGGAAATTGTGTGTAGATTCCGACATCACTCCTAAAAGGCCTGAGGCCTGCATCGTTTCCCGCTTCAAACAAGAGGCGGGAATGTTTGTTTTATAAAGCAACAACAACCAAAGCACCTGGAAGGGAAGGTGCCAAAAGAACGATATGAAGAGAATCGCCATCCAGGGCCGCATAGGGTCGTTCCACGACATCGCAGCCCACCTGTTTTTCGAGGGAGAGCAGATGCAAATCATCTGCTGCTCAACATTCGAGGAAGTGTACGAACACATCCGCCTCGACCCCACCATCATCGGGCTCACCGCCATAGAGAACACCATCGCCGGAAGCCTTCTCCACAATTACGAGCTGCTTCGCGACTCAGGCACCACGGTGGTGGGAGAGCACAAGCTGCACATCAAGCACTGCATCTGCTGCCTGCCGGAGGACGACTGGGACAGCCTCGACGAGATACACTCACATCCCGTGGCACTGATGCAGTGCCGACAGTTCCTCGCCAAGCATCCCGCGCTCAAAGCCGTGGAGACTGAGGACACCGCCGGCGCGGCAGAGGAGATCATGACCCGCCAACTGCGAGGGAAGGCCGCCATCTGCCATGCCGAGGCTGCCCGGCTGCACGGCATGAAGATTCTTGAGGACTCCATCGAGGACAACAAACACAATTTCACGCGCTTCCTCGTGGTGTGCGACCCACGGAAGGCCGACTTCCTGAGGCCATTGGAAAAGTCGAACAAGTCGAGCATCGTCTTCTCACTACCCCATGAGGAAGGGTCGCTGTCGAAGGTACTCACCATCCTCTCGTTCTACAACATCAACATGACCAAGATACAGTCGCTGCCCATCATAGGCCATGAGTGGGAATACCTCTTCTACGTGGATGTCACCTACAACAACCTCACACGCTACAGGCAGAGCATCGACGCCATCACCCCACTGACCAAAGAACTGAAAATATTAGGAGAATATGAAACAGGAAGACAGACCAGTTAACATTGTGCCGGCCGAACGGCTCAGCCTGGTGCAGGAATATTATTTCAGCCGGAAACTGAAGGAAGTGGCCCGGCTCAACGCCGAGGGGCGCGACATCATCAGCCTCGCCATAGGAAGCCCCGACATGCCACCGTCGGAAGAAACCATCGACACCCTGTGCCAAGTGGCACGACGCCACGACACACACGGATACCAACCCACCATGGGTACGCCGGAACTGCGACAGGCCATGGCCTCGTTTTATAAAAGGTGGTACGACGTGAACCTCGACCCGGCCACCGAGATACTACCCCTCATCGGAAGCAAGGAAGGCATCCTGCACGTCACACTCGCATTCGTCAACCCCGGCGACGGCGTGTTGGTGCCCAACCCGGGATACCCCACCTACACCTCGCTGAGCAAAATACTCGGCGCACGAATCGTCAACTACAACCTACGGGAGGACAATGCCTGGCAACCCGACTTCGACGAACTGGAGCAAATGGACCTTGAAGGTGTGAAACTGATGTGGACCAACTACCCCAACATGCCCACAGGAGGCGATGCCAGGATGGAAACCTACGAAAGGCTCGTCGATTTCGCAAAGAGGAAAGGCATCGTCGTCGTCAACGACAACCCCTACTCCTTCATCCTCAACAAGGAACCCAAGTCGCTGCTGCAAGTGGAAGGTGCAAAGGACCACTGCATAGAGTTCAACTCCATGAGCAAGAGCCACAACATGCCTGGATGGCGCGTGGGACTCTGCGCCACCAACGCCACTTTCATCTCATGGATTCTCAAGGTGAAAAGCAACATCGACAGCGGAACATTCCGTGGCATACAACTCGCTGCCGCTCAAGCCTATGCCAACGACGGCGAATGGCACCAGGAGTATAACCGCAACATCTACGCACGACGCAGGGCCATCGCTGAGGACATCATGCGAACACTCCAATGCACCTTCGACCCACGACAGGTGGGCATGTTCCTCTGGGGGAAGATTCCCGACACCTACGACGACGTGGAGCAACTCACCGAACGTGTGCTCCATGAAGCAAGGGTATTCATCACGCCAGGATTCATCTTCGGTTCCAACGGAAAACGATACATCCGCATCTCGCTCTGCGCCAAGGAAGAGAAGATGAGAGAGGCTCTCGAAAGAATACGCACCACAATCTGACAACCCACCACAACATACACCAAAAAGAAAAGACAATGGAACTCAACCTTCAACCACTACACCTCCCCAGCGACCATGAACGCCCAATAGTAATCGCAGGACCATGCTCGGCAGAAACCGAAGAGCAAGTGATGACCACCGCCACGCAACTGGCCATGAAAGGATGCCACATGTTCAGGGCCGGCGTGTGGAAACCAAGAACCAAGCCCGGAGGATTCGAGGGACAAGGAGAAAAAGCCATGCCATGGCTCAAACGCGTGAAGAACGAGACTGGAATGCTCGTCGCAACGGAAGTGGCAACGCCCGAGCATGTCAGGATAGCCCTCGAATACGACATCGACATCCTTTGGATTGGTGCACGCACCTCTGCCAACCCCTTTGCCATGCAGGCACTCGCCGACTCACTAAAAGGAGTGGAAAAACCCGTTTTGGTGAAAAATCCCGTCAACCCCGACCTCGAACTGTGGATCGGGGCCTTGGAACGCATCAACCAAGCCGGGGTCAAGAAACTCGCCGCCGTGCATCGGGGATTCTCCAGCTATGACAAGAAAATATACAGGAACCTCCCCATGTGGCAGATTCCCATCGAACTGAGGCGCCGCATCCCCAACCTGCCCATCATCTGCGACCCCAGCCACATCGGAGGAAGGCGGGAACTAGTAGCCCCGCTATGCCAGCAGGCAATGGACCTCGGGTTCGACGGACTGCTCGTAGAGTCACACTGCGACCCCGACAGGGCATGGAGCGACGCCAAGCAACAAGTCACACCCGACATCCTCGACTACATCCTCTCGCTGCTCGTCATACGCGACGAGAAGGTCACCACGGAGGGCATTCACGAACTGCGAAAGCAAATCGATGAACTGGACAACCAACTGATGGACCTCCTCGCCAAGAGAATGCGCGTCTGCCGCGAAATAGGCCAGTACAAGAAGGAGCACAACATGACCGTGCTGCAACCCACCAGATACGGAGAAATCCTTGACAAGCGAGGCGCACAAGGAGCACTCTGCGGCATGGGCTCTGAATTCGTGAAAAAAGTCTTCGAAAGCGTACACGAGGAGAGCGTCAGGCAACAGATGGAAATATTGAGCAGGAAAGATTGATAATGGAAGAAGCTGTTGAGGATTTCGTTATTTCGTTATTTCGTTATTCCGTTATTTCGTTATAACGTTATTCCGTTATAACGTTATTCCGCAATTTTCATTTTTTCGTTATTCCGCAAACTCCAAATAAAATAACAAAAGACATGAGAATATTGGTATTGGGAGCAGGGAAAATGGGGAGTTTCTTCCTCGACCTGCTGAGTTTCGACCATGAAACCGCCGTGTATGAGAAAGACCCGAAACGCATGAGGTTCACCTACAACACGCAACGGTTCACCAAGTTGGAAGAGATAAAAGAATTCAGTCCGGAATTGGTCATCAACGCCGTCACCGTGAAATACACCATCCCGGCCTTCGACGAGGTGACGCCCTACCTTCCCGCCGACTGCATCATCAGCGACATCGCATCAGTGAAGACGGGGCTGAAGGAATACTACGAGAAGTCGGGAAGACGATATGTCTCCACACACCCCATGTTCGGACCCACCTTCGCCAACCTCCAACAACTCTCCGAGGAGAACGCCATCATCATCAGCGAGGGTGACTACATGGGAAGAATCTTCTTCAAGGACCTCTACCGCAGGCTTGACCTCAACATCTATGAGTACACCTTTGAAGAGCACGACCGCACCGTGGCCTACTCACTCAGCATCCCCTTCGTGAGCACTTTCGTCTTCGCTGCCGTGATGAAACACCAGGACGCTCCTGGCACCACCTTCAAAAGACACATGCGCATAGCAAAAGGCGTGCTCACCGAAGACGACTACCTCTTGCAGGAAATCCTCTTCAACCCATACACCCATGACCAGGTGGCACAGATACGCACCGAACTGAAGGAACTTCTCCAGATCATCGACAACAAGGATGCAGACGGAATGGCAGCATACCTCACCAAAATCAGGGCCAACGTGAAACGCGACCTTGACCTCGACACAAAAAGGCAAAAATGACAATCTTAAGCGAGAATGCAAGAAATATACAAAATTGAGCGCGAAAAAAACTAATCCAAACTTTTTTTTCACTTTTTTTGTGAAAATAATGGGGAAAAAAATTGGTGAATGAAAAATTTTTCTTATATTTGCACCGCCAAAGGTTTTATAACGACCCGAGGCAAACAGTTTTCTTATATATATCACCTAAAACTACAAGCACACCAACAGGTCACGATACATTATTATCAAAACTTTTAAGATATGAAAAAGAAACTACTATTATTTGCAATGTGCCTCTTTGCCTTCACGGGCAACATGATGGCTCAAAACGAACCAGCTGCTTATGATCCAGCTGAAGGTGACATCTACTACCAAGTAGAGAGTGTTGACGTGATGCCGAGCAAAACGGTTGCCGTTACAGTCTACTACAATGCAGGTGCAACCCAAATCTTTAGAGGATTCCAAGTGGAATTCGTGCTCCCCGACGGATTCAAAAGAGGTGTGGTTGACGGCGCAGTTGGAAAACTGGGTCCTGAACTCGCAGCTCACAACCCTGAAATGGAATTGAAGACCAGCGAGAGGTATGACAATGGTGAGGAAAACGCACCAACATGCTGCTATATGGGCTTCCAGATGGCAACTGACGACATGCCGACAGGTGAAGGACTCGAACTGTTCACCTTCTATGTAGAGTGTGACGAGAATGTGGCAGAGGGTCAATATTCCTTCACCACCACTCACTGCGAGCTTGCCGATATGAAGACCGGTCAGTCATGGCACTGCAACCCGATTACCATGACTCTCAACGTCATTCCTTACACCACAAGAATTCTTGCTGACACCGACCCCAACATTCCCGTGGCTTCCGAAATGCCTGAGGACGTGACCGTGCAGCGCACCATCAAGAAGGACGTTTGGTCAACCCTCACTCTGCCGTTCGATATGACTGGCGACCAAGTGAAAGAAGCTTTCGGCGAGGACGTCAAGGTGGCTGAGTTCATCGACTATAACTTCAATGACAAAGATGCTTACGTAGTTGAGTTCGAAGCTGTTGACGCAGCAAACGAAGGTCTTATGAAGAATTATCCTTATGTCATCAAGGTCAGCAAAGCTATCGACGAGTTCATCGTGAAGGACGTACTGGTTGACGCCGACGAAGAGAGTGCATATATTGAATATGACAACGGCAAGGTCGGCAAACAGCGTAAGGTTTACGCTACCATGTACGGTACACTCAAGGCTGAGACCGAGGTTCCTGAGAACTGCCTCTTCCTCCGCGACAACAAATTCTTCGTGTCCACTGGCAGCTCCAAGATCAACGCTTTCCGCGGATATTTCGAGATTGCAGGATATGAGTATGGTGCAGGAGAAGCAAACTTCACCTTCTCTGTTGACGGCGAGGCTACCGACATCGAAGGTATCAACATCAATGGCAAAGAGATTGTCACTGGCGACGTCTACAGCGTGAACGGCACTTACATGGGCAAGGCGGAGAACGTGATGAACAAGTTGCCAAGAGGCGTCTACATCGTGAATAACAAGAAAGTGGTTGTTAAATAACCTGTCAAACATGTCTAACAATTAAAAACGAAAAAGAAAATGAAAAAGACATATATCAACCCCACTTGCAAAGTGAGAGCTATGAAGATCGAAGCCATCATGGCAGACACTGTTATCGGTGATATGGGTGATGGTAGTGGTGCTGGTTGGGGCGGTCCTGACGGCGATGGCGGCGCAGGTGCTGACGCCAAGAAGAGCCTCTGGGATGAAGAAGCAGAATAAACAATCACATCTCTGATACACAACCTCCCCGCGTGAATTACGCGGGGAGGTTTTTTCTACCTGCCATTCATACCCGCCTTTTTATTGATCACCCACAATTCTCCGACCACTCCGCCCCCCTATCACTCCGACCACTCCGATTACTCCGATTACTCCGATTACTCAGATTACTCAGACCACTCCGACCACTCCGATTACTCAGACCACTCCGACCACTCCGACCAGGTAAGCCCCCCTACCACCATGCTCAGCATCCTCTTAGCCACGCTGTTCACGTTTGTTGAACTCAACTGCGAGAACCTCTTCGACTACACACACGACGAGGGGAAGAACGATCATGAGTTCCTTCCCACCAGCACTCGCAAGTGGGATAAGGGAAAATATTGGCGCAAGGTGAACGGCATAGCCCAGGAAATCATAGCCTGTGGTGGAGAAGGCGACGAATGGACACTCCCCGACCTTGTGGCATTGACCGAGGTGGAGAACGACAGCGTGATGCACGACCTCACCACACGCTCGCCCCTCCGCAACGCAGGATACCAGTATGTGATGACCAACTCAGACGATGAACGCGGCATCGACGTGGCTTTGCTATATTCACCGTTTTCCTTCCGCCTGCTCGACAGTCGTGCCCTGTGTGTCATACCACCTCAAGGCAAGCACGCCACACGCGATATCCTTTACGCCAAAGGGCTGACAGGAGTGACAGACACCCTCCACGTATTCGTCGTACATGCACCAAGCCGCGTGAGTGGAGCCAAGGCAACACAACCCTACCGCATGCGCGTGGCACAGCGCATCGTGGAGGCCATAGACTCCATCCACAACACCTCGCCCGGGGCTGACATCGTCGTGGCAGGTGACTTCAACGACCTGGATGACGGCGGCATGGTGGACATAATCGAGCAACACCAAATGAAGCACGTCTCACGCAACGCAAAAGGCAGGAACGGCGCACGTGGCACCTACAAACACCAAGGCAGATGGGGAAGCCTCGACCACATCCTCGTCAGCGAGGACATCAACAACCGGATGCACGACTGCTTCATCCTTGACGTGTCTTTCCTGATCGAAGAAGATGAGAAATACGGCGGGGTGCAACCCTTCCGCACTTTCGTCGGTAAAAGATATCATCGAGGATACAGCGACCACCTGCCACTCATCGCAAGATGGGAGCTATGACTACTCCGACCACTCCAATCACTCCGAAACCACCTTTTACCACCTTTAGTGCAAAAAAACACGCAAAAGAGCCATTATTTGCCTTTTTTTTCCTAATTTTGCATCCCCATAGTATGCCATAGTTTCTATAGTCACCACAGTCTCTATAGCCTCTATGGTTTGTATAGAAAACTCAAGAAAAAAAATAGAAGAATAAAAAGATGTTTGAAAACTTAAGCGAGAGACTGGAACGCTCGTTCAAAATCCTGAAAGGTGAAGGAAAGATCACCGAACTCAACGTGGCAGCCACGATGAAAGACATCCGCAAGGCGCTGATGGAAGCCGACGTGAGTTACAACGTGGCGAAAAACTTCACCAACGACGTGAAAGAGAAGGCTCTGGGCATGAACGTGCTCACCGCCGTGAAGCCTGGACAGTTGCTGGTGAAACTCGTACACGACGAGATGGCAACGCTGATGGGAGGGGAAGCCGTAGGACTCAACCTCACAGGCAAACCAGCCATCATCCTCATGTCGGGACTGCAAGGCTCAGGTAAGACAACCTTCAGCGGCAAGCTTGCCAACATGCTCAAGACCAGGAACCACAAGCGGCCGATGCTCGTCGCCTGCGACGTTTATCGTCCTGCCGCCATCAACCAGCTTCAAGTGGTTGGCGGACAGGTGGACGTTCCTGTATATTGCGAGCCCGACAACAAGGACGTGGTGGACATCGCCAACAACGCCCTGCGCGAAGCGAAAGCCAAAGGCTGCGACGTCGTCATCATCGACACAGCAGGACGCCTCGCCATCGACGAGGACATGATGCGTGAGATAGAGAAGCTGAAGAATGCCGTCAACCCCGACGAGACACTCTTCGTCGTTGATTCCATGACCGGCCAGGACGCCGTGAACACCGCCAAGACCTTCAACGAGAGACTCGACTTCGACGGCGTGGTGCTCACCAAACTCGATGGTGACACACGTGGTGGTGCCGCCCTCTCCATCCGCACCGTGGTGAACAAACCCATCAAGTTCATCGGCACAGGAGAGAAGATGGAAGCCATCGATGTCTTCCACCCGGCACGAATGGCAGACCGCATCCTCGGTATGGGTGACGTAGTGAGCCTCGTGGAGCGTGCACAGCAGCTATACGACGAGAAAGAAGCTCAGGAGTTGGTGAAGAAGATACAGAAAAACAAGTTCGACTTCAACGACTTTATGTCGCAAATCCAGCAAATCAAGAAGATGGGCAACCTGAAAGACCTCGCATCGATGATTCCCGGCGTGGGCAAGGCCATCAAGGACGTGGACATCGACGACAACGCCTTCAAGAGCATCGAGGCCATCATACAAAGCATGACCCCCCAGGAACGCGCCAACCCACAAATCCTCAACTCCAGCCGCCGCATGCGCATCGCCAAAGGCTCAGGCACCACCATACAGGAGGTGAACAAGCTTCTGAAGCAGTTTGACCAGACACGCAAGATGATGCAGGCAGTGACCAACACCTCCAAGATGAACATGATGATGGGTGCCATGCGTGGGAAAATGCCCAAAATGCCACAATGAAACAAGAAGCCATGACCCTCATAGACGGAAAAGCCACGGCTGCTGCCATCAAGCAGGAAATAGCCGAAGAAGTGAGACAAATCGTCGCCGACGGTGGCAAACAACCCCATTTGGCCGCCATACTGGTAGGCCATGACGGAGGCTCTGAGACTTATGTGAAAAACAAGGTGCTCGCCTGCGAAGCTTGCGGGTTCAAATCAACCCTCATCCGCTACGAAGACGACGTCACGGAGGAGGAACTGCTCTCCAAGGTGGCGGAACTCAATGCCGACGCCGACATCGACGGATTCATCGTACAACTACCCCTCCCCCGGCACATCGACGAACAGAAGGTCATCATGGCCATCGACTACAAGAAGGATGTCGACGGATTCCACCCCATCAACGTGGGAAGGATGGCCATCGGGCTGCCTTGCTTCATCTCCGCAACGCCACTCGGCATACTCACACTCCTACGCAGATACGGCGTGGAGACCAGCGGAAAGAAATGCGTCGTGCTCGGGCGCAGCAACATCGTGGGAAAACCCATGGCACAACTGATGCTGCAGAAGCATCTTGGCGACTCTACGGTGACCGTATGCCACAGCCACTCCGCAACACTGAAGGAGGAATGCCGGCAGGCCGACATCATCATCGCCGCCATAGGGCGCCCCGACTTCGTCACCGCCGACATGGTGCGTGAGGGAGCCGTCGTCATCGACGTGGGTACAACGAGAGTGCCAGACCCCTCTCGCAAGAGCGGATACCGGCTCAACGGCGACGTGAAATTCGACGAGGTGTCGGCCAAGGCATCGATGATCACCCCCGTCCCCGGCGGAGTGGGGCCCATGACCATCTGTTCGCTGATGAAGAACACTCTCGCCGCTGCAAAAAAAGAATATTACCAATAGTGATGGAACAAGAAAAGATGACTGCTGAGGAATACTACCGGAAAGGCAACGAATACCGACGCCAAGGCAACTGGCAAATGGCGCTGAACAACTACCTCGAGGCCATCGCACTCGACCCGGAAAGTCCAGCAGTACAGGCCAAGGAGATGCTCGACGACATCCTCAACTTCTATCACAAGGACTACTACAACCCTTAACAACATTCCCGCTTCGCGGAAGGTGAAAAATAGATTATTATGAGTAAAATCAAAGGTCAAATCTTGGTAAACACGAATAGATGCAAAGGCTGCGCCCTCTGCATTGAAGCTTGCAACAAAGGCGTCATCGCACTTGCTGACAAGAAGGTCAATGTATCGGGATACCCTTACATCGAGGCTGTCAACCCCGACAACTGCATCGGTTGCGCATCGTGCGCCATCGTATGCCCCGACGGATGCATCACTGTCTACCGTAAAAAAATGGAGAATTAGCTGATGGCTGAGCAAGAAGCAATCCTAATGAAAGGCAACGAGGCGATAGCGTATGCCGCCATTCGCTGTGGAGCCGACGGGTATTTCGGATACCCCATCACACCGCAGAGCGAGGTCATTGAAACCCTCTGCGCACTCAAACCCTGGGAAACCACCGGAATGGTGGTGGTGCAAGCAGAGAGCGAAGTGGCATCCATCAACATGGTCTATGGAGCCGCAGGAGCTGGAAAGAGAGCTCTCACATCATCATCAAGCCCGGGTGTGGCGCTGATGCAGGAAGGCATCGCCTATTTGGCTGGAGCCGAACTGCCCGGTGTATTCGTCAACGTGCAACGCGGTGGTCCCGGACTGGGTACCATCCAACCCTCGCAGAGCGACTATTTCCAAGCCACAAGAGGAGGTGGCAACGGCGACTATTACGTCATCACGTTATGCCCCTCTTCAGTGCAGGAGATGGCCGACTTCGTAGACCTCGCCTTCGAACTGGCATTCAAGTACCGCAACCCGGCCATGATCCTTTCCGATGGCATCATCGGACAGATGATGGAGAAAATCGTGCTGCCGCCACAAAAGCCCCGCCGCACCGACGAAGAGGTGATGGAGCAATGCCCATGGGCCTCCTTCGGAAAGAAGAAAGACAGGAAACCCAACATCATCACCTCTTTGGAACTGAAACCTGAGGCGATGGAAGTGAGGAACCTCCATCTACAAGCCAAGTACCAGGAGATACGCGAAAAGGAAGTGAGATACGAGACCATGCACTGCGAGGATGCAGAATACCTCATCGTAGCCTTCGGCAGCGCGGCACGCATCTCAGAGAAAGCCATCGAAATCGCACGTGCAGAAGGCCTCAAGGTGGGACTGCTGCGCCCCATCACCGTGTGGCCATTCCCCACCAATGAGGTCGTCGAATATTCCCGTGGCAAGAAGGGAGTGCTCGTGGTTGAAATCAACGCTGGAATGATGGTGGAGGACGTGAAACTTGCCATCAACGGCAAAGTGCCTGTAGAACACTTCGGACGCCTGGGCGGCATCGTCCCGGAGCCGGAGGAGATTGTGGAAGCATTGAAAACAAAATTGATGAAATGATGGAAGCAAACGATATCATCAGTCCGGAGAACCTGGTTTACAAGAAACCGACGCTCCTCAACGAAACACCGATGCACTACTGCCCCGGATGCTCCCACGGAGTGGTGCACAAACTCATCGCCGAAGTGATAGAAGACATGGGGATGGAGGAGAAGACTGTTGGCATCTCACCCGTGGGATGCGGTGTCTTCGCCTACAAATACATCGACATCGACTGGCAGGAAGCCGCCCACGGACGCGCACCCGCCGTCGCCACCGGCATCAAGCGACTATGGCCCGACCGCCTCGTCTTCACATACCAGGGCGACGGCGACCTCGCATGCATCGGAGCCTGCGAGACCATTCACGCCTTGAACCGTGGCGAGCACATCGTCATCATCTTCATCAACAATGCCATCTACGGCATGACAGGAGGACAGATGGCACCCACCACCCTCTTGGGACAGAAAACCTCCACATGCCCATACGGACGCGAACCGGCACTACATGGCTACCCTTTGAAAATCACGGAAATCGCCGCGACACTCGAAGGCACCTGCTATGTCACAAGGCAGAGCGTGGAGAACGTCGCCGCCATCCGAAAGGCGAAGAAAGCACTGCGCAAGGCTTTCGAGGCCTCCATGGCCGGCAAAGGCTCTTGCCTCGTGGAGTTTGTCAGCACCTGCAGCAGCGGGTGGAAACTCACTCCGAAGAAGGCCAACGAATGGATGCAGGAGAACATGTTCAAATTCTACCCCAAAGGCGACTTGAAAGACACCACTGAAGATTAAAGATGAAAGACTAAAGACTAAAGATATATGAAAAAAGAAATCATCATATCCGGATTCGGTGGACAGGGCGTCCTTTCCATGGGAAAGATCCTGGCCTATTCGGGACTCATGGAGGGCAAGGAGGTCACATGGATGCCTGCTTACGGCCCCGAGCAACGCGGAGGAACGGCCAACGTGACAGTCATCGTGAGCGACGAACGAATCTCTTCGCCCATCCTCAGCCGCTACGACATAGCCATCGTACTCAACCAACCTTCACTTGACAAGTTTGAACCGAAGGTGAAACCCGGTGGCATACTCATCTACGACAGCTACGGCATCATCAATCCGCCAACGCGCGATGACATCGAAATATACAGCATCAGCGCCATGGACAAGGCGGCAGAGATGAAAAACTCCAAAATCTTCAACATGATCGTCCTCGGAGGTCTGCTCCACGTCTGTCCCGTCGTCACCAACGAAGGACTGGAAAAGGCCCTGCGCAAGACGCTTCCCGAGCGTCATCACGACCTCATCCCGCTCAACATGGAGGCCATCCGCGCCGGCGGAGAAATTATGGAGAAGAAATAGCAGCTTACTTCCAGGAACACTAGAGACACTAGAAACCCTAGGAACACTAGAAACCCTAGGAACACTAGAGACCCTAGGAATACTAGGAATACCAGAGACCCTAGGCTCACCCAAAAGCACCTCCTTCGAGGTGCTTTTTCACCCTTCAAGCCAAATGGAAAACAAATATGTGAAGCAATTCCCCGACCTGATGTCGGGCAAGAAAGTGATGTATGTGCATGGCTTCGGCTCCTCCGCGCAGACCGGCACCGTCGCACGCCTGCGAAATGTGTTGTGCAACGCCACCATCATCGCCGAGGACATGCCGCTGCATCCGCAGGAGGCCCTCGACCTGCTCCACCGCCTGTGCGAAGAGGAGCAGCCCGACCTCATCATCGGCACGTCGATGGGCGGCATGTACACCGAACAACTCTACGGCTACGACCGCATCGTCATCAACCCCGCATTCTGCATCGCAGACACCATGCAGCAGCATGGCCTCACCGGGGCTCAGACCTTTTTCAACCCCCGCAAGGACGGTGTGCAGAAATTCTTCGTCGACAACAACATTGTGAAGGAATACCGCCTCGTCTCAGAGCAATGTTTCAGCGGTGTGAACGACGAGGAACGGAAGCGTGTGTGGGGGCTCTTCGGCGATGCCGACACCACTGTCGACACCTGGGTCCTCTTCCGCGAGCACTACCCCACAGCCATCCATTTCCACGGAGAGCATCGCATGGACGACCGCTCCTACATGCATGCCGTGATGCCTGTCATCAGGTGGATTGACGACCTGCAGGAAGGCCGGCAGCGTCCCGTGGTGCTCATCACGGCAGACAGCGTCACCGACCGACTCGGACAGCCTCGCAGCAGTTCGCAAAAGACCTTCCGACAACTTTTGGAATCCTACAACGTGTATTTCGTGGCTCCCGCCGACTTCAACAACCGCCCGGCGATGGCGGAGACCCTCACGTGGCTCGAACAGCAGTTCGACGCTCCCACCTACAACCACGTCATCTTCACCAACGACAAGCAACTGCTCATGGGCGACTATCTCATCGACACCGCTCCCAACGAGCAATTCATGGGAACGGTCATCCCCATTGGAAGCGACGCCTTCAAGACCTGGGATGAAATCGCTGAGTATTTCAGCCGCCTCGGAGGGCAATGAATAAGAAGCAATAGGAAGTTTTAGGAGATTATAGGAAGTTCTAGGAGGCTCTAGGAAGTTCTAGGAAAACCAGGACAGCCTAGGGCTTCTAGTTTTCCCAGGGGCTTCTAGAGCTTTTTAGTTATCTTCCACTTCCAAGACCAGCGCACCCTCTTTGACAGCCAGGGTGACAGTTCCTCCATTCTTGAGCCTTCCAAAAAGAATCTCTCGCATGAGCAACGGCTTCAAGTCGTGGGCGATGACCCTGTCGATTTCGCGACCGCCATACTCACGGGTGAATCCCTTGGTGAGCAACATCTCGCGGGCATCTCTGCCAAGCTTCATCGTGACCTTGCGGGCAGCAAGTTTGGCATCGAGTTCCCTGAGTTTCTTGTCAAGAATCAAGGAAGCCATGGTGCGGTCCATATCGTTGAACACCACGGTGGCAGAAAGTCGGTTGATGAACTCCGGCTTGAAGGTGCGCTTCACCTGCCGCATCATCGCCTCACCCGCCGGCACCCTGTCGCCGAATCCCACGGAAGCCTGTGCGGCATACTGTGCCCCGGCATTGGATGTCATAATGAGCACCACGTTGCGGAAGTCGGCCTTTCGCCCCTTGTTGTCGGTCAATTTGGCGTAGTCCATCACCTGAAGCAGGATGTTGTAGATGTCAGGGTGCGCCTTCTCTATCTCATCGAGCAGCAACACGCAATTGGGTGTCTTGCGGATGGCATCGGTGAGCAAGCCGCCATCCTCATACCCCACATAACCGGCCGGCGACCCAATGAGTTTCGCCACGGTGTGCTTCTCCGTGTATTCACTCATGTCAAACCTGACCAGTTGCACACCCATCTCACGGGCGAGCACCTTCGCCACCTCCGTCTTTCCCACACCCGTGGGACCCACGAAGAGCAATGAAGCCAAAGGCTTGTCATCCTCCAGGAGACCGGCCTTGGCCATCTGGATGGCCTCCACCACCTGACGCACCGCCTCGTCCTGCCCATAGATGCTGGCACTGACACGCTCGAGAAGCGTCTCCATGTTGGCAGTGTCGTCATCCTTCATCGCCATGGCATCCACCTTGCATATCTTCGCCAGGATGTCGGCGATGAGTGCCTTGTCCACCACGTCGCTACCCTCCACGGGATGGATTTCACGATAGGCTCCTGCCTCGTCGATGAGGTCGATTGCCTTGTCGGGCAGGAAACGGTCGTTGACATGCTTGGCACTGGCGTTGACGGCATATTCTATGGTTTCATCAGGATAGGTGACATGGTGGAATTCCTCGTATTTCGGCCTCAGCCCCTTGAGGATATTCACGGTCTCCTCTACAGAAGGCTCGTTGATGTCGATTTGCTGGAAGCGCCTGACGATGCCCCTGCTCCTGGAGAAATAACGGTTGTATTCCTCGTAGGTGGTGGAACCGATAAAGCGGATGTCGCCACCTTCGAGATAGGGTTTGAGCATGTTGGAGGCGTCCATCGACCCGTCACCGGTGCGCCCGGCACCCACGAGATTGTGTATCTCGTCGATATAGACGATGGCGTTGCCCTCGCGCTTCACTCCCTCCATGATGGTTTTGATGCGTTTCTCAAAGTCACCCCTGAACTGCGTCCCGGCGAGCAGGTTGCCCAGGTCGAGTTGGTAGATGCGGCTGTTTCTCAAACGCGGCGGCACCCTGCCCTCCACGATGCGTGCGGCAAGGCCGATGACAAGGGCGGTCTTTCCCACACCCGGCTCACCCACATGGAGCGGGTTGTTCTTCTCCTTGCGGCAGAGCACCTGGATGGTGCGCTCCAACTCTTCCTCGCGTCCTATGAGTGGGTTGTATGACGCCACATTGTCGTTGAGACAGACCACCTGGGTGCGCCACGCCTCCTCTTCACGCTCCTCACCCTCTTCCGCCATCGCGTCGTTTTCCTCATATTGTGAGACGAGTATGCTGAGGAAATTGGGGGTGTCGCCATCCACCGTGTTGGTAAGCAGGTAATTGGCTTGGGAGTCGGAGAGTTGAAGCATCGCACTCACCATATGAGGCACGTCCACGCGCTCGGCGGAGGAGGACTCCACCTGGCTGTTGGCCCTGATGATCATCTGCTCCATCTGTTGCGACATATTGATGGTGGGAGCACCATCGCCCAAGTCGGGCATTCGCTCCATGCTGTTGAGGTATTCCAACAACTTGTTGGAAAGTTCCTTCGTACTCTCTGTGAAACACTCCAAGGCCTCTTGGAATGCTCTCTGCCCCAAGAGGGCAAAAAGGAGGTGCTCGGGTGTGACAAACTGATGCCTGTTGTCGGCAGCTATGCGCCAGGCGTCTTGAAGCGCCTTATGGGCGTTATTGGAAAATGTGATTTGTGGCATTCTTACTCTGGTACAACGGTGATACGCAATGGAAAGCCCTCATCGCGGGCCATCTGTGTGGCAAGCCGCATCTTCGACACTGCCACGTCATAACTATACACCCCTACCAAGCCCTTGTCGCTATGGTGGACATTGAGCATGATGGTCTGGGCCTCTGCCTCGCTTTTGAAAAAGACCACTTTCAGAATTTTCACCACAAAGTCCATCGTGGTGAAGTCATCATTGTGGATATAAACCTTATAGCGACGCGGCTCGCGCAAACCTGTGCGCTGGCGCTCTTTTACTGAAGACTGTTCCTTTGCCATGGTATTGCAAAGGTAATGCTTTGGAAGGAAAAGACAAAATAAATATTAGAGAAGTTAGAGAAGTTAGAGAAGTTGGAGAAGTTGGAGAAGTTTTTTAGAAGTTAAAGAAGTTAGAGAAGTTACAAGAAGTTAAAGACATTTGTTTTGCCAAAGACATCGCTGCTCGCGGAGTATCGTTTGGAGACATTTGTTTTGCCAAAGACATCGCTGCTCGCGGAGTATCGTCGATAACTAGAGAAGTTAGAGAAGTTGGAGACATTTGTTTTGCCAAAGACACCGCTGCTCGCGGAGTATCGTCGATAACTTCGAGCGAAGCGATAACTTCTTTAACTTCTCTAACTTCTTACATAAAAGGAATATCGTTCGACAACTTCGTTAACTTCACAAAAGACCATTTCGGGTAGGGACAAAAAAAATGGGGCTCCGCCGAGTCCCTACCTTGTTAACCTTAAATCTAATACTATGAAAAACACGATGCAAAGGTAAGGACGTTTTCCCACATTTCCAAGGGAAAAGAAGAATGATTGTAAAAAATACCCTTTTTCTTGATTTATGTCAAGAGATCACGGGAAGTTTTAGGAACAAACAGGAAGGGTTTAGGAGCAATCAGGAGGGAATAGGAGCAAGTAGGAGGCTATCCGTGTCAGCCTTCCTCTTGCCCTCCCCTGAGCAGTTTGAGATACTCGTCGTAGGAGATGTAACGCCCTCCCATGCTCTTGAGGTGCGGGGTTTCTATCTGGCAGTCGATGAGAGTGCCCCCATGGCGTTCAAGTACTATTGCGAGGTAGATGAGAGCCATCTTGCTGCCACTTGGCACGAGCGAGAACATGCTCTCCCCTATGAAAGCCCTACCGACGGTGACTCCATATAGTCCGCCCACCAGACATTCGCCCTCCCACACTTCCACGCTGGCGACAAGCCCCATGTCATGCAAGCGGGTGTAAGCCTTGATGATGTCATCACCCAGCCAAGCATACTCCTCGTTCACTCGCCCGTTGACGGTGCTGCAATTGCGTATGACCTGCGGGAATGCCTTGTTGATGCTCATATGGTATTTTTCCTTCCTCAAGAGCGTGCGCATGGAATGCGACACATGGATTTCTTTTGGAAAGATGACAAAGCGTTGCATGGGGCAAAACCATTGGATTTGTCCGTGGCGGAAAGAGAACCAAGGAAAGATGCCGTGGGCATAGGCCAGCATCAGCCTCTCTGGAGAGAGGTCGCCTCCCACGGCAAACAAGCCGCTCTCCTCCCCTAAGCGGGGGTCTGGGAAGGCGATTTCCTCATTGAGTTGGAATACCATGCACTCCTACTTGATGTTGTCCACCTTGTTGAAGAGCCTGTTCCATCTGATTTTCGACCCTACGCTCTCGGGGTTGATGGAAAGCCAGATGAAGATGGGTTTGCCCACCACGTGGTCTTCTGGCACGAAGCCCCAGTAGCGGGAGTCGAGGGAGTTGTGGCGGTTGTCGCCCATCATCCAATAGTAGTCCATCTTGAAGGTGTACTCTGTCGTCTCTTTTCCATTGATGTAGATTTTCCCGTCCTTCACCTCAAGCTGATTCCCCTCATACACACGGATGGGCCTTTCATAAACGGCGATGTTGTCCATCGTGAGTTTGATGCTCTTTCCCTTGGCGGGAATCCAGATGGGGCCATAGTTGTCGCGGGTCCATCCCGTATTGGCAGTCACAGGATAGGTCTTGCCCTGGTCGGCCTGGTCGGCGTCGGTCACCATCTTCACACTTTCCACAAGGTCGGTGCGCTTTGCCAGTGCTTCGGCAGCCTTTTTGGTCAACGGAACGCAAGCACCGGCCAAATCCTCATCAGTGATACCAAGTTCCTCTTGAACTTCAACTATCTTGATTTGCCAATCAACAGAAGAGATGCCTTGCTTGGGCTTCACCCAATAAGAGTACTGCACATTGTCGGGCTCCTTGTTGGGTTTCCCATCAAGATAAACGATTTTCTCCTTGATTTGCAGGGTCTGGCCCGGCAGTCCCACGCACCGCTTCACATAGTTCTCACGACGGTCGGTAGGCCTGGAATCGACAATGCCGAACTCAGCCGGGTTGTCCTTGATAACCTTTGCTCCCTCTGCCAACACCTTTTGGTAGAAGTCCCATTGCTGCTGCGATGTAAGAGAATCATGCTTCACCTTGTTCCCATAAGCATCCATGCCAAAGGCATAGCAAGTTTCATAATAGTCTTGAGCCTGGTATTTGTCGGCCATCATCACGGTGTCTCCAGCAGGATAGTTGAACACCACGATGTCGTTGAGTTGCACATCTCCAAAGCCTTTCACACGCCTGTAGTCCCAATGAGGCCATTCGATATAAGATTTGGTATTGAAGATGGGCAGAGTGTGCTGAGTGAGCGGCATGGTGAGAGGTGTCTGCGGGATTCTCGGTCCATAACTCATCTTGCTGACAAAGAGGTAGTCACCCCTGAGTAGCGACTTCTCCAGTGAACTTGACGGTATGACATAGTTTTGGAAGAAGAAGACGTTGATGAAATACACGGCAATGAGTGCGAAGATGATGGCATCCACCCAACTCATGATGTTCCTCACGGGCGTGGAGGAGTCCTTCCACCACTGCCAGTTGATTTTCTTGGAGATGTATGCGTCGTAGATGAATGGCACGACGATGAGTCCGAGCCAACTCTTCACCCAGAAGAGGAATATGAGGTAGAGGACGAGGACGATGATGAACTTCGTCCATTGCACTTTCATGTTGAGGTTTGCCTTGCGCTTGTCTATCATTTTTTAGAGGAGTTAAAGGGACATTTGTTCGCTTCGTTTGGAGTTAAAGAGGAGTTAAAGGGGAGTTAAAGGGGAGTTAAAGGGACATTTGTTCACTTCATTTGGAGTTATAGGACATTTGTTCGCTTTTACCAGGAGTCAGGGAGTTTATCTAAAACTGGAAGAGGTCGCTGGTGGTCAACAAGCCGCTATGCTCTGCCGTGTATTCGGCAGCGAGGACGGCCCCCAGTGCGAATCCCTTTCTGGAATGTGCGTCGTGGGTGATGGTGATGCTGTCGGCCTCTGAGTCGTAGGTGATGGTGTGGATGCCTGGCACCTCGTCACGCCTGATGCTGCTCACCGCCACTTCGTCGGCGCCACAGTCGGTGTTGCCTGTGACAGTGCCGTCGGGAGCAAGGAGCGTGCCCTTCACCCAGCGGTTCTTCCTGCCGATGTTCTCCACCAGTTCCTCAGCCAAAGTGATGGCCGTCCCCGATGGTGCGTCGAGCTTGTGCACATGATGTGTCTCCACCATCTCCACGTCATATTGCGGGAAACGGTCCATGATGCGTGCGAGGTAACGGTTGACGGCGGAGAAGATGGCCACGCCGATGGAGAAGTTGGAGGCCCAGAACAGCGTCTGCCCACCTTCGGTGCAGAGGCGGCGCACCTCTTCGCCATGCTCGGCCATCCATCCGGTGGAACCGGAAACGACCTTGACATTCTTGGCGAATGCCTTGAGGTAATTGCCATAGGCTGCGGTGGGAGATGTGAACTCTATCGCCACATCTGCTGATGCAAAAGCCTCTGAATCAAACTCTTCCTGGTTGTCGATGTCGATGATGCTGACAATCTCATGCCCTCTGGACACGGCTATTTGCTCTATCATCTTTCCCATCTTGCCATAACCAATCAATGCTATCTTCATATGTCTGATGTTTGTATTTGCTGAATAATGGACAAAGGTAGGCAATTTCAAGCATTTTTCCGCGTTTGGAATATTAAAAAATGCGAAACAACTTCTTAATTGCCATTCACGTCGGGGTCTTCTGCATCACCAGGCCCCATGGTGCTGTCACCCTCCATGATCATTTTGACAATGAGCGCCACATCAGACACGTTGAGGTAACCATCGGAATTCATATCGCAATTGGCGACAATCAAACCGTTGTCCGAGCTTCCTAAGACGTTGTTCACCAAGAGCACCGCATCGGATATGTTGACTTGACCGTCGCCGTTGGCATCACCTTTTATTATTGAAGATTGAAGATTGAAAATTGAAAATTGGATTTTTGGAGCAGCAACTTTCATCCCTTTTTCCATATGACGCACCCGTGCTTCCGCCGTCAAGCAGAAGGCGAAAACGAAAACCAAAAGGGTGGAAAAATGTCTCATAGGCGACAATATGGATATACGACATGCAAAAATAGTGATTTTCCGCGTAAAAAGCAAAAATTTAATTTTCCATCTTTCATCATTCATCTAAAAAAGTTCCCCACAAGCACCAAGGCTTGTGGGGAACTATCGTTGTGTGAGTGATGGTCAATTGTTACTTCTTAGCAATGGCATCACCTTCAACCACTGTCTCTTCATTCTTGATCTTGCGTCCCAAGGTGAGATAAGCGGTGGGAGCTGCGATGAAGATGGACGACAGCGTACCGAAGATCACACCGAGGATCATGGCAAAGGCGAAGCTTCTGATGCTTGCACCACCGAAGATGAAGATACAGAGCAGCACGATGAGCGTAGACACAGAGGTGTTGATGGTACGTGCGAGCGTCTGGTTGAGCGAGTCGTTGAAGAGCGTCTGCAACTCACGCTTCTTGTATAGTCTGAGGTTCTCACGCACACGGTCGAAGACCACCACCTTGTCGTTGATGGAGTAACCAATCACGGTAAGGATGGCGCCGATGAACGTCTGGTCGATCTCCAACGAGAATGGTACGACGCCCCAAAGAGCGGAGAAGAAGCCGATGACGACGAGGGTGTCGAAAGCCAAAGCCACGATGGACCCGATGGAGAATGCCACGTTGCGGAATCTCAAGAGGATGTAGAGGAATATGGCGATAAGAGCCACGATGACGCTGATGATGGCCTTGTTAGTGACATCACGGGCAATGGAAGGTCCTACCTTCGTACTGCTGATGATGGAGCCACCCTCACGCACGTCAGGATTCTTGAAGTTTTCTTCAGAAGCTTGAGTGACAATGCCAGACTTCTTCAAAGCGTTGAAAAGTATGGCCTCAGCCTCGTCGTCCACTGTCGGGCTGTTCGACTCGATGTTCCAGTTGGTGGAAACACGGATGGTCTTTCCATCGGTACCGAGAGCGATGACGCTGGTGTTGGCCTCCTGGCCCTTCTTGCTGCCGATGCTGTTGACAAAAGCACCTTGCAAGGCTGTGCGCACATTCTCCACCTCGGTCTGCTTGTCCAATGCAATCACATAGTTGCGACCACCTGTGAAGTCAATACTCTTGCTCAGTCCGCGGATAGCGAAGAAAGCGATGAAGATGACAGCGAGGATGCCCCAGATGGTGTACGACCTCTTGTATCCACCCATGAAATTGAAGTGCTTGTCCTGCATGAAGTTGCGCGAGAGGGCAGTGGTGAATGTAAGGTTGCGCCACTTGCCCTTCTTCATCATATGCTCGTAAACGATACGTGTGAGGAACACGGCGGTGAAGAAGGAGCAGCAGATGCCGATGATGAGGGTGATGGCGAAGCCCTTCACAGGTCCTGTACCAATCAAGGCAAGGATGATACCTGTTATAATAGAGGTGAGGTTGGAGTCGAAGATGGCGGAGAAAGCATTGCTGTATCCAGCAGTGAGCGCCTGCATGGTGTTCTTTCCCGCCTTCAGTTCTTCCTTGGTGCGTTCATAGATGAGCACGTTGGCATCAACCGCCATACCAAGTGTAAGCACGATACCAGCAATACCCGGCATGGTGAGTGCCGACTGGAAGGATGCCATGATGCCCATGGTGAAGAAGAGGTTGATGATGAGTGCGCAGTTGGCCATCATGCCCGGAATGAATCCATACATGATGATCATGTAAAGCATGAGCACGATGAATGCCACGATGAATGAGATGATACCCTGCTTGATGGACTGTGCGCCGAGCGACGGTCCCACCACCTCTTCCTGCACGATGCGCACGGGAGCCTTCATACGTCCCGACTTGAGGGTGTTGGAGAGGTCCTTGGTGTCCTGGACAGTAAAGCTACCACTGATTTGTGAATTGCCACCAGTGATTTCCTGGTTGACGTTAGGTGCGCTGTATACAAGGCCGTCGAGCACGATGGCCACGGGCTTGTTGATGTTTTTCTTGGTGAGAGCAGCCCACTCGCGAGCACCAAAGTCATTCATCTGCATGGTCACAACGGGCTTGCCGGTGAAATGGTCGAAGTCGTCCTTGGCACTCTCGATGACGTCGCCCTCGAGTGGTGCGCGGTCGCCGATGCCGGTCATGCGGAGGCAGTAGAGTTCAAAGGTGCGCTTGTTGGCGGCTCCTTCTGCAGGTTTGGCTCCCCAAAGGAGTTTCACATCGGCGGGGAGAATCGACTTGGCCAAATCAGAATAGATGTATTTGTTGATTTCAGCGGTGTCCACCACGTTGGCATAGCCCACCACGCAGTATTGGTCGCCACGCGGGGAAAGCAAAGCTGTCAAAGGATGTTCCTTTTTGAGAGCCTCCTTGTCGACCTTTGCGGCATCAGCCTTGGCAGGCTTGTCAGCCTTGGCTGTGTCGGACTTTGCAATCTCCTTCTTGATGGTAGCGGTGTCGACCTTGGCTTCATCCTTCTTCTCGGCAACCTTGGTCTCGGCCTTTGCCTCATCCTTCTTCACATTGGAGGTGTCGGTAGGCTCGCCACTGGCGAGCTTGCTGTCGAGCTGCTGCAGATAGGGTGCGATTTGCTGCGAGGGATAGGTCTCCCAGAATTCCAGGTTGGCACTTCCTTGAAGGAGTTTGCGCATACGCTCCGGGTCTTTCACACCTGGCATTTCCACCATGATGCGGCCTTCCTGTCCTTCGAGCATCTGAATATTGGGCTGCACGACACCGAATTGGTCGATACGGTTGGTGATGACGTTTTTGGCATCTGCCACGGTTTCAGCCACTTTTTGCCTCAGGATGCTCTCCACTTCCTCGTCAGTGCTGTTGGTTTTCACATCAGGCAACTGCTGTGTGGCGAAGACCTCAGCAAGGCTGTGCCCTGGTGCGTTCGCTTTATAGTGCTTGATGAAAAGTGTGATGAAATCTTCCTGTGTGACTTCCTCCTCTGCTTTTGCAGCCTTCATTGTCTTGACAAAAGCCGGATCCTTCTTGTAACCGGCGAGATTGTCAACCAGTTCAGGAACGGAGACTTCAAGGATGACGTTCATACCACCTTTAAGGTCAAGGCCCAAGCCCACCTGAGTCTCCAAGCATTCTTGATAGGAATACCATAAATACTTGACGGAGTCTTTGTAGTCCTGCTGCTCGATGGGGTCCTTGATAAGGGCCGCCTTCTTGTCGATGACGTTCGACGCCACCGAGAAGGACAAATAGAAGATACTTGCCAGGGTCATCAAGACCGCTACGACAATTACGATACCTTTGTTTTGCATTTCTGTTTGTAAATATTTAATATGTTGTTTCTCGCCGTTTTGCGTAATAGGGTGCAAAGATAGTCATTTTTTCACTTTTGGGAAAATTTCTATCGGAATATTATTCTTTTTTTATCGTTTTGGGCGTTTTTTTATCCAAGCGGTAATGGGATAATGGTCTGACACATCTGTTTTGTCGTCAATTTCGCATTTGACGGTTTCCAGGTCGTCGGAGCAGAAAATGTTGTCGATACGTACGTTCATCCCATTATTGCAGTAGGTGTATGCAAGCCCCATCCCGGTGCTTTGGTAGCAGTTGTCGAGCCATTGTGATACACGGTGGTAGGAATAGGAATTGGGAGGGTCGTTGAAATCCCCGCAAAGGATGGTTGTCATCCCCTTGTGCTTTTCTAAAAACACAGCTACGGAATCAGCTTGAGACGCCCTCCTCGCTGCCGCCAGACACAATTTCTTCAACACGGAGCCTTTTTCCCTGTCTATCTTCCTTTGCTGGATCATCGACCCTATTTCCTCTTTTTCATTTTCTTTGAGGAAGGTGCTCTTAAGATGGATGTTGACCAAGAGCACCGTGTCTCCCTCCACATCAAGCAAGCACGCCCCACAGGTGTTTTTCTCAGTATTATTGACTATCCGCTCGCTGGCGAGTATGGGATACTTGCTGTAAAATGCCACCACCTCCTTCGGCCCTCCCCTTCGGATGGTGCGGGAATAAGGATAAATCTCTGAGATGAGGCTTTCCCATTGCTTACGCGAAGCAGAACCCATGTTGGCCTCTTGCAGGCACAAGATGTCGACATCATGGTTGAGGATGTAGTCCACACAGGTGTTCAACACACCTTCCTTGTATTGAGCGATGGAGAATCCTGCCACGTTGAAAGACATCACCTTGATGCATTCATTGTCGGGCGATTGGGGTTTATTGACAGGAAAATAAGCCCTCAAGGGCCCCCAGCAGAGCAACACACCAGCAATGGGTATCAACATGCGGCGAGGACTTATGAAAAGCCAGATGAGGATGAACAACAGGTTGATGGTCAAGGGGACGGGGAACCCCAGCACCAGCACTTCCAGCCATGGGTGGTGCTCCGGACTGAAATGACCGGCATAGGCACAGGCGCACATGGCAACAATCACCATGACGTTGACCACAAGGAGGATGTTGCGCACCAGATTTGTGACCTTCCGAAAGAGTTTCATCTCATTTCTTGTTGCTACTGTCGAAGAGGCGTTTCTTCTCCTCATCGGTGAGGCTGGCGTAACCGTTCTTCCGTATCTTGTCCAAGATGCGGTCTATCTCCTCCTCGGTGGCTTTCTTGTCGGCATTGTAGTCCCAGTCTGTCTTGCGCCTGATGTCATCTGCGGAGTTGTCTCTCTTGCCCCAATTCCTGAAACGTTTGAAGAACTGCTCCCCACTGCTGCGCCCGTAGGTTGAACCGGAATAAGGATGTTTCTGCCAATACTTGATGAGGAAGAAGCCGAAAAGCATGCCCCCCAGGTGTGCGACGTGTGCCACACCGTCCTGATAGGAAGAATAGGCCATGATCACTTCGATGGCGGCGTATCCTATGACAAACCATTTCGCCTTGATAGGCACGGGCAATGGGAAGATGAAGATGCGTTCCTCGGGGAAGGTCATGCCGAAACCAAGGAGAATGGCGTAGATGGCACCCGATGCTCCCACTGTGGTCCAACTGTTAAGTGCCTTGGCCAAGGCGGGGTCGTTCCACACGGTGGTGGTCATGGAGACGATACCGATGTTGCTCACCCTGGAGAGCGATTGATAGAGTTCGACATATTGTGCGATTTCTTGCACGATTCCAGCACCTATTCCGCAGAAAATGTAATAAAAAAGGAATTTCTTCGGTCCCCAGGTCCTTTCCATCACGCAACCGAACATCCACAGGGCGAACATATTGAAGAAAAGGTGTGTCCACCCGCCGTGCATGAACATGTAGGTGACGAATTGATAGATATGGAAATCCGACGCTAAAAAGATGTGCAAGCCTAGCATGTCGTTAAGGTCGATGCCACGCATGGAAAGCACTACATAGGCGAGGAAAGCCAATATGTTAATTATCAGAAGGTTTTTTGTGACTGTAGGTATGCTGTTCATTTCTTGTGCCCTTAAACATTGAAAAACTGGGCAAAATTACGAAAAATATCTGTTATTCCGCACTTAATCAGCGTCATAGATACATTTTTTCACTTTTTTAGTCACTTTTTTCTGATTTTTGTTTGAATTGTGAAATGATTCTTCTATATTTGCGAAAAATTAATGACATTATTGTTTCACACCATTATTTTAAACCATAAAATTATGAACAAGACAGAATTGATCGACAAAATCGCAGTGAAGGCTGGTTTGACAAAAGCTGATTCAAAGAAAGCATTGGAGGCTACTTTGGAAGCCATCAAAGAGGCTCTTGCAGCCAACGACAAAGTTGCCCTTATTGGTTTTGGCACATTCAGTGTCAATGTCCGCGCTGCTCGTGAGGGCATCAACCCCCGCACGAAGGAGAAGATCCAAATTCAGGAAAAGAAGGTGGCTAATTTCAAGGCTGGTGCCGATTTGGCCGACGCAATTGCTTGATTTGTAAAGAAAATTCACATCAACAAGCGAGCGGGCTGCTTATGGGCGGCCCGCTCGTTTGTTGTATATGGCTCTTGCTCCTACGGTTGCTTTCCGATGTAAGCAAGTATTCCTCCGTCCACATATAGCACATGGCCGTTGACAGCGTCGGAAGCCTTTGAAGCAAGGAATACGGCTGGGCCGCCCAGTTCCTCCGGCTTGAGCCATCTTCCTGCCGGGGTCTTTGCACAGATGAAGGAGTCGAAGGGATGACGTGAGCCATCGGGTTGGCGCTCTCTCAGCGGTGCCGTCTGCGGAGTGGCGATGTATCCCGGACCGATGCCGTTGCACTGGATGTTGTACTCCCCATATTCCGAGCAGATGTTGCGTGTGAGCATCTTCAAGCCACCTTTTGCGGCGGCGTATGCCGACACGGTCTCTCGTCCCAGTTCGCTCATCATGGAGCAGATGTTGATGATCTTGCCCTCGCGGCGCTCCATCATCTCCGGCAGCACTGCTGAGGAGCAGATGAACGGTCCTACGAGGTCGATGTCGATGACCTGCTGGAACTCAGCACGCTTCATCTCATGCATGGGTATGCGCTTGATGATGCCGGCGTTGTTGACAAGAATGTCGATCTGCCCTACCTCTTGGTGGATTTTCTCCACGAGAGCCTTCACGTCGTCCTCCTTGGTCACGTCGCAGACGTACGCCTTCACGTTCTCGATGCCTGCCTCACGATAATTGGCCAGGCCACGCTCCACGGCAGCCTCGTTGATGTCGTTGAACACGATGTTCTTGATGCCAGCGGCGACGAAAGCCTTGGCGATGTTGAAACCGATGCCATAGGATGCTCCTGTAATCCAGGCATTCTTTCCCTCTAATGAAAATGGATTTGTAGTCATAAGTTGTTTTATTTGATAAGGTGTGTTCTATGAACCTCCCTTTATTTCAGGTCGGTGATGAGTGAGAAATCTTGGTCTCCATAGTCAAGGTTTTCGCCTCCCATGCCCCAGATGAAGGTGTAGTTGTGTGTGGCAGCGGCGCTGTGGATGCTCCATTCTGGCGAGAGCACGGCTTGGTCTCCACGCATCCAGATGTGGCGGGTCTCCTCCACCTCACCCATGAAATGGCAGACGGCCTGGTCCTCGGGCACTTCGAAATAGAAATAGGCTTCCATGCGACGGCTGTGCACATGGGCTGGCATGGTGTTCCACACGCTGCCCTTGGCCAGTTCCGTCATACCCATCTGCAACTGACAGGTAGGTAGCACCTGGTTGACAATCATCTTGTTGATGTCGCGCTCGTTGCTCATCTCAAGGCTTCCCATGTGTGCCACGACGGCGTTGGCCTTGGTCACCTTCTTGCAGGGATACTCCTTGTGTGCGGTGCAACTATTGAAGTAGAACTTGGCAGGTTTCTTGCCATTTTTGCTGCAGAACACCACGTCGCGGTCTCCACGTCCGATGTAGAGCGCCTCCTTGTAATCGAGTTCGAAAACCTCGTCGCCCACCTTGACAACTCCCGGGCCGCCTACATTGAAGATGCCCACTTCGCGGCGGGTGGTGAAGAAATCGGCCTTGAGCGGGTCGATGGCCTCGAGTTTCAACTCTTCCTTCACAGGCATCGCTCCACCGACCACCATGCGGTCGTACATTGAATAAACCATGTTCACCTCGTCGGCGGCGAACACCTTCTCAATCAGGAAGTCACGGCGGATGCGAGTGGTGTCATAACTCTTGGCGTCCTCGGGATGGGACGCATAGCGAATTTCGTAATTTGTTTTCATTTTTAGGGTTTTGTTAGTTTGTTTGCTGCAAACTTACACAAAAAAAATGAAACGAGCGCATATTTTTGGAAAAAAAAGGCATGGCACCTCCAAGGTAAGCCCATTCAGCGCGTTTTTTACAATACCCGCCCGGCTTTGCCGCTTCGGTCGTCGAAGAATCCACCATGGCTTTCCGCCCTCTTCAATGCGCTGACGAGCACATCCCGAAGGACATGCTCGTCAGCACTTATGATATGAAAGACTTCGTGTTTTAGAAGACGAAGGAGATGGGCAAGGTGTAGCGCACCTTCACATACCTTCCGTTTTGCATGCCGGGAATCCATTGTGGCATCTTTTCAATCCTGCTCACCACTTCATCGGCAAAGATGGGGTCAGCTGCGCTTTCCAATTGGACGTTGCCTACACTTCCATCCTCGTTGATATCGAAGGCGACAACCACTTTTCCTTCAATTGAATATACTTCTGCCATCATGGGATAGGAGATGTTGTTCTCTATCCACTCAGTCAGGGCTTCCTCTCCTCCTACGAACTCAGGCATCTGCTCTTGTATGGTTTCTGCAAAGCAAACCTCTTGGGCTGTTGCAAACTGGAGTGACATCAGACAAACGGCGATGAATGTGAAAATCTTTTTCATAATGCTTTGGGGTTTAATGTTTGTTATTTTTATTATTTTTGTTATTTCTGATGCAAAGTTACGTTCACATCAGCCGTTTTCAAAATGGTTTTCGACCAATCACTAGTATTCTTTCGACCAATCCCCCACGTACATCTACAATATACTACCAGCATCCTAACCTGCCTCTGTAAAAAAGGGTGATGATGTTATTTGTAAAGGTGGAGAAAACATGGTTATGAAAAGCGACCCGCCGGAAATCACTCTCCCTTTTTTTGTTTACGCATAACCATCTCTTCGATTGTAATAGGAACAGCAAAAAAATAGATATACATTATTTAATATAAATCAAGTTAAACTTACAGGAGTTAAAGGGGAGTTAAAAAGGAGTTAAAGGGGAGTTAAAGGGACAATTGTTGTGCAAGCCGAATGCAAAGTCAAGCATGCTTGCTATGCCGAGACGTAGCCGACAATCGAGTAAAGCTCGGAAGCTCTCTATTACCGCTTTTTGGGGGAGAAATGATTACTCCATACTTTTTAAAACCCTCTTCACGCCTCATTCTCGTGCAGTAAAAACAAAAATCGCCAAGTCTTGAAATTCAAGCGCTTGGCGATTTTTGATGTTGGGTCACCGGGATTCGAACCCAGAATGACAGAACCAAAACCTGTAGTGTTACCATTACACCATGACCCAATAGCGGCTGCAAAGGTAATGCTTTTTTCAGCCACCACCAAATTTTTGAAGATATTTTTTCTCTTATAAGGCTAGATGCACTAGAAGCACTAGGAAGACTAGAGACCCTAGGAAGACTACTTCACAGTGATGAGGAAATAGTTTTTCTTTCCCCTCTGCACCAGCAGGTATTTGCCATCTATGAGGTCATCAGCTGTGACGGGGCGGTCGAAAGCAGCCAACTTCTCCTTGTTGAGCGACACGCCTCCACCCTGGACGAGCTTGCGCATCTCCCCTTTACTGGCGAAGACCTTCGCGTCGTCACGGGTGAAAAGTTCGACAGCCGGCAGACCCAGCAGGCCTTTGTCGATGGTGAAGTGGGGCACGCCTTCGAAGACATCAAGTAGTGTCTGCTCGTCGAGCTTCAACAGGCTTTCCTTGGTAGACTTGCCAAAGAGGATGTTGGATGCTTCGATGGCCATGTCGAGGTCCTCTCGGGAGTGCACCATCACGGTGACCTCCTCTGCGAGTCGGCGCTGCAGCACCCTTCTCCCGGCGTCCTGCTTGTGCTCCTCCACCAAGGCGTTGATGGTGGGTTCGTCAAGGCTGGTGAAAATCTTGATGTATCGCTCGGCGTCGGCATCGCTGACGTTGAGCCAGAACTGGTAGAAGGCATAAGGCGTGGTGCGGTTGCGGTCGAGCCACACGTTGCCACTCTCAGTCTTCCCGAACTTCTTCCCGTCAGCCTTTGTGATGAGGGGGCAGGTGAGTGCGAAAGCCTCCGCTTCCTGGCCCAACTTGCGACGGATGAGTTCGGTGCCCGTGGTCATGTTGCCCCACTGGTCGTTGCCTCCTAATTGCAGGCGCACGTTCTTCGTCTTGTAAAGGTGGAGGAAGTCGTAGCCTTGTAGCAACTGGTATGTGAACTCGGTGAACGACAGTCCGTCGCGAGCCGTGCCGTTGAGTCGCTGTTGCACGCTGTCCTTGGCCATCATATAGTTGACGGTGATATGCTTGCCAACCTCGCGAGCAAAATCGAGGAAGGAGAAATCCTTCATCCAGTCGTAGTTGTTCACCAACTCGGCCTTGTTGGGTTCATCAGCCTCGAAGTCAAGGAACTTGGCCACTTGTTTCTTGATGCACTCCTGGTTGTGGTAGAGGGTGTCGGTGTCGAGGAGGTTGCGCTCCTGGCTCTTCCCCGAAGGGTCGCCGATCATGCCGGTGGCTCCTCCCACGAGGATGATGGGTTTGTGGCCGCATCTCTGTAAGTGTCTGAGCATCATAATGCCGCACAGGTGTCCGATATGCAAGCTGTCGGCGGTGGGGTCGGTGCCGAGGTATGCCGTAGTCATCCCTTTCATGAGAAATTCCTCAGTACCGGGCATGATTTGTGCGAGCATGCCACGCCATTTCAATTCTTCTACAAAGTTTTTCATCTTTATCTTTTTTCCTTTTAAAGTTCTAGTTTTTACTAGATATTCTAGATTTTCTAGAGGTCCTAGATATTCTAGATTTTCTAGAGGTCCTGATAATCATAGATATTCCATTCTCAGGGGACGGGGTCGTAGCCGCTTCCTCCCCAAGGGTGGCATCTCATTATCCTTTTGATAGCCAGCCACAAGCCCTTGAATGGTCCATGCTTGACGATGGCCTGTCTTGCATATTCGGAACAGGTGGGTGTGAAACGGCAGGCAGGCGGTGTGAACGGACTGATGCACCGTTGATAAAAGAGGATGGGTGCAAGCAGGATAAAGCCGAGCAGTTTCTTCACCCATCTCCACATCCACGCCAACGCCTTCATAACCTCTCTCCTATCCTTATGAGCAGGTTGCTCACTCTTTTTTCCACAGCCTCGCTGTCGTAGAGGTGAGCGTCAAGCCAGATGAAGGCCAGGGCAAGGGTCTTGCCCTCGGGCATCAGCGACGCCTTCTCATGCAACACGTGCTTGTGCTTGCGGAAGGCCTCGCGCACCTGACGCTTCACCCTGTTGCGGCGCACCGCCCTCTTGAAACAACGCTTGGGGACGCTCACCATCAACCGCACCGGCACGTCGCCGCCCTCTACGAAGGCATAAACCACCCTAAGGGGGAAAAACGACATTGAGCGGCTTCCGCCGCCCTTGAAGAGGGACTCAACCAGCGACTTGCCGGCGAGACGCTCCTTCTTGCCAAGAGTGAGATGGCCTGTCGATGGCATCAAAACTCACTTGATGTTTTTGAGGAAGTCCTTCAGTGCTCCCGTCATTGACGGGAACTCTGGCGTAGGAGCCTTGAGATCAAGCCTCAACCCACGGTCGGCCACCTCTTTTGCGGTGGCAGGCCCGAAGGCGCCGATGCAGATGTCGCCCTGAGTGAAGTCGGGGAAGTTCTTCGTGAGCGCGTTCAGACCTGCAGGACTGAAGAAGAGCAGCATGTCGTAGTCGAACTGCTCCACCTCCTCCTTGGTGAAATCGTCACTAACGGTGCGATACATCACACACTCCCTGTGGTCAAGGCCCTTGGAGTCAAGCAAGTCGGTGACGCTGTTGGTGGAGATGTCGCTCATGGGAACGAGATATTTCTCTGCCTTGTGCTTCACCATCAGCGGTACAAGGTCGATGAGCTTGCCCGTGGTGCCGAAAAACACCTTGCGCTTGCGGTATTGCACATACTTCTGAATATAAAGGGCGATGGTCTCCGTCACGCAGAAATACTTCATCGTCTCGGGGATGGTCACACGAAGCTCCTTGGCCAATTTGAAAAAGTTGTCGATGGCATGACGCGAAGTGAACACAATAGCCGTATGGTCGAGGATGTTCACTTTCTGCTGGCGGAATTCTTTTGCTGTCAGTCCCTCCACTTTGATGAATGGCCTGAACACCAGTTCTACGCCGAATTCACGTGCGATATCAAAATAAGGTGACTTGTCACTTGTCGGTTTAGGCTGTGATACCAAAATCTTTTTTATCATCAGTGTACTAAAAATTTATTTCCAAATTGTTATTGTAAGCTTCCATCAGACCGAACAACACGGCCAAAGGTGTCAATTCGAGCGCACAAAAGTACAAAATATTTTGCAATATCGCCCCCATTCGTCGAAAAAAGATAAGATAACACTTGTAAAAAGATAGCATTTTGACAAAAAAAGCGACACAAAGCAGTATTATGAGCGAAATTTTCAACGGCAAGCCACCATATAGCATCATCATCACAACAGGGGTCATGATCACGCCCTCCATAGCTGTGATGAACAGCAACGACTTGTTCCATTGTTCGATTTTTTTCACATCGAAAAAGACCCAGTTGACAAATTGGTAGGCAACTGTCTTGAACAGAAAATACGCGACAATGCACAGCAGGTAGGTCCCCAACAAGGTGTGCTTGGAGAGCACCCAGTAGTCGGTGCCCCTACCCTTCACCGCATAGCAATAAAAGGCGATGCCGAGCAAAAGTGCCTCAAAAGCCACCAACACTCCCTGGCCGGTCAGCTCGCTGGCTGTGTCAGGCACCGGCGTGGTGCGCTCGTTCTCCAAATAGAAGAAATTCCTGACCTGGGCGGCCACGAAGCGCCAAGAGAAGGCCAAGCCGAGGATGGCCAGGAGGAGTCCTCCCATCAGGAGTGCCGACACCAAATGGTCATCGCCTATATGGTAGGGTGCGGGGTCGGCGAGCATCCCTGTCGGCACGGTGTTTAACAAAGAGGAGATGGAGTCGGCGTGGGTGGCTGCGGTTGCAGCACTGTCGACCATCACGCTGTCGGTGGACAAACTGTCGGACACGACCCCCACCGCCGCCAGCGTGTCGGCAGACGGCGCACCCACCGGCAGCAGGAAACTGTCGGCGGCGTGCTCGTAAATGGGAAGGAGGAATCGTGACGGCATGAGGGGTCAACGAATGCCGAAAGCGTTGCGGATTTCATCCACCATGTCGAGTTTCTCCCAAGTGAACAACTCCACTTCGATAGTCTTCGTCTCATGGTAGAAGCTGGTGAAAGTCTTCATCTTCTTCTCGTTCTTCCTGCCCATATGGCCATAGGCTGCGGTTTCCAAATAGATGGGTTGACGCAGGCCAAGCTTCTCCTCGATGGCCTTGGGGGTGAGTTTGAAGAGCTTTCCTATCTTGTCGGCTATCTCGCCGTCGCTGAAAGGCACGTTGGAACGGTTGTAGGTGTTGACATAGATGCTCACTGGCTCAGCAATGCCAATGGCGTAGCTCAACTGCACGAGCATCTCGTCGCTCACGCCGGCGGCAACCATGTTCTTGGCGATGTAACGGGCCATGTAGGCAGCCGAGCGGTCCACCTTGCTCGAGTCCTTCCCGGAGAAGGCACCGCCTCCATGGGCGCCTTTCCCACCATAGGTGTCGACGATGATTTTCCTGCCGGTGAGACCGGTGTCGCCATGGGGGCCTCCAATAACGAACTTTCCTGTGGGGTTGACATGGTAGGTGATATCACCGTTGAAGAGCGCCAGCACCTTCTCACTGTGAATCTTGGACAGCACCCTTGGCATCAGCACGTTTATCACATCCTGGCGAATCTTGTCGAGCATTCGCTCGTCGTCGGTGTCGAACTCGTCGTGCTGGGTGGACACCACGATGGTGTGGATGCGCACAGGCTTGTTGTCGTCGGAATACTCCACCGTCACCTGGCTTTTTGAGTCGGGACGCAGGTAGGTCATCTCACGGCCCTCGCGACGTATCTCTGCAAGGGTCGACATGATGAGATGGGCAATAGATAGCGAGACGGGCATGTACTCCTCTGTCTCGTTGGTGGCATAGCCGAACATCATCCCTTGGTCTCCGGCGCCTTGGCTCTCCTCTTCCTCACGTTCGACACCTCGGTTGATGTCGGCGCTCTGCTCATGGATGGCAGACATGACACCGCAGGAATTGCCGTCGAACTGATACTCCGACTTCGTGTAGCCAATCTTGTTGATGGTCTTGCGGGCAATGGTCTGCAAATCGATGTAGGCTTCGGAACGAACTTCGCCCATGATCACCACCTGGCCTGTGGTGACGAACGTTTCGATTGCGCAGTGGGCCTTGTCGTCGTAAGCCAGGAACTGGTCGAGCAGCGCGTCGGATATCTGGTCGGCCACCTTGTCGGGATGGCCTTCAGAAACGGATTCTGATGTGAACAAATAAGACATAATTATATTAATGTTTGGTTTGGGGGTGCAAAGTTACATCAAAAGCGGATGATAACAAAATATATTCCTCCTTTTCTTTTTACGACCTACATTATTCACTCGAATTTCCAATCAAACAATGTAAATGATTCTTAAACATATAATTATGATTAACTTAAGTTTCTGAAGTAAAATTGCCTTACAAAATTAGGATTTATCTTGTAAGACAACTGGTTGTGAAGTGAAGCCCGAAGGGCTGGGACGACCAAAGGATGAAGTAAAAAATCCTCACAAAAGGAGGCATTTTAATGGTATCATCGTTTGATTATCCATACAACTTTTTAAAAGAATCTACTGTAAATAATTGCATATCAATACAACCGGACTTCCGAAACTTAAGATAATTACCTTGAATGATTCAAATTAATTACAAGCAGAAAACATGGACACAAAGCAAAAAAGATTCTCCCCTCCACCCAAGAAGGTGGAAGGGGAGTCATCTGTTCACTTTATTCATCAACCTAACCTAACCTATATCATCTTTCTCTCACTTATGCTTTAAAGAGGCATGATACGAAGAAATTCTAACACCTATTCATGAAAAAACACTGTTCAACTTCGAAAAATGACTGAAGAATGAAAAAAAAGTGATGGGCTTCACTATCACTAGTGAAACCCATCTTTTGCTTTCTCTATGCTGGTCTCTCAAATTATGTCTATAAGAATTCCTTCTCGTCAAGCCTTTTCCCGCAGTCGGGACAATATTTGAAGGATTTGAAGATGATTGTTCCACACTGGGAGCATCGGTATTCCCGGTCGGGGTTCTGCAGTCGGTGCATAAGTATTCGGTAGGTTTCCGTATCCCGGCTTTTCACAAGGTCGAACCCGAGTTTCCTTACCAGTTTGATGGTGTTGTCTGCCAAGATGCGGTCATATTCTTTCTCGCCTTCTGTGAGGCGTGCATAAGGCACCAGGTCGGGGTGCATTTTAAGTTTGTCATCCCTCTCTGGTCCATAGCTCCATCCTTCAGACATCCTTGCACGCGACCACACCTCATGGGTGTTTTCCGCAATGGCCTCACGCAAGTCAATCAAGTCTTCAGGGATGCTGATACTATCCACATTGATGGGCACGGGGATGTAGGCGGCATCAGAAGGGTTCACGACAACCATGTAATGCGATGAACCGCGCCACGCCTCGGCAAAGCGGCTGGCAGGGCAGTCCTCGCAGGGATTTCCCGTTGCCGGGTCGTAGATGCGCACCCAGTCCTTGTCGACAGCAAAAACAGTCACGGCATGGAAGTCGTCCTCGACTCTTTCCTTGCCGTGAAGCACAACGTTGTCGACCACCACGATGATGTCGGCACGTTTTTCCAAAGCTGTCTCAAGGTCTGCGAAAGTGGCGTCGTATCGTCTCGACACCTGCAGACCCTTGTCCTCGAGAAGACGCCCCATATGATGCAACGGCGTACCTTTGTCCCTCAGCCATCTGTTCTGCATGGCCTGTTCGGAAAGACTGGCTCTGTCCACCTCGATGCCTCTTCTGTTCAGAATCCACTCCTCGCATTGCAGGTCGCACAGATGCCCCTCGCTCTTGGCAGCCATCCTGGCCATGGGAAGGATGGAATAGTAACTGGCTTTCTCCTCCAGTTCCTCATCCACGCGCTCTGAGATGGACAGCACAGACTGTAGCTCAGGACTGTCACACAGTTCCTTGAGTATAATGTCCAATTCCTCAGCAGAGACATTCCCTTCCAAGAAGGCGGCCATCTGCTCGTCTGTAATCCTCATGTTATACTTTTCCATAATTCTTTTCTTTTAATGCTACTTTAGTCAAGGCACTGATTGCACGTTTCTTGATGTTGTACAGATTGGCTACAGTGACCCCCATGTTCTTTGCGAGGAACTCTGGCTGCACATCTTCAAGTATGAGTTTTCTGATTACAAAAACATATCGCTCGTTCTTCATTGACAAGAAGAGTTGCTCCAAGTCCATACGGGCATTGATGCTTGCTTCCGTGTCCACAGTGTCTCCATCCTTGATGGTTTTGTTGTAAGGAGGCATTCCATTGTTGATATCTATCACATGATCGCGTTTTCTGATAAAATATCTTATGGCAACCACCTTTATCCACACAAATAAAGATGATTTGAACTGAAATTCCCTCAGCTTTTTACTGTCATTGTCAACAAGATAGATATACAACTCGTTGACAAACTCATCATAGTCCACCGGATATGAAAAAACATATTTGATGATACTGATGATGAGGGGCCGACATCTTACAAAGAAGAAATCCTGAGTGATGTGGGCATCACGATTGATAAGTCCTTGAATGATTTCCTGGTCTGTCATTCTACATCATTTTAAGTTTTCATTGGAAACGGAATAGCATTCCGCCTCTTTGCCGTTTTTACGGCTTGATTTCTTTGATTTGCAAAGATAATGCAAACAAAGTGCAAAACCAAACAAATCACGTTTTTTTATTCCTCCATCACATGGGAACAAGACTCCTCACCCTTTTACAATGTTATTCTTACATAGAAAAAGCTTTACTTTTTTTGGCAAGTTCACATAATTCCATTATCTTTGCCTTTTGAAGGGAAATCACACCCTGCAAAGTTAACGAGTTTTTTTATTAACTTGAATGATTCATGGAAATCATTCTCTCCAAATTCAAAAATTACGCCAAGAATGCTCTGCCGGATTTGAAATCCGGCAGAGCATTCTTGGCGCAGTTCCGCCCAAACATTCCAGGCCTCTATTTGATCATCTTGTAATACTCTGCCGCACCTAACAGGAAGCAGCCGGTGCCGTAGTCCTCGAAGTCGGGAGCCTTGGTGTAGGTGACTGGCTGCCCGGCCGATGGGTCCTTGCCCGTGCCCTGCACATAGCCGAGGAAGCCATCCGGGTGGACGCAGTCGCGCACCATCGCCTGCCATGCCCTGTCGCACGCACCCTTGTATTTCTTGGCTTTGAGAATCTTGTTGTTGATGCCCCAGCTCATGCCATAGAGGAAGAGGGCGGTGCCGGTGAGTTCCTTGCCCCCGTAGGTGACGGGAGAGACAAGCGACGGGTTCCACAACCCATCCTCGCGCTGGCATTGCAGCAGCGCCTCGCTCATGAGGATGAAGTCGCGCTTGAGTTGCTTGTAGTATTTGTCCTTCTTGCCGATGTCGCTCATCACCCTCACCAGTGCGGCATACACCCATCCGCTGCCACGGCTCCAGTAACAGTTCTGCCCGTCGCTCTCCTTGTAGGGAGGCACATAGTCGGCATCACGCCACCACAAGCCTTCTGCCACGTTGAAAAGTCCGCCTCCACAGGTGTCACGCGACCAGGTGTACATCTTCATCGCATGGTCGATATAACGCCTTTCCCCAGTGGCTCGATACATCTTGCTATACACCGGCATGGCCATCTGGATGGCATCAATCCATGTCCAGTAGCCATACTTCCCCGTATTCATCTGGTGTTCCAGATTCGCTTTCACATGCTCCAGCATGCGTGCGTCATGGGTCATCATGTAGCGGTCGAGATAGGTTTGTTCGCAACACTGGTCGTCAGCGTCGGTGGTGTTGTCGCCATTGCGAGCCGTCCACTTGTGGAAGTCGGCCCACCGGTCGGTGTAGTCGATGTATTGCGGGTTAGCATCCAACTCATATAGCGCCATCAGTCCCTCGTAATAGACGGCACGCGTCCACAGGTTGCTCGGACGGATGCGCCCCACGTTGGTGGCAGCCGTCGGGTCGGAGTGTTTGTTCATGAAATACTGGTTCACCTTTCGTGCCACGTCAAGCACGGCGGCGGCATCACCACTGCCCACCGCTTTCGACTGTGCCATGCCTCCAATGGTTGTCAAAACCACGGCCAGCAAAAGAAATACTTTTTTCATATGGTTGCCGGTTTTCATGCAAATTTACGTCAAAAAAGGGGTGGAACATGCACATAAAGTACGATTTTATGGTAATTTTGTACAGAAAAACCGTAAATTTGCGCCATGCGAACCATCACCACCCTCCTTATCCTGCTCGCCACCCTCTGCTCACAAGGGCAGGAGGCCTTCAAGAGCCGCTCCCTGAACACCGAGGACGGCCTGCCCAGCAACTACATCATCAACATGGTGCAAGACCCCCTGGGATACATATGGATGGCCACCGCCGACGGACTCTGCCGATATGACGGCTATTCCTTCGACATCCTCCGACACTCAGACAACGGCAACGACTCCCTCCTGCTGAGCAACCGCATCCGCGAACTCCACCAGAACCCCAACGGCCTGCTCTTCATACGCCTTCAAGGCGAGCACTACAGCTGCTACGACACGCGCCGCCGATGCTTCGTGCCCTTCATCCCCGACGGCAACAACGGCAAGAACTATTGCAACTGCATCTTCACCCCCGACGGAGCCACCTGGCTGTGGTATGAATATACAGGATGCATCGAGGTGACCTACAAGGACGGCGTGGTGGAGAGCCGTGAATACAACGAAGGGAACAAGAAGCTCATCTCCAACAACGTCCATTTCATCGACAGCGACCAGCGCCACCGCGTGTGGGTAGGCACGGAGAAGGGACTGTATGTGAAACAAGGGAAGGGACTCACACTCATCGACCGGCAACACGGCTTCACCAGTTCCGCCGTGAAAGGTGAAGACATCTTTTTCGCCACCAGCGACCACAAGGTGATGCACGCCGACAAGGACGGGCGGCTGCACACCGACGTGGAGCAATTCCCCGGATGGACAGAAGGCAACGCCATCCAAGGCCTCGTGCCCATAGGGCATCACATCATCGTCGTCACCAGGGGGGCCACCTACCGCATCGACACACGCACCAACACCGTGGACACGCAGACACAACAGATACCCGAAGGCACCGTGCTACGCGACAACACCGGCAACTATTTCGTCGCCGACAACACCGTCACCATCTTCTACTACGACAACAAGCGGCAGGAGACATACACCTTCAAAGTGCTCAGCAGCCAACTCCTGCACAAAAGGGGGATAAGGCCATACAGCCTCGTCACCGACCACGACGGCAACATATGGATTTCCACCACCGGCAACGGACTCTTCGTCTACAATCCCGACACCCGGCTGCTTTCCCATTTCACTCCTTCCAACGGGACAACGTCACCCATCAAGACCGACTACCTCTACGGGCAGATGGTAGACCGCTCCGGAAACGTCTGGGTGTCTCAGGAAAACATGGGCATCAGCGTCATCACCGCCATGCCGCAGGGCGTGACACGCCTCTTCGCCTCCAACCACGCCGCCCCCGACTACGCCAACCTCTTCCGCATGGTGCGCATGACTTCCGACGGACAGGTGTGGGCCGGCAACTTCATCGGCGGCAGCTACAGGATGGAGAGCAACCGGCTGGCAAGCATCGACATCGGCTCCAACGACGACATGCTCGCCATCTGCATCGACAACATGGGGCGGCGATGGGTGGGTACACGAAGCAACGGCCTCGCCGTCGACGGGCGCTATTACACCCACCAAGCCGGCACCCCCCACTCCATCGCCCCAGGGAAGGTCTTCGACATCCTCCAGGACCGCGACCATCGCATATGGGTGGCCGTCAACACCGGTGCGCTGTGCCTCGCCACGCAGCAACCCGACGGCTCATGGCACTTCCGAAGATTTCTCGAGGACACTCCCCTCATGCGCAACGTCACCAAACTGCTCCAGACACGCTCCGGACTCATCTTCGCCGGCTGCGGCGACGGTGTCGTCGTCTTCGACCCCGCCCGACTCGTCAAGGACCCCAAGGCATATCACTACTACAACAGCACCAACAGCACGCTCGGCTATTTCGAGACCCGCGACATCCTCGAGACACACGACGGCAACGTGTGGCTCGCCACCGCCGGAGGAGGACTATACAAGGTGGGCAACCTCAAAGACCCCGCACACCTCACTTTCAAACAATTCACCACCGCTCAAGGACTGGCCGACAACACTGCAAACGCCCTCGTGGAAGACCTGCAAGGACAGCTGTGGATAGGCACACACTACGGACTCTCACGACTCGACCCCGCCACCATGCAGTTCACCACGCACTACCTCTCCACCGAACTCCTCGGCGACGTCTATAGCGAGAACTCCGCCTGCCGCCTTGACGACGGCACCCTCGTCTTCGGCACCAACAACGGCATCGTATGCTTCAACCCTGCCAACATGCAGCATGGCGGCAGCCAAGACACACATCTCGCCATCACCAACCTACTCGTCAACGGAACGATGTACAACGAATACGACGTGTCTGAAAAGGTGAGGCTGCGACATCGCCAAAACTCCCTCACCTTCCGCTTCTCCGACCTCAAGTTCGACTTCCCCCACAACACCGAATACGAATACATGCTCGAGGGCGCCGACCACCAATGGAGCCTCCCGACACGGCAGAACGAGGCCGTATATAAAGACCTCGACCCCGGCACATATGTCTTCCACGTGCGCATCGCCGGCACCGACAAGGAAGCCACCATGGCTGTCACCATACGGCAACCCTGGTGGAACACATGGTGGGCATGGCTGCTCTACCTCCTCGTCGCCGGAGGCATCACATGGTACATCGTCAGGCTGCTGCTCATCACCTACTCCATGCGCAACCGCATCAGGATGGACAAGGAAATCAACGAGTTCAAGCAACGGTTCTTCATGGATGTCAGCCATGAGTTCCGGGCGCCACTCACACTCATACAAGGCGCCATGGAGCGCATGGGGAAGACAGGAGACCTGCCAGCATCCATCAAGCAGCCCATCAGCAACATGCAGCGAAGCACCGACCGCATGATGAGACTCGTCAACCAACTCCTGGAGTTCCACAAGCACCAGCATGGCAAACTCACACTCAGTCTCCAGGAGACCGACGTGGTGAAATTCCTCAGGGAAATCACCATGAGCTTCACCGACATCGCACAAAACAGGCAGATGAACCTGCAATTCCTTCCCTTTGCACAACATTACAACATGTGCATCGACCGGGGAGCAGTGGACAAGATCCTCTACAACCTGCTCAGCAACGCCTTCAAATACACACCGAGGAAGGGCGACATCACCGTCCGCGTGAAGCACGAGGGGCAGATGCTCTCCATCCGCGTGGAGGACTCCGGCGTGGGCGTGCCGAAAGACAAACAGGCACAACTCTTCACCAGGTTCATGCAAACCAACGTGGCAGCCGACAGCATGGGCATCGGACTCAACTTCACCCACCAACTCGTCAAGGCACACCACGGCGACATCAGGTATGAGGAGAATCCTGGCGGAGGAAGCATCTTCATCGTGGACATACCTGAAAGCAGCGACCAATACCAACCCGGCGACTATCTCAATGCCAACGAACTGCTCACCAACGAGCCTCAACCCACAGAGGGGAACCTGCGCAACTACCGCGAACTGTCTGCCAACCCGCTCAACGACTGCTTCGTGCTCGTAGTGGAGGACGATGAGGATGTCAGGGAGTTCATCAAGGGGGAGTTGGGCACATATTTCAATGTCATCACAGCACAAAACGGGGAGGAGGCGTTGGAACTGCTCCATGGCGAACAATCCATCGACCTCGTGGTGAGCGACATCAAGATGCCCATCATGGACGGCATCACGCTGCTGAAACGACTGCGCTCAGACAGCGCCACCTTCCACATCCCATTCATCTTGCTCACCGCCATGGAAAGCATGGAGAAACAGCTGCAGGGAGCGAAATACGGTGCCGATGCCTACATCCGTAAGCCTTTCAGTCCCGAGCTCCTCGTCAGCAAGAGTTTCAGCCTCATCCAACAGCGGCAGCAACTGAAGGCTGCCTATAGCACAACTGCCAGCAACACGGCGGAAGGAACCGAGCAGACCGACAGCGTCAAGACAGACAATGCCGAACCACTCATCAGAAGCGAGCGCGACAGGAAATTCCGGGAAATCGTGGACAAGAAAATCGAGGCCAACATGGACAACCCCAACCTGATGGTCGACGACTTGGCAAAAGCCACGGGATACGGCAGGTCGCAGTTCTACAGCAAGATGATGGAGGTCACCGGCACCACGCCTAAAGACTACATCCGAGCCAAGAGGATGACACATGCCGCAGAACTGCTCCGCAGCGGCGAGATGACCACCGTGGCGGAAGTGGCCTACAAGGTGGGGTTCACCGACGCCCTCTACTTCAGCCGCTGCTTCAAACAGCACTTTGGAGTCACACCTTCGAAATATATGAAAAATTGAAGATTGAAGATTGAAGATTGAAAATTGAAGATTGAAAATTGAAAATTGAAGATTGAAAATTGAAAATTGAAAATTGAAAATTGAAAATTGAAGATTGAAGATTGAAGATTGAAAATTATCGTGTGCAAAATGCCAAGCGCATTTAATTTTCAATCTTCAATTTTCAATTTTCAATAAATAACAGCGGTGACTGTCTTCACAGACAACCACCGCTAGCTCTTTTTACTTACTTAAAAACCTAATACATATACCTATCTGATATTGCTTTTCATGGTCCGCCTCCTACCTGTATCCTTCGAGAAGCGAGGTGGAAGATGGAAGGCGGACGATGAAACGCAATGCGAGTGATCAATAACCCGGGTTCTGCCAGGCCCTCTTCTGCTCGTCGCTCAGATTGGTTCCGTCCTCGTTCTGCAGGACGTCGATGAATGCCTGCGGAATGGGGCGCAACTCATGCTTGTTGGCTGTGATGTTGGGAGCGGCCTCCGGGTTGAACGCCTTTGCACGGCGGATAAGCAAGCCGGCGCGGCTCAATTCCTCCCAGCGGTTCCACTCGCCGAGCAGCTCACGTGTGCGCTCGTTGAAGATGAAGTTGAGCATACGGTCGTAGTCGCCGGTGCAGCCGAGGGCTGCGAGCACGGCCTCATCCTCTGGAGGCAGGTTGTTGATGCTGGCAATCTGAAGGCTCGAAGCGTCGGTGGTGCGAGCGATGCCCGTGGAGAGATAGTAGGAGTTCTTCCAGGGGTTGGCAGCCTCCCATACCTTCTGGTTGGTCATCTTGGTGTTGTTCTCGTCCACGCATGCGCTGGTGACGCCATTGGTGGAATTGGATGCGAAGGCGATGGATCCGTCGACATAGCTCTCCCTGTCCTCGCCGGCCTTCCACTGTCCGCGAGCACGGAGTTGGTTGACGGTGTTGAGGGCCTCCTGGTAGTTGCCCAGTCTCACCTGAGCCTCAGCCTTGACGAGGTAGGTTTCTCCGGTGCGAGCCATGATGACGTCGCGGTGTGCGTCGCCCTTTTCAGCGGTACGCGAACCATCGGTGCACTTGTTGATGCCGCAGAACACGTTGGAAGTGGCGGTGTTTCCGCTCACGCCGTAGTTGTACATGGCGTATTTGCCACCGAGGTAGACGGGGAATACGTTGGGCACCCACTTACCGGTTTCGGGATGCACGAAGGAGTGAGCCTGTGCGCCACGTCCGTAAGTGCCGTATGTGCTTTCGTCTTGGAATCGTGGGTCATCCTTCTTGTTGAGGATGAAGACGATGCCGTAGTCGCCGATGCCAGGCACCTGGTCGACGGAAACGCCGTTGTCGGCAGCCACCTTGTCCTTGTCATAGACCGACACTTCCTTTCCTTCGGCATTCTTCACCTTCTTCATCGTGGGTATGTTGTCCAGTCCATAGATGGTCTTGAATGTCTTCCACATGCGTGCGTCGTTGACGTTGTCGAAGATGGCATAGGCATACTCCGTGGGGCGGCAGCGTTGGAAGTCCATCTCGCCGATGAACTGTCCGCGCCTCACCCATGAGCCGGAGAAGTTGGAGAACTGCGGGCCGAAGTAGTTGTAGGTGCGGTTGCCGAAGCGTCCCTGTGTGGAGGTTGCGTCGTTGTGCTCGGCACACATCAGGATTTCCTTGGAAGACTCGATGGCGCAGTCGACGCCGGTCCAGTTGGCATAGAGGTTGGCATAGTCGGGCTCCAGCGGGCAGGCTTCGATGACCTCGTTGCAGAGTGCAATGACACGATTGAGGTCGGTGGCCTTGTCATACTTGCTGTTCCATCCGTTGCAGCGCTCGCTCTGGCGGAAGAGGAGAGCCTTTGCGAGGAAGTGTGCGGCGGTGTACTTGGTCCAGGTGCCGTTGCCGCGCCATTTGTCGGTGCGGAGCAAGTTGTATGCGTTCTCGAAGTCGGAGATGACCTGGTTGAGTGTTTCCTCTTCCGTGGCCCTGTTGAAGTTCTTCTGCACGCCTTCAGCAGGCTGGGTCTGCAGCACCACGCCGCCGTATTGTGCGAAGAGTCGGTAGTAGTTGTATCCGCGCAGGAAGTAAGCCTCACCCATCGCGCTCTTGCGCGAAGTCTCGTTCGACACTTGTTCGGCACGTGCCAGCACGAGGTTGGCGGTGGAGATGCCATAGTACATCTGGTTCCAGAGTCCCGACACGGGCGGGCAGTTGTTGTTGGCTGCGCCGAGGGCCCTTGTGCAGTCGAGTGGCTGCAGGCGGTTGTCGTAGGTGTTCCAAGGCTCCGAGGTGAGGTCGGCGCCGTTGGTGAATTCATCGCATCCATAGAGTGTGATGCCATACGCCCACTCGTATCCAAAGTGCCAGCGTATGTTGCCGTAGAGTCCGGCAGCCATGGAGAGAGCGCCATCCTCGGTTTTGAGCAGGTCCTCGGAGAGGAGGTGCCCGCCGTTTTCCTCAAGGAAGCTGTCGGTGCATGAAGTGGAACCGGCTGCGATGAGCAGTGCGACCACGCCAGTTGTGATTTTATTGATATATTTCATGATTGTTTCCTTTCTTGGTTGTTATCGACTGAGTTATTAGAAATCAAGTTGGAGTCCCACGGTGAAGCCTCTGTTGAAATAGGTGGCTCCCGTGTCGAGGTCCATGAAGTCTACCGAGGAATAGAGCATGCCAAGGTTGCGTCCTTGGATGTAGAACTTGGCGCCGTTGATGCCGAGGCGGTTGCAGAGGGCCTTGTCGAAGCGGTAGCCCAGTGAGAGGTTGCGCACCTTGATGAATGATGCATCCTTGAATCCGAGCAGGCTGGAGTAAGAGTCGCCTCCGGCGGTGCTGTAGACAGGTTTCTGCCAGTCTGCATTGGGGTTGTCGGGCGTCCAGTAGTCGATTTCACGCTGTGCGTACATGCCGTATTGTCCTTCGCCGCCGGTGTTGACCATGTACTTGAAGCGTCCGAAGAGGTCGAGGGTGAGTTCAATGCCCTTCCAAGAGAAGGTGTTGCTCCAGCCAAGTGTCCATCGTGGATTGAGGTTGCCGAGGATGACACGGTCCTTGTCGTCGATCTTGTAGTTGCCGTCCTGGTCGACGGGCTTCACGCTACCGGGAGTGAACTTGTGTCCGTTCTCGTTGAACTTGGCCATCTCTGCAGCGTCGCTCTCCTGCCAAAGGCCGTCGTTGTCGTAGCCGTAGTACACCCTGATGCTCTCGCCGATGAACCAAGCGTTGGCGATGTCGTCTTCCTTGCCGTTGGCCAGAGATACGATTTCATCCTTCTGGTATGCTGCGTTGATGGTGCTGACCCACTCGAAGTCGGCCACTCGCACGGGCACCACGTTGAGGGTGAGGTCGAAACCTTTGTTCTTTGTCTCGCCGATGTTGTCCATCATAGAAGGATATCCGGAGAGCGAGGGGAGGCTGACATTGAGGAGCAGGTCCTTGGTTTTCGAGGTGTAGATATCGAGGTTACCGTTGATGCGCCCGCGGAGGAAGCTGAAGTCAAGACCGAAGTTGTATTGCGTGGTCTTCTCCCATCCGAGGTTCTTGTTGGCCATCATCGTCTGCCTGTTGGTGTAGTAAGGCTCATTGGTGATGAGGATGCGCTCGTTGGCAGTGCTGAAAGGCATGTAGAACGATTGTATGGTGCCCAGCGTACCGTAGGCGCCCACGGCGGAGTTGCCGGTGGTACCCACACCGAAGCGGAGTTTCAATTGGTCGAGCCATTCCACGTCCTTGAGGAAGTTCTCCTGTTCCATGCGCCAGCCGATGGCCATGGAGGGGAAGAATGCCCACTTGTTGCCCTTGGCGAGGACGGAGGCGCCATCATAACGTCCTGAGACGGTGAGGAGGTAGCGGTCCATGAAGGAGTAGTTGAGGCGTGCCATGTAGGAGAGCAGGGTGTTCTGTGAGAACCCGGAACTCATGCCCGCCTTGTTGTCGGTGTTGGTCACGTCGATGTCGCCGAAGTTGTTCCAGAGGAAGGAGGGCATGTAGATGCGCTCTGCGCTCATGCCGCTGCTTTCTGCAGTGTATTTGGTGGCACTGTGCAGGAGGGTCACGCCTACGGAGTGGTCGCCGAAGATGCGGTTGTAGAGCAACATGTTGTCGAGTGTCCATGTGAAATGGCGGTCGTCGTTGCGACGGGCGAAGTTGTTGCTGCCCTTGCGGGTGGCTGAACTGGCGTCGAGGAAGATGCCTGAACGTGAGTAGCGGAAGTCGGGGCCGAACTGTAGCTTGTACATCAGGCCTTGGACAGGCTCGAAGATTTTGCCGAAGTCGATTTGAGCATAGAAGCTACCCATGGCACGGAAATACTCTCGGTTGTCCTTCGATTTCTTCCATTCATCGAAGACGGTGTAGGCATTGACCACGGAACCGCCGGGTTGGTCGATGATGTCACCAGCCTCGGTGTAGGGCACGGTGTAGTGCGGCAGGGCCTTTGCAGCGCTGTAGATGTCGACGGGGCCTGACGAGGTGCCCACCTGGCCGGTGCGTGAGTAGCCGTATTTCTGCTTGCTCCAGGAAGCGTTGATGGAGCCACCCATCTTGAACCACTTGGTGGCTTGGATGTCGGTGGTCATGGCAGCGTTGTAACGCTTGTATTCCTGGCCTTTCTGTGTGCCTTCATTGTCGAGGTAGCCGAAGGAGAACGAACTCTGTATGTCCTTCGTACCGCCAGATGCGCGGAGGTTGTGCTCCTGAGTGACGCCTGTCTGTGTGACGAAGCCTTCCCAGTCGGTGTCGCTGACGAGGTTGCCGTTCCAAGTGCCGTTGGCCCATCCTTTGTTCACATTTGCCAAGGCGTCGTTGTCGCCGGAGAAGAAATCCTGGTCGAACTTCTGGTTGGGCTGGTCGCCACGGGGATAGAGTTCAGGGTTGGAGTTGTAATAGGCCCAACGGCGCCAGGTGATGTAGTCGCTGGCACTGAAGGCGGGGCTCTTGTCCACGAGTTTCTCGAAGGTCATGCTGCCGGAGTAGGTGAGCTGCAACTTGCCTTCCTTGCCACGCTTGGTGGTGATGAGCACCACGCCGTTGGCGCCACGGCTACCATAGATGGCTGTGGATGATGCGTCCTTGAGGATGTCGATGGCCTCGATGTCGCGGGGGTTGAGATTGTCGATGCCGTCGCTCACTGGGATGCCGTCCACCACGTAGAGGGGTGAGTTGGAGGCGTTGATGGAGCGTGTACCGCGAATGAGGATGCTACCCACCGTACCGGGGCGCTCACTCGTCGTGATGTCCACACCGGCGGCCTTGCCCTGGAGAGCCTCGAAGGCGTTGCTCACTGGTCGGCTGTTGAGTTGCTCCTCGTTGACACGGGTGAGGGCACCTGTCACGTCGCTCTTGCGCTGTATGCCGTAACCGACAACCACCACTTCGTCAAGGAGAGCGTTGTCTTCCTTGAGCACGACGTCGACTTTGGTGTTTCCATTCAATTTCACATTCTGTGTGAGATAACCCACATAACTGAATGTCAGGGTGGCGTTGGACGGAGCATCGAGGGTGAAGCGACCGTCGAGGTCGGTGATGGCACCGACGCTGGCTCCATTCTCCATGACCGTCACACCGATGAGGGGTTCGCCCGACTCATCGGTCACCGTTCCTGTCACTTTCTGCTTCTGCGCACCTTGCGCAAACATCGCCTGCGACACGCCGAACAGCATGCCCAGACAGATGAAAAGCATCCAAATCTGATGTTTTCTTGACATAGGTTGTTTAAACTAGGTGAATATTATTAGGTACTAAAATCTCTCTTCGATTGTCCAATCATCCTTTCGATGCTGCAAATTTAAGGGGAGTCTGCACTCCATACCCTATAAAAACGTACGATTTTACATCATAAACGTCCGATAATGGCTCCAAAAAGTTGGAGGAGTTGGAGAAGTTGGAGAAGTTTTAGGAGTTAGAGAAGTTGGAAAAGTTTTAGGAGTTAGAGAAGTTAGAGAAGTTAAAGAAGTTAAAGACAATACTCCGTTTACTCAATGTGTGCACTCTTCCCACTCAATGTGTGCACTCTTTCCACTCAATGTGTGCACTCCTCCCACTCAATGTGTGCACTCTTCCCACTCAATGTGTGCACTGTAGAGACTGGATTCTTCCCGTCTTATGAGTAAGTAGGAGGTTTTAGAAGCATGTAAAATAAAACCATAAGCTTACATTTTTTCTGTTTGTTTTTTGGATGTTTCGCATGGTTTTTCTATTTTTGCAGCAATTAAGACCCAATACCTTTTTCGGCAACGAAACCTGAAAACCTATTTTTGTCAAGAGAGCCTGAAAACCATTTGTCAACAAAAACTAAAACCTTATTATAATGAAACACGTATTACTGACATTAAGCCTCCTGCTGACCGCCATGACCACACAGGCGGCACCCATCACCCTCGAAAAGGCCAGGGAGAACGCCATGGCATTCCTCACATCGGGGAACATACAGCAACGTGTGAAGGGCAACAGGAGTCTTAAATTGGCCTATACCCGCAACGACACCAAGGGCGTGGCCGCACCTTTGTTCCATGTGTTCAACATCGGCGACGGCGGCGGCTTCGTCATCGCCTCGGCCGACGATGTGGCCGTCCCCGTGCTCGGCTACTGCGACAAAGGTGTGTTCGACCCCGACGACATCCCCATCAACATGCAGGCGTGGCTCAACGGCTACAGTGAGGAAATCGGCAAGGCGCGTGAGAACGGCGTCGTCGCGAAAGGGGATGCGCCGGTCTACGCTTCCAGAAAGAAAATCAACCCCATGATCAAATCTACCTGGGACCAAGGCACCCCTTACAACGACATGTGCGTCTTCAATAGCACCAGCTACTTGACAGGTTGCGTGGCTACCGGTATGGCGCAAATCATGTATTACTGGGCCACGACAGGAATCGACGGGAAGAAGTTCAGGTGCGGCTCCACCGCCCTTCCTGCCTACACCACAGAGACTCAGCATTACGCTGTCGGCGCGCTTGACGCCTTGACTTCGTTCGACTGGGATTCCATGACCGATGGCACCCCCACCACGACTAAGGGCAAGACCGCCGTGGCACGGTTGATGCGCTACTGTGGCCAATCGGTGGAAATGGATTTCAGGGAAGATGGGGCAAGTGCTTCCTTGGTGGACGCGGCAAAGGCCTTCCAAAATTATTTCGACTATAATTACGGCATGCAAGTGATATACTCATACAATATGACTGAACAGGAATGGCAGGAGTTGGTATACAACGAGTTGAACGAAGGCAAGCCCTTTTTGATGTCGGGTTTGGGAACCGGAGGTCACGCCTTCATCTGCGATGGATACGACCCCGCAAACGGTAAGTTCCATTTCAACTGGGGTTGGGGTGGCGACTATGACGGATGGTTTGTCTTGACTTCCTTGCGACCAGGTGAATACAATTTCTCTTCGACAAGGCATGGCATCAAGAGCATCCAACCTTTCAGCGCCAGCCCTTATGCCATACTTTCCTCTGACGGGAAGACACTATCGTTCTATTGTGATTCCAAAAGGAAAGAGCGCACGGGGACGCGATACCAGTTGAATGGCGACAACTTCGACCGCCCTGGCTGGAGAAGTGGCAAAGATGTGGAGCACGTGGTGTTCGACAGCAGCTTCTCCGAGGCACGCCCCGTTTCCACTTATGGTTGGTTTGAAGGAATGTCCAATTTGAAGGACATCACTGGCTTGTCTTATCTCAATACGTCGAATGTCACCATCATGGGAAATATGTTTTATGGCTGCAACAGCTTGGAGAGCATCGACGTGAGCCATTTCGACACCTCTAAAGTGAATCATATGATATCCATGTTCGAAGGATGCAAAAGTGTGAAGAGCCTTGACGTGAGTCACTTCAACACGGCAAACGTAACCCGTATGACAAGTATGTTTCATACATGCAGCAGCCTGGAGAGTCTTGACGTGAGTCATTTCGACATTTCGAAAGTGAGAAGCGTCGCATTGCTCTTCTGTGGATGCACCAATCTGAAAAGCCTTGACGTGAGCCATTTCGACACCTCGAATGCCGCTGATTTCAGATATATGTTCTTTGGATGCGAAAATCTGAAGAGTCTTGACTTAAGCCATTTCGACACCTCGAGGGGGGGAAATTTTGACGGCCTCTTCTATGGATGCAGAAGTTTGAAGAGTCTTGACATAAGCCATTTCGATATGAGCAAAGTGGAAAAGGCAGAATGGCTTTTCACTAGTTGCAGCAGCCTTCGCGACCTCCATATCCCCGCCACCTTGCCCGAATTGGACGACTGGGGGTGCTTGAGTGTGGGAAGTTGGACGAATCCATGCACTCTCCACGCCCCCAAAGGCTTCAACTTCGGATTCACTCCACCTGCCAATGACACCTTCACATGGAAGGGCGGCAGTTTCATCCTGGCTGAAGACCATAACGATTTCGCGATGGGCGACGTGAACCACGACGGACAGGTGAACATCACCGATGTCACCATCATGGTAGACCATGTGCTGGGCGGCCAGCCAAAGGTGTTTTATAAGGAGAACGCCGACATGAACCACGACGGACAGGTGAACATCACCGACATCTCAACCGTAGTGAATATCACACTTGGATTATAAGAAGGGGAGTTAAAAAGGAGTTAAAAAGGAGTTAAAGGGGAGTTAAAGGGACATTTGTTCACTTTTACAGCCATGCTCATACCTATAATAATAACTACATCATTAATCAACTTATGAGAAGACATCCATTCATCCTCATCGTTGCAGCAGTCCTTCTCTTCACCCAGGAGATGGCGGCACAACCCATCAACAGCGCGCAAGCCTTGAAAAACGCCCAGGCCTTCCTCCAAGCCAAGGGCATCAGCGTGGAATCAAGAAGCATGAGACGGGCGCCGTCGGCAAAAGACAATGGGGATATTGCTCCCTATTACGTCTTCAACCTCGGCGACAACGAAGGCTTCGTCATCGCAGCGGGAGATGACAGGGCATACCCGGTTCTCGCCTATTCCGACAAGGGCAGCCTGGAACTCGACAACCTGCCCGAAAACATGCAATACTGGCTCGAATTCTACAAGAGGCGGATTGAGGCATTGAAAGGATTGAAAACGACAGGGGAAGGGACTGCGGCAAAGTCCAAGCTGTTGCCCGCCACGGTGGTAGAGCCGATGCTGACATCGAAATGGAACCAACGCCACCCATTCAACTTGTCATGCCCTGTCAACCAAAACGGCAGAAGGTGCGTCACGGGGTGTGTCGCCACCGCCATGGCGCAGGTGATGTACCATCATCGCAGGCACTCCACCCGCCAGGTGATGGCGGACATACCCGGATTCCACCAGGCGTGGGGGGATACGGTGGATGTGGATACCGTGCACAAAGGAACCGTCATCGACTGGGACAACATGCTGGATGAATATGTCGGCAACAACTACACAGAAGCACAGGCGATGGCGGTGGCCAACCTGATGCTTTATTGCGGGATTTCCGTTGATATGCTTTATGGAGTCAGTGCATCGGGTGCTTTTTCATCAAATATCGTTTCCGCCCTTGTCCGATATTTTGACTACGACGAAGAAGTTATGGATTATAATCGCAACAATTATACCGATGCGGCATGGGAAAGCAAGGTGTATGGAGAACTGGCCAAGGGCAACCCTGTGGTTTATTCTGGTTTAGATTATCCTAACGGCGGCCATGCTTTTGTCCTTGACGGTTGTGATGCTGATGGATATGTCCACGTCAATTGGGGGTGGGGAGGAGATGGTGATGGCTATTTCCTGCTTACCACCGATGAATACGATAAGGCGTTGGATGGTTTTTCGGAAGACCAAAGTGGTATTTTCGGGGCCATTCCCTACGGTGCCATTCCCCGCCTGACCACCCAAAGCATGACATTGAAGAGTGCAGAAACGGTCGAGGGGCTTTCCTCGAATATCACCTTTCCCGTGTCTTTCACCATGACAGTGGCCAACCAGACAGACTCACAAAACTCATTCAAGCAGGCCATGGGACTCTACAAGAACGGCCAATTGCAAAGCGTGGTGAAAGCCCTTGACGACATCTCCAACTTGGCGGTGAACGGCAGCAAGACGGTCAACGTGTCCCTCGACATCGACGCCACGCTGGCCGATGGGGTTTACCAACTGATTCCGCTCAGCCGTTCATTTAATGGAAACAAATGGCGCAAGAACGGCAACTACGACCAAACACTCACCTTAGCCATCCACGCCGACAGAGTCAAAATCGTCGTGGGCATACCAGAAGTGGAAGGCGACATCATCACTTTCGCCGACGTGGAGGCAAAGCGCCTATGCGTGGAGAACTGGGACGTCAACGGCGACGGAGAACTGAGCAAGCAGGAGGCGGCGGCAGTGACCAGCCTGAAAAATGTTTTCCAATCAAAAAGTGACATCAAAACCTTCGACGAACTGCAATATTTCACGGGGTTGACAGCAATCAACAACAATGCATTCAGTTATAGCAGGAAGCTTTCCTCCATCATCATCCCGCCTAACGTGGTGACCATTGGGGAAAATGCATTCTCTTATTGTCATTTATCCTCTATCGTCATTCCATCCAATGTGGTGTCCATCGAAGAAAAGGCATTCTATGGTTCAGGCCTGCGAAACATCACCATCCCTGCAACCCTAAAGGAAATAGGCAGCAACGCCTTTAATAGCAACTACTATCTTGAAGACATCCACGTAGAGGCCGACAACACTTGTTATGACTCCCGAAACGATTGCCATGGCCTCTTGGAAACTGCCACCAACACCTTGTTGACGGGATGCAAGAACACCATCATTCCCATAGGCACCAAGGCAATAGGAGAAGGTGCTTTTGAAGCATGTTTCGGGTTGACCACCATTTCTATTCCCAATAGTGTCACGTCCATCGGTGCTAACGCTTTTCAAAGATGTTACGACCTGCAGTCCGTCACTATTCCCGAAAGTGTGACCGCCATTGGCGAAAAAGCTTTCTGCACATGCAGTGCATTGACATCCCTTACCATCCCCAAGAGCATACGCACACTCGCAGGAAGTGCGTTCAGTGATTGCGAGAACCTGGCATCCATCGTTGTGGATGCCAAAAATCCATATTATGATTCCCGAGACAACTGCAATGCGGTGATGGAGAAGGCGACCAACAAATTGGTGACAGGATGCAAGAACACCATCATTCCCCAAAACACGGAGAGCATTGGCGACTATGCTCTTTTTCGCTGTCGAACCCAATCTACATTGGTCATTCCACCAAAAGTCACCTCCATCGGAAGCCATGCCCTTGGTGGTTGTGAAATTTACAGGATTGAGTTGCCGGAAGGTTTGAAAACCATTGGGGAATATGCTTTTAGTGGCATAGAAGAACTGACCACGGTGATTCTGCCGTCCACCATCACGGTTGTGGGAAACTGTGCCTTTTTCGCTTGTGACAACCTAGCCAGTGTGGAAGCGAGGATGACCACCCCCATAGACATTAAAACCTACACCTTCACTTCACAAAAAATCGCCACGCTGTATGTACCGCAAAGTTGTGCGTCTCGCTATCAGTCGGCGGCAGAGTGGAAAAAATTCAAGAAGATTTTCGAAGGCTCCATTCCACATCGTGACATCATCGACTTTGCCGATACGGACACGAGGCAAATTTGTATCAATCATTGGGACAAGGATGGAGACCGTGAACTGACCAAGGAGGAGGCTGCCGCCGTGACGGACTTGGGGGATGCCTTCGAGCAAAACAGCCCCCTTGGCGAAGATGGTTATGCGGAAGAGGCTTTTTATCACCCCCAGTATTTCGACGAACTGCAATATTTCACCGGACTAACCTCCATTGGAAAGCGTGCATTTTCTTATTCGGATTCCCTGAGGCATGTCACCCTGCCGCCCCAAGTGAAAACCATTGGATCTGATGCATTCTATATGTGTGGAAAATTGCAAGCCATCGACCTTCCCGATGGAGTGACCACGATAGACATATATGCTTTTGAACAATGTACCGGCTTGGTCTCAGTATCTTTGCCTGAAAGCCTGACATCTTTGGGTCATTCAGCTTTTTCCAGTTGCTCCAATCTCGCTTCCATCCGTTTGCCGTCAAAAATCAGTGCCATACAGAAATATACGTTTAGTAGTTGCAAAAAGCTGGAAAATGTCTTTATTCCAGAAAACATCCTATCCATTGAGAGACGTGCATTTTATAAGTGCAGTGGCCTGAAATCCGTCTCCATCCCTTCACAAGTGGAAAGCATAGGTGAAGAAGCATTCAACCCCTGCAACGCCTTGACTGAAGTGATGGTGAAACGCCCCACACCGCTGCCCATCACGGCGAACACTTTCAGCAACTACGCCAACGCCACGCTCTATGTCCCCAAGGGAAGCCGCAACGCCTACGTGGAGGCAGAAGTCTGGAAACTCTTTGGCAAGATTGTGGAGATGTCGGGTGTGAGGGGCGATGTCAACAACGATAGCAAGACGAACGTGACCGATGCAACCTGCCTCGTCAGCCATATCCTTGGCATGCACTCCGACGGTTTCATGATTTTCAATGCCGACATCAATGGTGACGGGCAAGTCAACGTGACCGATGTGACGACATTGGTCAACATCATCCTTGGAAAAGAATGAGCCTGTGACAACCATGGCACAGAAATCAACACCTTAATAAAACATGGACTGATAATTTTGAAACGATAAATATTCATTATGATGAGACACACATTACTACATTAAGCATCCTGCTGACCGCCATGGCGGTGCAGGCAGCACCCGTCACCGAGGCGGAAGCAAGGTCCAACGTATGGCAATTCCTCAACAGCAAGGGGAAGCAGAAAATCAAGGGGGCGCGGTCGCTCACCCTGGCGCACACCATCTATAAAGGCGGCGAGAGCCAGGCCGACAGCTCCCCCATGCTCTATGTCTTCAATGTCAATGGAGACCAAGGCTTCGTGGTGGCTTCCGCCGACGACGTAGCCCTGCCCATCCTGGCATACGGCAACGAAGGAGGGTTCTCTCAGGGCGAGATTCCCGACAACGTGGGTGCTTGGCTCCAAGGCTACGCCGACCAAATAGCGGAAGCCAGGGCCAGCGGCGCCTCCTCCAAGAGGGTGGAGCGACCGACCAGGGCGACCAAGGCCAGCGTGGACTACATGGTGCAAGTGCAATGGGACCAGCGTGCACCTTACAACGCCCAGTGTGTCTTCGACGGCCATCAATGCTCCACAGGCTGCGGAGCCACGGCAATGGCTCAAATCATGTACTATTGGGGGGTCACCGGACGCGACGGGGACAAATTCAGGCATGGCTGCCAGGCACTCGATTCATACACCATGGAACGATACGGCTATAAGGTGCCCGCCCTCGACGCCCTCGACTCCTTCGACTGGAATGCCATGGACGAGGGAATCGTAGCTCCCCAAAGCGATGCAGCAAAACAAGCCGTGGCGCAGTTGATGAGGTATTGCGGGCAGGCGGCGCATACGAACTTTGCGGCAGGCGAATCAAACATATATGATGTCATTTCCGGTATGGAAAAGTTCGGCTATGACAGCGACATGAGGCTTATCGACACAAATAAGTATTTAAGCACACCCGAGGGAGGGATCACCTATGACGAATGGGACAAAATCTTATACAATGAAATCAAAAAAGGAAGACCTGTCTTGATGGGCGTCAACATACCTCAGTTGAAACACCTCTTCGTTTGTGACGGTTATGATGCAGAGGACAACAGCTTCTATCTGAACTGGGGATGGAGTGGAAGTAACGATGGGTATTATGTCCTGTCAGCCACATTGGTCAATTCGGGTGCTACTGCCGAAAAATTTTTCGCCGTTGTTGGAATCGAGCCAGAGGTTTCCACCTACGGGGTATTGTCGTTAGATAACCACCACTTCCTCACCCTCACCTTATACCATGACAACAAAAAGGAACAGCGGCCTGGAGAAATAATCGAACGCGAGAGACTGTCGTGGAATAATGGCTCAGGGGGGATTGTCCGTGGATGGCCCCACCGCAGCCTAACCAAAAATCATCATGCATCGGTACATAAAGAAAGGCAGGTCCGAGACTCCACGC
>CADADN010000045.1 GCA_902786665.1 uncultured Prevotellaceae bacterium | reverse complement strand
TCCGCTCGACTTTTTAACCTTGGGCTTCGCCGAAGGTAGGAGGCGTCTCGGGAATGAAAGCAAAAACTTCGTTGTTTGCTTTGCATTCCGCTCGACTTTCACTACCTTTGCACCCACATTAATAAAAAGCAGCACAATGATAACAGTTACCAACCTCGCTATCCAGTTTGGGAAGCGCACACTTTACAAGGATGTGAATATCAAGTTCACACCCGGCAACATCTATGGCGTGATCGGTGCCAACGGAGCCGGAAAGTCCACCCTCTTGAAAGCCATCAGCGGTGAATTGGAGCCCAACAAAGGCACTGTGGAACTGGGACCGGGCGAACGCCTGTCGGTACTCGACCAAGACCACTTCAAATTTGACGAGTTCACAGTGCTCGACACCGTGCTGATGGGTCATCAGCCCCTTTGGGAGAACATGAAGGAGCGCGAGGCCCTGTATATGAAGGCCGACTTCAACGACGAGGATGGCAACCGTGTGGCCGACCTGGAGGAGAAATTCGCCGAAATGGGTGGTTGGAACGCTGAGAGCGATGCAGCGATGATGCTGTCGAACCTCGGCGTGAAGGAAGCCCTTCATGGAAAGTTGATGAGTGAGTTGTCCAATAACGAGAAGGTGCGCGTGATGCTTGCCAAGGCACTCTTCGGCAACCCCGACAACCTGTTGCTCGACGAGCCCACCAACGACCTCGACCTCGACACGGTGCAATGGTTGGAAGAATACCTGAGCAACGTGGAGCAGACCGTACTCGTGGTGAGCCACGACCGTCACTTCCTCGACGCGGTGAGCACACAGACGGTGGACATCGACTTCGGAAAGGTGACCGTCTTTGCCGGCAACTACTCCTTCTGGTACCAGAGTTCGCAACTCGCCCTGAGGCAAGCGCAGAACCAGCGCCAGAAAGCTGAGGAGAAACGAAAGGAACTGGAGGAATTCATCCGCCGCTTCTCCGCCAACGTGGCCAAGAGCAAGCAGACCACCAGCCGAAAGAAGATGCTGGAGAAACTCAATGTCGACGAGATACGTCCGTCGTCGCGCAAATACCCGGGCATCATCTTCACCCCGGAAAGGGAACCCGGCAACCAAATCCTCGAGGTGGAAGGCCTGAAGGCTGTGGACACCGATGGCACGGTGCTCTTCGACAATGTGAGCTTCAATATCGAGAAAGGCCAGAAGACCGTCTTCCTCAGCCACAACCCCAAGGCGATGACCGCTCTATTCGAAATCATCAACGGCAACCGCCAGGCCGATGCCGGCACATACAAGTGGGGACTCACCATCACCACCGCATACCTGCCACTCGACAATACCGAATTCTTCAAGAGCGACCTCAACCTCGTCGATTGGCTCAGCCAGTTCGGCACCGGCAACGAGGTGATGATGAAAGGATTCCTCGGCAGGATGCTCTTCAAACAAGAGGAGGTGGAGAAAAAAGTCAACGTGCTCAGCGGCGGCGAGAAAATGCGATGCATGATAGCACGCATGCAACTGAAAAACGCCAACTGCCTCATCCTCGATACTCCCACCAACCACCTCGACCTGGAAAGCATCCAGGCTTTCAACAACAACCTGGTGACCTTCAAGGGCAACATCCTTTTCTCCAGCCACGACCATGAGTTCATACAGACCGTTGCAGACCGCATCATCGAACTGACTCCACGTGGCACCATCGACAAACTCATGCAGTATGACGACTACATCTATGACGAGGCCATCAAGGCACAAAAAGAAAAGATGTATCAGCCATGAAAAAATCAAGTCGCCATTTTGGCAAGGTTTTTGCTGGAAAGAAGAAAAAGACCAAAAACAACAACATTATGGACGAGAATAAAGAGAAAAAGCCTGAAGAGCTGGAAGAGGATTTGACCACACAAGAAAAGGAAAGCAACACCGTGGAGAATCCACAAGAAGAAGCCGCCGAAGGCGCCTCCGCAGAAGACGTAGAGGTGAAGGTGGTGGAGGAGGATGGCGACCCCTTGGAAGTGGCCAACAAGAAAATCGCCGAACTGAACGACAAATACATACGGAAAGTTGCGGAATTCGACAACTACCGCAAGCGCACACTAAAGGAAAAGACCGACCTCATACTCAACGGTGGAGAGAAGACCATCACGAAAATCCTTCCCATCATCGATGATATGGAGCGCGCCATCGCCAATGGTGAAAAAACCGACGACGTGGCCACCCTGCGTGAAGGTATGGACTTGATATACAAGAAATTCTTGAAGATTCTTCAAGGCGAGGGAGTGGAACTTATCTCACCCGTCGGAGAAGACTTCAACACCGACTACCACGAGGCCATCGCTATGGTCCCTGGCATGGGTGACGACAAAAAAGGCAAAGTAATAGACTGTGTCCAGACGGGTTACACTCTCAACGGCAAAGTCATCCGTTATGCCAAAGTGGCAGTAGGACAATAAGCAATCGCAATGGCAGAGAAGAGAGACTACTACGAGGTGCTTGGCGTGTCGAAAGACGCCAACGAGGATGAGATCAAGAAAGCCTATCGCAGGATTGCCATCAAATACCACCCCGACCGCAACCCTGGCGACAAGGAGGCCGAAGAGAAATTCAAGGAAGCCGCCGAGGCTTACGACGTGCTCCACGACCCCCAGAAACGCCAACAATACGACCAGTTCGGCTTCAACGCCCCAGGTGGTTTCGGAGGCTTCAGCAGTGGCGGCTTCACGATGGACGACATCTTCTCGATGTTCGGCAGCGTTTTCGAAGGCGGCTTCGGCGGATTTGGCGGTTTCGGCGGATTTGGCGGTGGCCAGCAAAGGAGCAGCCAGCGCAAATACCGCGGTGGCGACTTGCGCTTGAAGGTGAAATTGAGCCTTCAAGAGGTGGCTAGCGGAGTGACGAAGAAATTCCGCGTGAAGAAGGACATCACCTGCCCCCACTGCCATGGCACAGGTTGCGAAGACGGCTGCACCCCCGAGAGTTGCCCCACCTGCCATGGCAGCGGCTACACTGTGCAGACCAAGAAAACGGTCTTCGGCATCATGCAGTCCCAAGGTCCTTGTCCCACCTGCCACGGTGAAGGCACTGTTGTCAAGAACAAGTGCACACACTGCGGCGGCGACGGCGTGGTGAAAGGCGAGGAAGTAGTGGAAATCAAAATCCCCGCCGGCGTGGCCGATGGCATGGTGCTCACCATGCAAGGCAAGGGCAATGCAGGCATACACAACGGCGTGGCTGGCGATATTCAGGTGTTTATCTCGGAGGAAGACAACAACACCTTCGTGCGTCAGGACAACGACTTGATATACAACCTTTTGCTCGACTTCCCCACTGCTGCTCTCGGTGGCGAGGTGAAAATCCCCACCGTCGATGGCAAGAACCTCAAAATCAACATCGAACCAGGGGTCCAACCCGGCACCACCAAGCGACTACGAGGCAAGGGACTCCCCGCTGTACAAGGCTACGGACACGGAATGGGCGACATCATCGTCAACATCAGCATCTATGTGCCCAAGACGCTCACTCGCGAAGAGCGCGAGGCGTTGGAGAAGATGCAGAAGAGCGACAATTTCAAGAGCGACAAAGCCACGAAACAGAGCATCTTCCAACGTTTCAAAAACTATTTCAACAATTGAGACTGAGAAGATAGAGAAGTCCTAAAATTCCATCCCATGACCTACGCAGAAACGGTGGAATATTTATACAACAGCACCCCGGTCTTTGAAAAGATCGGGGCTGGTGCATACAAGGAGGGCCTATCCAACACCCACGCCCTCGACGCCCACCTCGGGCATCCTCACCGACATTTCAAAACCATCCACGTGGCAGGCACCAACGGCAAGGGCTCCGTATCACACTCCATCGCTTCCATCCTGCAAGAAGCCGGCCTGCGCGTGGGACTTTACACCTCGCCACACCTCGTGGACTTCCGTGAGCGCATGCGCATCAATGGTGAATGCGTCGGCGAGGAATACGTGGTGGACTTCGTGACACAACATCGTGACTTCTTCGAACCCCTCCACCCGTCGTTCTTCGAGTTGACAACGGCGATGGCATTCAACTATTTCGCCATGCAGGCGGTCGATGTCGCAGTGATAGAAGTGGGCCTTGGAGGCCGTCTCGACTGCACCAACATCATCACCCCCGACCTCTGCGTCATCACCAACATCAGTCTGGACCACACGCAGTTCCTGGGTGACACCCCTGCCAAGATTGCCGCCGAAAAGGCCGGCATCATCAAACAAGGCATCCCCGTGGTCATCGGCGAAGCCACCACGGAGACACGTCCCGTATTCGAAGCAAAGGCTGCCGAGGTGGGAGCACCCATCACCTTCGCCGAAGACCATCCTTTCGTCATCGCCGCCAACGACAACGCCCGCCACACCCGGCATTACCTCACCGAACCCTACGGCGACATCGACAGCGACCTCGGAGGACACTACCAGACCCGAAACACCGACACCATCCTCCACGCCATTTCCCTCCTCCAAGACATGGGTTATCCCATCTCCACAGAGAACATCCGGCGAGGCCTTGGCAACGTATGCAAGAATACGGGGCTGATGGGCAGATGGCAACAAGTGGGCGAGCAACCTACCGTGATGCTCGACACCGGACACAACGTGGGCGGCTGGCAGTGGTTGGCACAGCAGTTGCGTGAACAGGAATGCCGGCGGATGCGCATCGTCTTCGGAATGGTGGACGACAAAGACCTCGACACCGTGATGAGCCTTCTACCCCCCGACGCCGAATACTATTTCACCCGGGCCAGCAGCCACCGAGCCATCGACGAGGAAAAGGTGAGAGAGACAGGAGGGCGCAAAGGCCTACACGGACAAGCATTCCACACCGTGAAGGATGCCTTCGAGGCCGCACAACGCGATGCCTCACCCGACGATTTCATCTTCGTCGGAGGCAGCAGCTACGTTGTCGCTGATTTTTTAGGATTTTATAGAAAGTCATAGCAAGCTTCTAAAACTTCCTCTTGCTTCATAGAGCTTCCTCTTGCTTCCTCTTGCTTCCTCTTGCATCCTCTTGCTTCCTCTTGCATCCTATCCCTCCACCCCGGAAAACGCCTTTAAGAGTTTTTAACAGTTGTAGAATTACACTTTTTTTTTGTTTCGTTTGCGGTTCTCGTTTTTTTTTACTTATTTTGCGGACTACTATATTACTAACAACGCTAAGTATTATGAAGACAACCGAAACAGAAAATCTTTGTGGCCTGAGAAGAGAGAACTTCCAGACCACCATCAACGGTAAGCAGACCGATTTGTATATCCTCAAGAACAGCCTTGGCAACGAAGTGGCCATCACCAATTATGGCGGCGCCATCGTAGGCATCATGGTACCCGACAGAGACGGCAACTACGCCAACGTCATCCAAGGCTACAACAGCATCAAAGAAGCCCTCGAATCACCACAACCTTATTTGTCGACCCTCATCGGACGATTTGGCAACCGCATCTGCCGCGGACAGTTCCGCCTGCGTGGCAAGGACTACCAGTTGGCCATCAACAACGGTCCCAACGCCCTCCACGGCGGTCCTAAAGGTTTCCACTCACGTGTGTGGGACGCCGTTCAGATGAACGACCAGTCGCTGGTGCTCGAACTCATCTCCGCCTATGGCGAGGAAGGTTACACCGGAGAGGTGAAGGTGACGGTGGTCTATACCTGGACCAACGAGAACGAATTGATGATTGAATATCTTGCCACGACAAACAAGATGACTATCATCAACCTGACAAACCACGGCTTCTTCAGCCTTGCAGGCATTGCCGACCCCACTCCCACCATCGAGGACCTGGAATGCGAAATCAACGCCGACTACTACCTCCCCATCGACGAGACTTCCATCCCCACCGGCGAAATCCGCTTCGTGAAGGACACACCGTTCGACTTCCGCACCCCGAAAACCATCGGCCAGGACATCGATGCCGACAACGAGCAAATCCGCAACGGCTCGGGCTACGACCACTGCTATGTGCTCAACAAGCGTGAGGAAGGCGAACTGAGCTTCGCAGCACGTATTCACGACCCGAAGAGCGGCCGCACGATGGATGTCTACACCACCGAACCTGGCGTGCAAGTCTACACCGACAACTTCGGCCAAGGAGAGAAGGGCCAAAACGGCGCCACATTCCCCCGCCGCAGTGCCATCTGCTTCGAGGCACAGCACTTCCCCGACACCCCCAACCATCCCTATTTCCCATCAGTGGTGCTCAAACCAGGCCGCCGCTACAAGCAAAAGACCATCTACCAATTCGGTGTGAGGAAATAAGGAAAAGTAAACTTAACCATTCTTAGCAGGCGATGGTTCAGCCATCGCCTCTTCAACCCATTATCAACCATCAAACTTAAAACGACAACATGAGTCAAGAAAAGAAAACCAACATTGTTGCCATTGTCACCATGTGTTTCATCTTCGCGATGATCAGTTTCGTAACCAATATGGGTGCACCGTTCGGCAACATCTGGGGATTCACCTATCCATTCGCCAAAGCTTGGGGCAACCTGATGAACTTCGCCGCCTACCTGTTCATGGGCATACCTGCCGGCAAGATGCTCATCAAGTACGGCTACAAAAAAACCGCCCTCATCGCCCTCATCGTGGGTATCGTGGGCCTTGCACTGCAATATCTCTCGAGCATTGCAGGAGCAGGCACGTTTATGTTCAAATATGACGGAATACCCGTTGCGTTGAACCTCATCATCTACCTTCTCGGCGCTTTCATCTGCGGTTTCTGCGTCTGCATGCTGAACACCGTGGTCAACCCGATGCTCAACATCCTTGGTGGTGGTGGCAACAGAGGCAACCAATTCATACAAATCGGTGGCACGATGAACTCTTTGACCGCCACACTCACCCCGCTGCTGACAGGCCTCCTCGTGGGCACCGTGACGGCAAAAACCAACATGGGCGAGGTAGCACCATTGCTCTTCATCGGCATGGCCGTATTTGCCATCTCCTTCTTCATCATCAGCCGCGTAGACATTCCCGAGCCTACCCTTGGCAAGGAAAAACCCCAATATGAGCACAGCCCCATCGCATTCCGCCACTGCCTGCTGGGAGTCATCGCTATCTTCTTCTATGTGGGTATCGAAATCGGCATCCCTATGGAGCTTAACTTCTACATCACCAACCTTGGCTTCGAGGGTTCGGCAGCCATCGGTGGCACACTCGCTGCAAGCTATTGGCTGATGATGCTCGTCGGACGTGCCAGTTCCAGTTTCCTTTCAGGAAAGATTTCCACCAAACTGCAATTGACCGTGGTATCCTCAGTAGCCATCATCTTGCTCTTAATCGCCATATTCCTGCCTGAGTCATCCACCTTCAATGTCAGCGGCCACGAAGTGCCTGTCAAGACCATCTTCATCGCCGCCTGCGGTCTCTGCACATCCATCATGTGGGGTGGCATCTTCAACCTTTCCGTTGAAGGACTTGGCAAATACACTGAGGCTGCTTCGGGCATCTTCATGACCATGGTGGTGGGTGGAGGCATCATGCCACTCATACAAGAATCCATCGCCAAGAGCGCAGGCCCCATCGCCAGCTACTGGCTGGTCATCGCCATGCTCGCCTACATACTTTACTACGCCCTCGTCGGCTGCAAGAACGTCAACAAGGACATCCCTGTAGACTGATTCATAGGAAGCCCTAGGAATACTAGGAATACTAGAAGCCCTAGGAACACTAGGAATACTAGGAAAAACTAGAAAAAAAACAAAAACCATACAAAAAGAAATAACATGGACATCGAATTTGTAAGAAGCCGCTTTATCAAGCATTTTGACGGTCAGACCGGCAACATTTATCATTCTCCCGGACGTATCAACCTCATCGGCGAACACACCGACTACAACGGTGGCTTCGTATTCCCAGGAGCCGTGAACCTCGGCATCATGGCCGAGATGCGCCCCAATGGCACAGAGAGCACCATCCGTGCATACTCCATCGACCTGAAAGACCGCGTGGACTTCGACTTCCACGACGGGCAAGGTCCTCGCGCCACATGGGCACGTTTCATCTACGGCATGGCCCTGGAGATGGAAGCACTCGGCGTTCCCGTGAAGGGATTCAACATCGCCTTCGCCGGCGACGTGCCCCTTGGCGCCGGCATGTCATCATCCGCTGCCATGGAGAGCTGCTTCGGCTGCGGCCTCAACGACCTCTTCGGCGAGAACAAGGTGTCGAAATGGGATATCGCCCTCGCTGGACAAGCCACCGAACACAAATATATCGGCGTCAACTGTGGCATCATGGACCAGTTTGCCAGCGTCTTCGGAAAGGCAGGCAACCTCATGCGCCTCGACTGCCGCTCTCGCGAGTTCGAATACTTCCCCTTCAACCCGGTGGGCTACAAACTGGTGCTGCTCAACTCCTGCGTGAAGCACGAGCTGGTGGGCTCTCCCTACAACGACCGCCGCAACTCCTGCGAGAACGTGGTGAAGCACATCGCTGCAAAGCATCCGGAAGGGAAGTTTGAGACCCTACGCGACTGCACCTGGGAGCAACTCGAAGAGGTGCGTGCCGAGGTGGGCGAGGAAGACTACACCCGCGCTCATTTCGTACTCGGAGAGAAAGACCGCGTGCTTGCCGTCTGCGACGCCCTTGTCGCCGGCGACTATGAGACCGTGGGCAAGAAGATGTACGAAACCCACTACGGCCTGAGCAAGGAGTATGAGGTGAGCTGCGAAGAACTCGACTTCCTCAACGACATCGCCAAGGAAGACGGCGTCACCGGAAGCCGCATCATGGGTGGCGGATTCGGAGGATGCACCATCAACTTGGTGAAAGACGAACTCTACGACCAATTCATCGCTGATGCGAAGAAGCGCTATGCAGAGAAATTCGGAAGGGAGCTCAAAGTCATCGATGTCGTCATCGGAGACGGCTCACGCAAAATTTGCTAAACATCTCATGGCATCATCGGCGGGAAAACGCTTTCCCGCCGATTTTTCTTTTTTGACAAACAGACAGAAAAACTACCTTTCAAGCCTATCCAACTGGACAAGCACGGCTACGAATCCTTAAAAAGTGTTATAAATACACTTTTATGTTGTAAAACATAAGGAAAACGCTTGTGGGTTGGAAAATAAATTGTATTTTTACACCCAAAACGCAACATCACGAAAAACCAATGATTTTTATGAAAAGTTTTAAAGGTATTATTCTGGGAGCAGGACTGGCTATCGCCTTGCTCTCCGCTTGCACGACAAGCCAAGAAAGCAATCTCACAGTATCCAAACTCGACCCGGCAAAGTTTGAAAAAACCATCGACGGCAAACCGGTGAAACTCTACGTGCTGAAGAACAGCAAAGGCATGGAGGCATGCATCACCAACTACGGTGGACGCGTGGTATCCCTGATGGTGCCAGACAAGGACGGCAACATGACCGACGTGGTGCTTGGTTATGACAACATCGACCAGTATGCCGACACGCTGAACAGCCCGAGCGACTACGGCTCAGCAGTGGGCCGCTACGCCAACCGCATCAACGACGGAAAAATCACCGTCGACGGCAAGGAATACCAACTCCGCCAAAATGACACAGGCAACGGTGCCAAACACTGCCTCCATGGCGGTGGCAACACCGGTTGGATGAACAAGGTGTATGACGCAGAGCAAGTGGACGAAGGTACCTTGAAACTCACCCTTGTCGCTCCCGACGGCGAGAATGGATTCCCCGGCACGGTTACCGCCACCGTGACCTACAAGGTGACAGAAGACAACTGCCTCGACATCACCTTCGAAGCCACCACCGACAAGGAGACCATCGTCAACATGACCAACCACAACTACTACAACCTCAACGGCGACTTCTCGAAAGACGGTATGGACATGGTGCTTTATGTGAATGCCGACAACTTCACTCCTTCCGACGCTTCCTACATGACCACAGGAGAAATCAAACCTGTGAAAGACACTCCGATGGACTTCACCACGCCAAGCGTCATCAAGGAGAAGATGGACACCTCTTATATTTATATCAAGAACGCTACCGGCTATGACCACAACTGGTGTCTGAACACCTATAAGGACGGCAAAGGCGACGACAACACCGTATGCGCATCCCTCTACTCACCAAAGACCGGCATCTTCCTGGAGATGTACACCAACGAACCCGGAGTGCAAGTATATACCGGCAATTTCCAAGGCAACGGCATCACCTGCAAGCATGGCGTGAAGTATCCAAGGCAGGTGAGCGTATGTCTCGAGAGCCAGAAATATCCCGACTCACCCAACAAGAAGGACTGGGTGCAACCCACACTGAAGCCAGGTGAGAAATACTACAGCCACGCAGTGTACAAATTCTCAACTAAATAATATCAAACCTATTAAAGACAACCGTAAACAATGAATTGGAGTTTAAATGAGTTTCAGTGGCTCGACTGGGCGGTGCTCGCCGTCGGAGTCCTGTGTATCGTGTGGGCGGTGTATCGCGCCATCAAGAAAGACAAAGAGAAGATGAAAGGCGCAGACAGCCAAGATTACCTTTTCGGAAAAGGTGAGCCTTGGTATGTCATTGGTGCAGCCATCTTTGCTGCTAACATCGGTTCAGAGCACCTCGTAGGTCTTGCAGGCACAGGTGCCAAGGACGGCGTGGGCATGGCCCACTGGGAGATGCAAGGCTGGATGATTCTCATCCTCGGCTGGCTCTTCGTACCCTTCTACCAACTGCTCAACAACAAGATGGGCAAAATCATCACCATGCCCGACTTCTTGAAATTCCGCTACACCAAGCGCACGGGTTCCTGGCTGTCCATCATCACCCTCATCGCCTATGTGTTGACCAAGGTGAGCGTGACAGCTTTCACCGGCGGCATCTTCTTTGAATACCTGCTCGGGCTGCCCTTCTGGTATGGCGCCATCGGCCTGATTGTCATCACCGCCATCTTCACCGTGTTCGGCGGTATGAAGGGTGTGATGACCCTTTCAGCCATCCAGACCCCCATCCTCATCATCGGTTCGTTCCTGGTGCTCTTCCTCGGCTTGCACATGCTGGGCGACGGCAGCATCTCACAAGGTTGGGCAAACATGATGGACGTCTGCAGGCAAGCACATGAAGGCTACGGAACAACCCATATGTTCCACACCAACCCCGGCGACCCGATGTATCCCCAATTCCCTGGCTACGTGGTGTTCCTGGGCGCCTCGATCATCGGCTTCTGGTATTGGTGCACCGACCAGCACATTGTGCAACGTGTGCTTGGCCAGACCAAGGGTGAAGACAACGCAGAAGTGATGAAGCGCGCACGCCGAGGCACCATCTGCGCCGGCTACTTCAAACTGCTTCCCGTGTTCATGTTCCTCATCCCCGGCATGGTGGCCTATGCCCTGTCGCTGAAGACCGGCAGCGGTATCGAGATGGACATCACCAACACACACGACACTGATGGTGCCTTCGCCATGATGGTGAAGAACATACTCCCCGCCGGTGTGAAAGGCATCGTGACCATCGGCTTCATCTGCGCCCTCGTGGCATCTCTTGCCGCATTCTTCAACAGCTGCGCAACGCTCTTCACCGAGGACTTCTACAAGCCGATGAAGAAAGGCATGAGCGAGTCTCACTACGTGCTGGTCGGCCGTATCGCCACCGTGGTGGTGGTGCTCCTTGGCTTGGCATGGATGCCTATCATGATGGGCATGGGCAACCTCTACAGCTACCTGCAAGACATCCAGTCGCTGATTGCTCCTGCCATGGTGGCCGTGTTCACACTGGGTATCTTCTCCAAGAAAATCACTCCGAAGGCTGGTGAATGGGGTCTTATCGGCGGCTTCCTCATCGGTATGCTTCGCCTAGTGACCAACGTGCTCACCGAGTCGGGAAAAGCAACGATGAGCGGTGGTTTCTGGGAGAACACGGCATGGTTCTGGCAGACCAACTGGCTGGTCTTCGAGTGCTGGCTGTTGTTGTTCATCGTGGTGCTGATGGTCGTTGTGTCGTTCTTCACCCCCGCACCTTCCAAAGAGCAAGTGGCTGCCATCACTTTCACCGGTGACTACAGGAAACAAATCAAAGAAAGCTGGGGCATCTGGGACGTCGTCGCCACTCTTGGCGTGATTATCCTCTGCGGTTGCTTCTACGCTTACTTCTGGTAAACTCACACAAGGGCTGGGGGAGTCTTCTCCCCCACCCTTTCAACTTAATCAATCATCCACATCAGCATTAGTCGCTTTTTCAAAGCACATCTATTAACATCACATTACAGAAGACATACCCGTTATGACAGGATTCTATGGTGAGCATTCAAAAGTTTTTGTATCGGTAGACTGCATCGTCTTCGGTTTCGACAACGACAAGTTGAAACTGCTGATTGGCCGCCGCCAGATGGACCCCGGCCGTGGCGAATGGTCGCTCTACGGAGGTTTTGTCCGCGAAGACGAAAGCCTGGTGGAAGCCGCCAACCGTGTATTGTTCACCCTCACAGGATTAAAAGACATCTATATGAAGCAAGTGGGTGCGTTCGGTGCCATCGACCGCGACCCTGGAGAGCGTGTCATCACAGTCGCCTACTGCGCCCTCATCAACGTGAAGGACTACGATGACAATTTGAGGCAGGAGCATGGGGTGGAATGGGTGAGCATCAACGAAATGCCAAAACTCTATTCCGACCACAACGAGATGGTGCGCAAAGCTGTCACCCTACTCCGCCGACGCATCAGCACCGAACCGCTGAGTTTCAACCTCCTTCCCGAGCTGTTCACGCTCACACAGTTGCAGCATGTCTACGAAGCCATCCTTGGCGAACAAATCGACAAGCGCAACTTCCGCAAACGCATCAAGAGCATCGACTTCATCGAGAAAACCGAGCATATCGACAAGCTCACCTCCAAGCGAGGCGCCATGCTCTACCGCTTCAACAAAAACGCATACGACCAAGAACCTACATTCAAATTGTAATCCCTAGGAATACTAGAGCCTCTAGGAATACTAGGAATACTAGAAAAAACCACAAAAACACAAAAAAAAGACAACATGTTAGAAGAACTGAAAGAAAAAGTATTCAAAGCCAACCTCGACCTGGTGAAGCACAACTTGGTGATATTCACTTGGGGTAACGTGTCGGGAATCGACCGTGAGAAAGGACTCGTAGTCATCAAACCCTCCGGCGTCGACTACGACGTGATGAAAGCCTCAGACATGGTGGTCGTCGACCTGGAGACAGGAAAAGTGGTGGAGGGCGACCTTAACCCATCATCCGACACACCCACACACCTCGTGCTCTATAGGGCATTCCCTGAGTTGGGCGGCATCGTGCACACACATTCAACCTACGCCACAGCGTGGGCGCAAGCGGGAAAGGACATCCCCAACATCGGCACCACACATGCCGACTATTTCCACGATGCCATCCCCTGCACGGGCGACATGGTGGAGAGCCAGATGGCTGAATATGAGAAAGAGACCGGCGTGGTGATAGTAGACCGCATCAAGGCCGGCAACATCAACCCCGTCCACACCCCTGGCGTATTGGTGAAGAACCATGGTCCATTCTCATGGGGCAAAGACGCCGACAATGCAGTATACAATGCCGTCGTGATGGAGCAAGTGGCCAAGATGGCCTTCGTATCATTCTGCGTCAACCCCGAGACGACGATGAACCCGCTCCTCGTCGAGAAGCACTTCAGCCGCAAGCATGGACCCAACGCCTACTACGGACAGAAAAAGCATTAAAATCTAGAACCCTTAGGAAAACTAGGAATACTAGGAAAACTAGGAAAAAAAATCTATCACAACTATCATCAACATCAATAAAAAAAATCATTATGAAAGCATTCGAGAATTATGAGATTTGGTGGGTAACCGGTGCACAACTTCTTTATGGAGGCGACGCCGTGGTACAAGTAGACGGACACTCAAAGGAGATGGTGGAAGGCCTCAACGCCAGTGGCAACCTCCCCATCAAGGTGGTCTACAAAGGCACTGCCAACAGCAGCAAGGAAGTGGAAGACGTGATGAAAGCCGCCAACAACGACGAGAAGTGCGTGGGCATCATCACCTGGATGCATACCTTCTCTCCCGCCAAGATGTGGATCAAGGGTTTGCAGGCTCTCCAGAAGCCACTGCTCCACTTCCACACACAATACAACGCCGAAATTCCATGGGATACGATGGACATGGACTTCATGAACCTGAACCAGAGTGCTCACGGTGACATCGAGTTCGGCCATATCTGCACCCGCATGCGCGTTCCCCGCAAGGTGGTTTGCGGTTACTGGAAGAGCGAAGAGGCACAGAAGAAGATTGCCGTATGGGCACGCGTGGCTGCTGGTGTCGCCGATGCCAAGAACGTACGCTGCCTCATGTTCGGCATGAACATGAACAACGTGGCCGTCACCGATGGCGACCGTGTGGAGTTTGAGCAGCGCCTGGGCTACCATGTCGACTACTATCCCGTCTCTTCCCTGATGGAGTACTACAAGAAAGTGACAGACGCTGAGGCCGACGCACTTGTAGAGGAGTACAAGAAACTTTACACCATCAAGATTGACGAGAGCGGTGAAGAGGTTTACTGGGAGAAGGTGAAGAACTCCGCAAAGGCAGAGATCGCACTCCGCCGTGTACTGAAGGACGAGGGGGCCACAGCATTCACCACCAACTTCGACGACCTCGGCGATGCCGACATCGACGACCCGAACTTCGTCGGTTTCGACCAAATCCCAGGTCTTGCCTCACAGCGCCTGATGGAAGAAGGCTACGGCTTCGGCGCCGAAGGTGACTGGAAGACCGCTTGCCTCTATCGCACGCTCTGGGTCATCCAGCAAGGCATGCCCACCGGCTGCTCCTTCCTCGAGGACTACACCCTCAACTTCGCCGGCGACCGCAGTTCCTGCCTCCAGAGCCATATGCTCGAGGTATGCCCGCTGATTGCTTCCGACAAACCCAAGCTGGAGGTTCACTTCCTCGGCATCGGCATCCGCAAGCAGCAGACAGCACGCCTCGTGTTCACATCCAAGGTGGGACGTGGCATCAAGGCCACCGTCGTCGACCTCGGCAACCGCTTCCGTCTCATCTCACAAGAGGTGGAGTGCATCGAGCCGAAGCCCATGCCCAACCTGCCCGTCGCCTCCGCACTCTGGGTGCCGCAGCCCACGTTCGAGATTGGCGCCGGTGCTTGGATTCTCGCCGGTGGTACTCACCACAGCGCATTCTCTTACGACATCACCGAGGAGTACTGGGAAGACTTCGCCGAAATGCTTGGCATCGAGTATGTCCGCATCAACAAGGACACCAAGACCAGCGAATTCAAGCATGAGCTCCAGATGAACGAGGTGTATTACATGCTCAATAAAGCGCTTAAGTAAGGAAAAGGAGTTAAAAAGGAGTTATAGGGGAGTTAAAAGGGAGTGAAAGGGACATTACTTCTCCTAACAGTTCTCTATATACATACCAACAATATTATTCATGGATTAATGTTCATCTTATATAGCATATACAACAACAAATATGACGTTCAGCTTTAAGGACATCGTTGCTTGGCAGAAAGCATATGAATTTGTGCTTATGACATATAAAGTCACAGCCGATTTCCCTGAATTTGAGAAATTTGGTTTATCCTCACAATTTCAGAGAGCAGCGGTATCCATCGTAGCCAACATTGCAGAAGGCTATAAAAAACTGAGCAAAGCAGACAAGTTGAGGATGCTGAATATTGCACAAGGCAGCCTTGAAGAATGCAGATGTTACATTATGCTATCCAAAGATTTAGGTTATGTCTCTGAAGAAACATACAACACTATGGTTTATAGCATTGAAGGAACAAGTTTCTATTTAAATGCCTATTGCAAAGGTATCATAGATAACAATGGATTGCGAGACTAAATGTACTATTGTCCCTTTAACTCCTCTTTAACTTCCTTTTAACTTCTCTTTAACTCCAAAAATATAATAACCATGACCGCAAAACAAACGATAGAAACAGGAAAAGCCATACTCGGAATAGAGTTTGGCTCCACCCGCATCAAGGCTGTTCTCATCGACGAAGAGAACAAGCCCATCGCGCAAGGAAGCCACGAGTGGGAAAACCAACTGGTGGACGGACTGTGGACCTACAGCGTGGAAGCCATATGGTATGGACTACAAGACTGCTATGCCAACCTACGGGCTGATGTCCTCAAGCAGTATGACTGCGAGATTGAATCCCTCGCCGCCATCGGATTCAGTGCCATGATGCACGGCTACATGGCTTTCAACGAGAAACAAGAAATCCTGGTGCCCTTCCGCACCTGGCGCAACACCAACACAGGCAAGGCTGCAGCAGAGCTTTCCAAACTATTCAACTACAACATCCCGCTCCGTTGGAGCATCTCACACCTCTACCAGTGCATCCTCGACAACGAGGAACACGTCGCCGACATCAAGTTCCTCACCACACTCGCAGGATACGTCCACTGGCAGGTGACAGGGCAATTCGTCCTCGGCGTGGGCGATGCCTCTGGCATGATTCCCGTTGACCCGAACACCAAGACCTACGATGCAGAGATGGTGCGCAAGTTTGATGAACTCATCGAACCGAAGGGATTCGGATGGAAACTTCTCGACATCCTGCCCAAGTCGCTCAACGCTGGCGAGAATGCAGGATTCCTCTCTCCCGAGGGAGCCAAGCGCCTCGATGTCTCCGGACACCTGAAACCCGGCATCCCCGTCTGTCCTCCCGAAGGCGACGCCGGAACCGGAATGGTAGCCACCAACGCTGTGAAGCAGCGCACCGGCAATGTCTCTGCCGGCACCTCGTCGTTCTCGATGATCGTCCTCGAGAAAGACCTGTCACAGCCCTACGAGATGATTGACATGGTGACCACTCCCGACGGCAGCCTCGTGGCCATGGTGCACTGCAACAACTGCACCAGCGACCTCAACGCATGGGTGAACCTGTTCAAGGAATACCAGCAGCTGCTCGGCATTCCCGTCGATATGAACGAGGTGTATGGCAAGCTGTACAACAACGCCCTCAATGGCGATACCGACTGCGGCGGCCTCATCTCCTACAACTACATCTCCGGCGAGCCTGTCACCGGCATGGAGGAAGGACGCCCGCTCTTCGTCCGCTCCGCCAACGACCGTTTCAACCTGGCCAATTTCATGCGCGCACACCTTTACGCTTCTGTCGGTGTGTTGAAGATTGGCAACGACATCCTCTTCAAAAAGGAGAACGTCAAGGTGGACCGCATCACAGGACACGGCGGACTGTTCAAGACCAAAGGCGTGGGACAACGCATCCTCGCAGCTGCCATCGACTCCCCCATCTCTGTGATGGAGACAGCCGGTGAAGGCGGCCCATGGGGCATGGCACTATTAGGAGCCTTCCTGGTGAACAATCCCAAGAACCTCTCTCTCGCCGACTTCCTCGACGAAGTGGTGTTCGCTGGCAACACGGGAGTGGAAATCGCACCGACACCGGAGGACGTGGAAGGCTTCAACAAGTATATCGAGAACTACAAGGCTTGCCTGGGCATCGAACAGGCTGCCGTGACATGTAAGAAATAGCAACGTCGTCTCTCGCTTCCCTGCCTTCGTGGCGGGAAGCAAGAGGTCGTTTTGAAAAGCAAGAAGAGAACAACCCATGAGAATAATTGCAAAACACCTGATAGTGGCCATCGGGATGGCCGTCACACTGCCCTCTCTCGCACAAGACGCCACGCTGACCCTGATGGACACCAACGGCAGCCAGAAGATTCACAAGGAAATCTACGGACAATTTGCCGAGCACCTCGGCACCTGCATCTACGGAGGACTGTGGGTGGGTCCCGAGTCGTCCATCGCCAACACCAACGGCTACCGCAACGACGTGTTGCAAGCCCTCAAGGACCTCAAGGTACCAGTGCTGCGCTGGCCCGGCGGCTGCTTCGCCGATGAATACCATTGGCGCGACGGCATCGGACCTCGCTCGCAACGCCCCTCGCTGAAAAACAACAACTGGGGCGGCACCATCGAGGACAACTCCTTCGGCACCCATGAGTTCCTCAACCTCTGCGAAATGCTCGGCTGCGAACCTTACATCAGCGGCAACGTGGGCAGCGGCACCGTGGAGGAACTGGCCAAATGGGTGGAGTATATGACGAGTGAGGAAGGCACCCCGATGGCCAAACTCCGCAAGGAGAATGGTCGAGAGAAGCCTTGGAAGGTGAAATTCCTCGGCGTGGGCAACGAAAGTTGGGGCTGCGGCGGCAACATGCGGCCGGAGTACTACAGCGACCTTTATCGCCGCTACGCCATCTACTGCCGCAACTACGACGGCAACAAGCTGTACAAAATCGCCAGCGGCGCCAGTGACTACGACTACAACTGGACGAAGGTGCTGATGGACAACATCGGCTCGCAGATGGACGGCGTGTCACTACACTACTACACCGTCTCTGGCTGGAACGGTTCGAAAGGCTCTGCTACGAAGTTTGACAACGACCAGTATTACTGGACACTGGGCAAATGCCTGGAAATAGAGGACGTCATCAAGAAGCACTGCGCCATCATGGATGAGAAAGACCCATACAAGAACATCGGCCTGTTGGTTGACGAATGGGGCACATGGTGGGATGAGGAACCCGGCACCATCAGCGGCCACCTCTTCCAGCAGAACGCCCTCCGCGACGCCTTCGTCGCATCACTCTCACTCGACGTATTCCACAAATACACCGACCGTGTCAGGATGGCCAACATCGCACAGGTGGTCAACGTACTGCAGTCGATGATACTCACCGACACCAAAGGTCCCGGCCACATGGTCCTCACTCCCACATACCACGTGTTCGAGATGTACAAGCCCTTCCAAGAGGCCACTTTCATCCCCACCGTGCTGCAGTGCGGGCAGATGAGGGTGCGCCATGAGATGAACACCGCCATAGACGCAACGAAGGCCGACGGCTACCGCACACTCCCATTGGTGAGCGCTTCGGCAGCACGCACGACATCCGGTAGCATCGTCATTTCACTCACCAACGTCAGTCTTGACAAAGCCAGTGAAATCAATGTCAACCTGGCAGGCTTCAACGCCAAGACCGTGGAGGGACGCATACTCACCAGCAAGAGCGTGGCCGACTACAACGACTTTGAGCATCCCGACCGAGTGAAACCCGTGCCTTTCAAAGACGCCAAGTTGAAGAAGGGCCAGCTCACCGTGCAGCTCCCCGCCAAGAGCCTCGTCGTATTGGAAATCAAATAATCAACTATTAGGAGATTATAGGAAGTTCTAGGAAATACTAGGAAGTTCTAGGAAAACTAGAATTACTAGGAAAACTAGGAAAACTAGAATTACTAGGAAAACTAGAATTACTAGGAAAACTAGAATTACTAGGAAAACTAGAAAAAACTATAAAATCCATACAAAAAAACTCATAAAAAAAACATGAACGACAACAAAGTAATGAACAGGGCAGCCGACAACATCCGCATCCTGGCTGCCGCAATGGTAGAAAAAGCCAAGTCAGGTCACCCGGGTGGTGCCATGGGTGGAGCTGATTTCATCAACACCCTTTACAGCGAGTTCCTCGTCTATGACCCGGAGAATCCCGAGTGGGAAGGCCGCGACCGCTTCTTCCTCGACCCCGGACACATGGCTCCGATGCTGTACTCGCAACTCTGCCTCATCGGCAAGTATGACCTCGAGGACCTGAAGAACCTTCGCCAATGGGGTTCGGTGACTCCTGGACACCCCGAGCGCGAAATCGCCCGTGGCATCGAGAACACCTCCGGCCCGCTCGGTCAAGGACACACCTTCGCCGTGGGTGCCGCCATCGCAGCCAAATTCCTCAAGGCTCGCCTGGGCAATGTGATGAACCAGACCATCTACGCCTACATCTCAGATGGTGGCGTGCAAGAGGAAATCTCACAAGGTGCAGGACGTATCGCCGGCAACCTCGGACTCGACAACCTCATCATGTTCTACGACGCCAACGACATCCAGCTCTCCACCAAGACCGAGGTGGTGACCTGCGAGGACACCGCCAAGAAATACGAGGCGTGGGGCTGGTTTGTGCAGAAAATCGACGGCAACGACGTTGACCAAATCCGCGAGGCCATCAAGAAGGCACAAGCAGAGAAGGAGCGTCCCAGCCTCATCATCGGCCACTGCGTGATGGGCAAGGGTGCCCGCAAGGCCGACGGCTCGAGCTATGAGAGCAACTGCGCCACCCACGGTGCTCCCCTTGGAGGCGACAACTTCGTCAAGACAATGGAGAACCTGGGCGCCGACCCCGCCGACCCATTCCAAATCTTCCCCGAGGTGGAGGAGCTGTATGCACGCCGCGCCGAAGAGTTGAAGAAGATTTGCGCAGAGCGCTATGCAGAGAAGGCCGAGTGGGCTGCCGGACATCCCGAGCAAGCCAAGCAGCTTGAGGAGTGGTTCAGCGGCAAGGCTCCCGTCATCGACTGGAGCAAGGTGCAGCAGAAGGCCGGTGCCGCCACCCGCGGTGCATCCGCCACCGTCCTTGGCGCCCTCGCCGAGCAAGTGCCCAACATGATTTGCGCCTCCGCCGACCTGTCCAACTCCGACAAGACCGACGGATTCCTGAAGAAGACCCACGACATCGTGCGCGGCGACTTCACCGGTGCCTTCTTCCAGGCTGGTGTTGCCGAATTGACCATGGCATGCTGCTGCATCGGCATGGCACTCCACGGTGGTGTCATCCCCGCCTGCGGCACCTTCTTCGTATTCTCCGACTATATGAAACCCGCCGTGCGCATGGCCGCCCTGATGGAGCTGCCAGTGAAGTTCATCTGGACACACGACGCCTTCCGTGTAGGCGAGGACGGCCCCACCCACGAGCCTGTGGAGCAAGAGGCACAAATCCGACTGATGGAGAAACTGAAGAACCATCATGGGAAGAACTCCATGCTCGTCGTACGTCCCGCCGACGCCGAGGAGACCACCGTCTGCTGGCGTATGGCCATGGAGAACACCGAGACGCCCACCGCTCTCATCTTCTCACGTCAGAACATCGACATGCTGCCGGAAGGCAACGACTACAACCAGGCTACGAAGGGTGCTTACGTGGTGGCTGGGTCCGACGAGGACTACGACGTCATCCTCCTCGCTTCCGGTTCCGAGGTTTCCACCCTGGAAGCCGGTGCTGCACTGCTGCGCGCCGATGGCGTGAAGCTGCGCGTGGTGAGCGTACCCTCCGAGGGACTCTTCCGCACACAGCCGAAGGAGTACCAGCAGAGCGTGCTTCCCGCAGGGAAGAAAAAATTCGGTCTCACCGCCGGTCTCCCTGTCACCCTCGAAGGACTTGTCGGTGGCGACGGCGTGGTATGGGGCTTGCAGAGCTTCGGCTTCTCCGCTCCATACAAGGTGCTAGACGAGAAACTGGGCTACAACGGCCAGAACGTCTACGAGCAAGTGAAGAAACTGCTGAGCGAGTAAACAACCTCAAACGAGACTGCCATGGAAGTGAAGACCATTGGAATAGCCAGCGACCACGCCGGCTACGCTCTCAAGCAGTTTGTCAAGAAATACCTTGACGAGAACGGTTACCCCTATAAGGACTACGGCACCTACTCCGAGGCTTCCTGCGACTACAGCGACTTCGGACATGCACTGGCCGAGGGCATCGAGAAGGGCGAGGTCTATCCCGGCATCGCCATCTGCGGCAGCGGCGAGGGCATCAGCATGACGCTCAACAAGCACCAGGGCATCCGCGCTGGCCTGTGCTGGATTCCAGAGATTGCGCATCTCATCCGCCAGCACAACAACGCCAACGTGCTGGTGATGCCCGGACGCTTCATCGACGAAGACACCGCCTCGCTCATCATGGACGAGTTCTTCGCCACGGAGTTCGAGGGTGGTCGCCACCAGGCCCGCATCGACAAGATTCCATTGAAAAAGCCGTCAGTCTGCTGACCAACAACCAACTACACGAACCGCCGCGCCCCATTTTACGGAGCGCGGCGATTTTTTCGACCATGGAGAATACAATGGCTCTGGGAATCCTGTCAACCATGGATTTTCAATAATCACAGCAAAAACTTGGTGTTTTGTTGCGCTTTTCACATTTTTTCATTATATTTGCACTCACAACCCGTGTTAGGAATGGCAAAGAACAAGAAACCGCTCCCCATCTACGAGAACGTGGAAATAGAAGCTTGCGCCGCAGAGGGCAAGTGCATCGCCCATGTGGACGAGAAAGTCGTCTTCGTGCCCTTCGTGGTGCCCGGCGACGTAGTGAACCTGCAAGTGAGGAAGAAGCGCAAGAGCTACTGCGAGGCTGAGGTGATCCGGCTGGTGACACCCGGCAGTCTGCGCCAGGAGCCGATGTGTCCTCATTTCGGTGTCTGCGGCGGCTGTAAATGGCAGATTCTCCCCTACCCCGAGCAGCTCAAGATGAAGCAGCAGCAGGTCTATGACCAGTTGACACGCATCGGCAAGGTGGAATTGCCTGAAATGCGGCCCATCCTAAGTTCTGCCAAGACACGCGAATACCGCAACAAGATGGAGTTCGAATGCTGCAACAAGCGGTGGCTCACACGTGAGGAAGTGGCCAGCGGCGTGGTGTATGACAACATGAACGCCATCGGGTTGCACATCACCGGAGCCTTCGACAAGGTGCTGCCCATAGAGCGCTGCATGCTGATGGACGACCTCCAGAACCAGATACGCAATGCCGTGCGTGACTATGCCGACGGCACAGGAATGCCTTATTTCGACATCCGCCAGCAGACAGGACTGCTCCGCGACATCATGATACGCAACTCCAACACGGGCGAGTGGATGGTGCTCGTGCAGTTCCATTTCGAGCAAGAAGGCGACAAGCAACGCGCCGAGGCTCTGCTCGACCATCTGGCCGGACGATTCCCGCAAATCACATCGCTGCTCTACGTGGACAACCAGAAGTGCAACGACACCTTCGGCGACCTCGAAGTGGTGACCTACAAGGGTAGCGACCACATCTTCGAGACGATGGAAAACCTGCGCTTCAAGGTGGGGCCGAAGAGCTTCTACCAGACGAACACCGACCAGGCGCACGTGCTCTACTCCGTGGCGCGGGAGTTTGCCGCACTCACAGGAGCCGAACTGGTCTACGACCTCTACACCGGCACCGGGACGATAGCCAACTTCGTGGCGCGCCAAGCACGCCAGGTCATCGGCATAGAGTATGTGCCGGAAGCCATCGAGGATGCGAAAGTGAACTCCGCCCTCAACGGCATCGGCAACACCCTCTTCTTCGCCGGCGATATGAAAGACATACTCACCGACGAATTCATCAGCGAGCACGGCCGTCCCGACGTGCTCATCACCGACCCTCCGCGAGCCGGCATGCATCCCGACGTGGTGCAAACCATACTCCGCGCACAGCCAAGCCGCATCGTCTATGTAAGCTGCAACCCCGCCACACAGGCACGCGACCTTGCCGACCTCGACACTGCCTATCAGGTGGAAGCCGTCCAACCGGTGGACATGTTCCCACACACACCCCACGTGGAAAACGTGGTGCTGCTCAAAAAAAGGACATAAAAGGCCTCCAAAGACCCTAAGGACCCTAAGGACCCTAAGGACCCTAAGGACCCTAAAGACCTTAAAGACCTTAAAGACCCTAAAGACCTTAAAGACCCTAAGGACCCTAAGGACCCTAAGGGCCCCTAAAGACCTTAAAGACCTTAAAGACCCTAAAGACCTTAAAGACCCTAAGGATCCTAAAGACCCTAAGGACCCTAAGGACCCTAAAGACCTTAAAGACCCAAGAGCAGCCTCCCCAAAAAGCCATTATCACTAACCTCAACACACAACTATGAAAAAATTATTCCTTACATGCCTGCTGACCCTGATAGCGGTGAGCATGAGCGCCCAGCAAGACAAGAAGTGGTATGACAACTTCAAACTCAGCGGCTACGGCATGCTGCAGTACCAAGGCGACGACAAGGAGGGCTCTGAACACAACGAGTTCAACCTCCGCCTGATGCGTCTGATTCTCGACGGAAAAATCGGAGATTGGGACTGGCGCGCCCAAATCCAGGGCACCAACGCCAAAGGTCCGGCCGAACCCACCGTCCAACTGGTGGACCTTTACGCCGAATGGGTGAAATACAAGGAAGCCCGCTTGAGAGTAGGACAGTTCAAGCGTGCCTTCACCTTTGAGAACCCCACGCACCCCATCACACAAGGCTGGTATTCCTATGCCGATGTCATCAACCGCCTCTCCGGATTCGGCGACCGTGCCGGTGAGAAATCTTCCGGCGGACGTGATATCGGTATACAGTTGCAAGGCGACCTCTTCCCAGCCTCCGACGGACATCGCTTCCTCCACTATCAAGTAGGTGTCTACAACGGCGAAGGTGTCAACCGCAAGGACAAGGACGAGCGCAAGGACATCATCGGCGGCATCTGGGTGTCACCAGTCAAAGGACTCCGCATCGGTGCTTTCGGATGGAACGGTAGCCATGGCGGAATGACCACAATGAAGGGCACCAACGAGAGCGTCACCCTCAATCGCTACTGTCTCTCCGCAGAATGGGACAAGGACGAGTACACCTTCCGCACGGAGTATGTCCATAGCCAAGGATGGGGTGTGACAAGTCCAGGAAGCGGCAGCACCACCATTGACTACTCCCTCGGCGACAAGGCCGACGGATGGTATGTCTTCGGCATCGTGCCCGTCATCAAGTCGAAACTGCATGCCAAGGCACGTTACCAGTGCTACCGCCCGACAAAAGACATGGACTCCTCAAAGAGCATGTATGAGGTCGGCATGAACTACTTCATCAACAAGAACCTGGAAATCACCGCCGAATACGCCCGCGTCAACGACCGTGCCATCGCCGACCACGACAACCAAAACTATAACTTCGTGGATGTGGAGCTAGACTTCAGGTTCTAGGAGGCCCTAGGAAATTCTAGGAAATTCTAGGAATTTCTAGGAAGCCCTAGGAATACTAGGAATACTAGGAAATTCTAGGAAGCCCTAGGAATACTAGGAATACTAGAAAACCTAGTAAAAATAGAAAAAATCCGAAAAAAAAGATAGAGATAAGCATATTTGCAAAAATATGCTTATCTTTGTACCTATGAATGATTTTCCCACTCCCGAGGTGACATGCGACAACATGGTCATCGTGGATGCCGACCACATCGACCGCGTGGTTTTCGACCTGATTGTCAATTTCGAACGCATGATAGGACGGCGCATCCCCAACGCCGACTTGCCGCGATGGTTGGACTGCGTGGCGCTCGACGGCGGCATCAGGGAGGGCGACGAGGTGACGCAGGTGGTGTTCATCCACAGCCGCGAAAAACAGCAAATGGAGCACTTCAACCCCGGCGGTCTGAAAGACGACATCGACGGGAAGGCCTTTCGCGACTCTCTCGGCGAATTCATCCTCAACACGGTCAGCGAGGAGAGCATTGTCTCACGTGAAGGCTTGCTGCTCGACCTACTCCACGTCGCATTGGGCTCCAAGAACATCAAACGCATCATCGTCGTCCCCGATGACGAAAGCATTTCACAGGTGCGGCACGCCCTGAGAAGGGTGGACGACGACAAGCGCGTCACACTGCTGTCGATGCAACCCACCGGCGGCGGCGACTTCAGAACCGAAATCCTGGGCTACTCGCTGATGAGCGCACTGGGCATCAGAAGCGAGGAAATCCCAATGGCATGATCAACTACAACAAAAATACCTCAAACTAAAAAGCACAAGACATGAGCAAAGTATTGATGATTGGTGCGGGTGGCGTTGCCACCGTTGCCGCGTTCAAAATCGCACAGAACGCCGACGTGTTCACGGAATTCATGATTGCCAGCCGCACGAAGAAGAAATGCGACAACATCGTCGCCGCCATCCACAAGGCGGGCTACGACCTCGATATCAAGACCGCGCAGGTGGACGCCGACGACGTGGAGCAACTGAAGACACTGTTCAACAGTTACAAACCCGAACTGGTCATCAACCTCGCCCTGCCCTACCAGGACCTCACCATCATGGAGGCATGCCTGGCATGCGGCTGCCACTACCTCGACACTGCGAACTACGAGCCGAAGGACGAGGCGCATTTCGAATATTCCTGGCAATGGGCATACAAGGAGCGTTTCGAGCAGGCAGGCCTCTGCGCCATCCTCGGCTGCGGCTTCGACCCGGGCGTCAGCGGCATCTACACCGCCTATGCCGCCAAGCACCACTTCGACGAGATGCACTACCTCGACATCGTGGACTGCAACGCCGGCGACCACCACAAGGCTTTCGCCACCAACTTCAACCCTGAAATCAACATCCGCGAAATCACACAGAAGGGCCTCTACTACAAGGATGGCCAATGGATTGAGACGGAGCCACTGGAGATACACCAGCCACTCACATACCCCAACATCGGCCCGAGGGAGAGCTACCTCCTCCACCACGAGGAGTTGGAGAGTCTGGTGAAGAACTACCCCACCATCCGTCAGGCACGCTTCTGGATGACCTTCGGAGAGCAATACATCAAGCACCTCGATGTCATACAGAACATCGGTATGAGCCGCATCGACGAAATCACCTACGAGGCACCGCTGGCCGACGACCCCACACAAACCGTCAAGGTGAAAATCGTACCCTTGCAGTTCCTCAAGGCCGTACTGCCCAACCCGCAGGACTTGGGAGAGAACTACGAGGGCGAGACGAGCATCGGATGCCGCATCCGTGGCATCAAGGACGGCAAGGAGCGCACCTACTACGTATATAACAACTGTTCACACCGTGCCGCATACGAGGAGACGGGTATGCAAGGCGTGAGCTACACCACAGGCGTGCCGGCCATGATCGGAGCCATGCTCCTGGTGAAAGGCATCTGGTGCAAGCCCGGCGTGTGGAATGTGGAGGAGTTCGACCCCGACCCCTTCATGGCCCTGCTCAACGAGAAAGGCCTTCCCTGGCACGAGGTGTTCGACGGAGACCTTGAATTGTAAGACAGGGAAGCCCGTAATAACGACATCACAAAATATCGTAATAACATTATACCGTAATAACGTTATACCGTCATCACGAAACAGCATCATCACGAAACAACTACAAACAATGGCAAAGAAAGAGACCATATCACAAAACGATGGCACACAGGAGGGCAAGCTGAAGGCCCTCCAAGCCGCCATGGCAAAGATAGAGAAAGACTTCGGCAAAGGCTCCATCATGAAGATGGGTGACCAACAAGTGGATAACGTGGAGGTCATCCCCACAGGCAGCATCGGTTTGAACGCCGCCCTAGGCGTCGGCGGACTGCCCCGCGGCCGCATCATCGAGATTTTCGGTCCGGAGTCATCCGGCAAGACCACTCTCGCCATACATGTCATCGCAGAGGCACAGAAACGTGGCGGCATCGCTGCATTCATCGATGCCGAGCACGCCTTCGACCGCTTCTACGCCGCCCATCTGGGCGTGGACGTGGACAACCTGCTCATCTCACAACCCGACAATGGCGAGCAAGCATTGGAAATCGCAGACCAACTCATCCGCTCGTCGGCCATCGATGTCATCGTCATCGACTCCGTGGCCGCACTGACTCCGAAGACGGAAATCGAGGGCGACATGGGCGACAGCAAAGTGGGCCTGCACGCCCGGCTGATGAGTCAGGCACTGCGCAAACTCACCTCCACTATCGCCAAGACCAACACCTGCTGCATCTTCATCAACCAGTTGCGCGAAAAAATCGGCGTGATGTTCGGCAACCCCGAGACCACCACCGGTGGCAACGCTCTGAAGTTCTACGCTTCCGTACGCCTCGACATCCGTCGCGTGACTACCATCAAGGACGGCGACCAGGCCATCGGAAACCAGGTGCGCGTGAAAGTGGTGAAGAACAAGGTGGCTCCGCCCTTCCGCAAAGCAGAATTCGAAATCATGTTCGGAGAGGGAATCTCGAAATATGGCGAACTGGTGGATTTGGGCGTGGAGCACAGCGTCATCCAGAAGAGCGGTTCATGGTTCTCTTATGAAGGTTCCAAACTGGCACAAGGACGCGACGCCACCAAACAGATGCTCCAAGACAATCCCGAACTGTGCGAAGAGATTGAAGCCAAGATCATGGCTGCCATCGCAGAGGAGAAGTAGCCGCGAATCTTGGTTTTTATCCCGAATTAGAGAATTAGAGAATTTTTTGGTTGTCAATGACAAGGATGACCGCAATTCTCTAATTCTATAATTCGGGATAATCAATGATAAAGCAATCATTTGGAACATCTATTGCCAAATTTGATAACTCAACTTTCGCAAGCAAGGGAAAATGAGGTATGAAGAAGGCGAATGCGAAACTTGTAAATTATAAATTATTAATTGTTAATTATTAATTATTTATCACCCTATGAAAAATCATTTATCTTTTCGTTTATGGCCATTGCTACTCGGTGCGTTCTTGCTCTTTTCCACCACTCCCGTCGATGCACAGAGCAGGGGGAAGAGGCGCACGGCAACAAGGCGGACGACAACCACCAGCAGGGCAACGCTGAAGGCCCCCGCCACCCCTACACACGTCGGCGACTCGGAGCGCACCATCCAGGACATGCTGTATTTTCCTTTCAGTTGCCTGAACGCCTATATGCCCACACGGGAAATCGCCCAACAAGAGGTGATGGACACCTTTGGCGCCTGTGAGAACATCAACGGGTACCCCGGCCTTCACGCCGGCGGCACATTCGACTTCACCTACCGTGGCGTGCCCATCGGCATGTGCTATTATGACTGGTATGACAACAGGACATGGTATCATTTCTATTTTGACACCAAGGCAGAGGCCAACCAATTCTACAACCACTTGGTCGCCGACGTCCGCAACGCGGGCATCCACCTCACCCGTGACAAGGTGTATGGTGGTATGTCCAATCGTTCACATCCCGTTTCCGTCTTCAAATGGGTGAACGTCGACACACCTGTCAAAGTGAAAGAAGCCGACGAAGCCAATATGGACACCCCCGCCGTCGTCGGGAAATACAAGGTGGAGTTTGGTGTCATGAAAAAGAAACAATAAGATTGAAGATTGAAAATTGAAAATTGAAAATTTAACCTGTGCGCACCGTAGGGGCGGGTCTTGTGACCGCCCGATAAAAACCGCCAGAAAGTCAAGGCAGCCGCACTTTTAAGAAGTGCGGCTGCCTTTTTTATGTCATATAGGACGACGGGTTAATAATCCTCTTCTACCTCATCCCATAGTGAATGCCTGTTGGCGTCAGGGTTTACGCCCCCACCTTCGCCACCATCGCCGATGATGTGTTCACCATTCTCATCTTGGCCACTAAGCACCATGATGGGTGCCTCGAGGGTGAGTGCATTGATTTCTGTCTCAGGCTTGATATATGTCTTTTTCATTGTTCCTAATTTTATGAGTGATACTTTTTAATGAACTGTCTCCTTTTTGCCGTTGACGATATAAACGCCCTTCTGCTTGTTGTCGGTGTTCACCTTGCGGCCAGAGATGTCATAAACATCCTCGCTGCCTTGATTAGTCACAATGTTTCTGATGCCCGTTGGCTCGTCATCCACGAAGATGGTGATGTTGGCACCTGCTGTCTGTTCCTGGACATACCGAGGGAGGTCGGTGTGTGTGAAGTAGCCACGGAACGACTTCATCGTCGTGTTGCCGGTGGCATAGTAGAAATTGTTGCCCGAGATGAACAGCACAGGAGTATCTTTGCCTAACTCCTCGATGACTTCATAGTTGCCATAGAAAGTGCAGTCGCCAGCAGACGTGGAGGAAGGCCTCAGGTCATCGCTCAAATCCACGCCATCCACGGCAAATACATCAACAGCTTCACTCAACTTGATCAAGTATGGTTGGTTGGCTGAAATAGTTGCTGTGGATTTAGTATCGAACTTGATCTTGATGGCATGAATCTTTCCGTTTAACTCCACTGTCTCACTACCCATCAAGGTGGCGATGGTGACATTGTTATTCTCACCGAAGGCTTCCTTCATGGCATCCTCATCCATATCGAATGGGAAGCAGATGGTGTTCCATGTATCAGCCTTCAACGTACGCTTGTTCATTTTCACCATCACGTTGGTGTAGTTGCCGAAGCCCTCGTCATAGCTAACCTCCTCGCTCAACTCAATAGGAATCTTGATATAGAAAGTGTAGGGGGGCTGAAGAAAGGTGACATCACCTTGGGAACTACCACTAGAAATCTGGATGTAGTTAATTTGGCCTCCAATACCTTTAAGATTTGCAGGAAATGAACCGGGATCAACATCTGCGTCTGCGACAAGTGTTAAAGAGAACAAGACTCCATCTTCGAAAGTCAATTCAGTATCCACAAAGGAAAACATCATGATTCGATATACTTGACTATTACTTGTCTTCGATACAGTAACACTAAAGGCATCCTGCACATCATCGACCAAAACTCTTTTTCTATTATTTTCTTTTAGAGTGAAGCCATCAGGAATGACAAGTTCAAACTGCACACCTTTGGATCCATTTTCAGGAGCTAGGGCTTCATTGTATTTGATTTCAAGGGTGGCCTCTTCACCCGGGGCCATCACCACGTCATCCACATAGATCACATCCCCCTCCAAAAGGGTTTGAGCTTGGATGCTACTTCCTATTGCAAGGAAAGCCAATAAGGAAAATAAAAATCTTTTCATGTTCATTGATATTATTGTTTTTAATTATTAATCAAGATTATTTTTTGTGTTAATGTTGGTCAACGGCGGCGGCATTTTTATTTTTGATCCACACGTCGGTGATATCCTCAGCTTCATAGCTTTCAACCACTTCTTTTCCAACTCCTTCTTCAACTAGTGCGATAGTCACTTCGGTGGTAACGTCTGTAACGTTGACGATATTGTTTTCATCCACATCGGCTACCTTGGAATATTCTACGTCGTCTAAAATCATTCCCACCAATGTCGTCACATCAGTGACATTGACGATGCCATCAACGACAATATCGCCAAGCATGAAGGTGTTCTTGCCTGTCACCTGATAGAGATGGGTTTCCGTGTCGATATACTCCTCAGTGTCGGAAACGGTTATCACCGTGCCAGTCACTGTTTGACTCTCATCGTTTACGACGATGGTGATGTCTTCCTGTGCCGAGATGCCCAACGGGAGAAAGAGCAGGGATAGCAGAATATAGGTAAATTTATTCATTTGTCGCTCCTTTCTGATTAGGTTCGTCGCTGTCGAAAGTGTAATTCACATTGGCACTGCTGCCTGAGATGTCCAGCCACACTTTGTTGCTCTTCATCTTGTCACCTGTGTAGGGGAAGAAACCAAGTCTATTGACCCCTGTGGGTGATTCACTCACACCAAGTACCAACATGGTTGCGGCAACATATTTGGTGTAGTTGTCGGCATTGAAATAGCTGGTTCCCGACTTCGTGGTGAAGTAGATTTTGCCATCGGTATTGCAGAAGAAGGCACCTTTCAACTTGTTGGCGCCGGTGTAATCGCTGGTTGCCTGTACCCCGTGTGGGAACACCTTCGGTTCTCCTTGCGGATTTAATTGACAGTTGCCGAGAACATTTGAACTACATTCCAGTATGACAGGTGTGCAAGCAGGGACGGTCCCGCTACCATTGGTGGCGATTTCCACCTTCTCCAAGGTGCCGTCGGCATTGATGGCAGAGATAACGTACGCTTTCATCGATTCACCGCTTTGTGTACTCAAGGTGTAGGCGAAGGGGGTGTACATCGTGCAGTAGTACTTTCCTTTGTACTCCACCAAGGACGAAACGTCGACATTGAAGGCGGTGATTTTCTCAAGAAGCCATTTGGCATTGCTGGCAGAACTGCTCTCACTGATGGTGAAGGTGCCATTGTCGTCGATGAAATACCTCGAACCTAAATTGGCTGCAGAGTAATTGGATGCCTTCAGGTCGACTTTTGCCGTATACTGGGTATTGACACCCGACCCGGAGCTTCTGGTGATGGTAGCGTAAATATTACTGAAATCCAAAACAATAGTGCCTGGGTATGAACCTGTGGTGATTTCTATCAAGCTGGTGGACTGCCCTATCAAGTCATATTTCGCTCCAGAACTGTTCTTCAGGTAGATGACACTGGCCACATCAACGCAGTTTGGCTCTTCCTTCATTTTGATGTCCGTCATCAGGAATTTGGTGGCGCACTCCAAGCCTCTGGCTTTTGCGGCAGCTGCCACGTCGGGGTCACCAAATAAAATGCCACCACCATTGAGTTCTTTAAGTCCTCCTGCCGCAGTGGAAATGGCTGTCGTATAATTCAAGGTGTCATTCGCAATAGTGATATAATGCGAAGGATTGGCCACATTGTGGATGCGGTAATAACCCGAGCCATTGAGCTGGGCTGCCATTGGCAGCCAGCTCATAGCTACGAGTATGATGATAACAAATCGTTTCATTTGAAATGACACATCAAAGAGTTTTTAATTTCCTGTCTCATTCTCAATTTCAAAGATTATGCTAACAAGAGTTGTGACATCAGCGATACCGATAATGCCATCTTGGTTGACATCAGCCACATTGTGATTGTAGTAAGGATAGATCCAGTCTGGTCCATTCATGTCATCGTCCAAGATAATCGCTACAAGTGCTGTCACGTCGGCAACGTTGATAAGACCATCACAGGTGATATCAGGCCAGAGCGGGATGAGCACGGGATTCGGTTCCTCGATGAGGAATGCCTTGTTGGCAGGCAGGGCATTGAAGTTCTCATAGAAGCCGAGCTTCATTTCACCGAGCTCATTCTCGTCAACACCGAGTTGGCGAATGTTGGTCACTTCCTCTACATACTCTGCTTTCAAGCCGAAGAAGTACTTGTTGTTGACGGTGCCGGCGTTCAGTGCCAACAGGTGCTCATATTTAGCCAGGTAGTTGTTGTAGAAGTTTTCTCCCAACTTTTCCTTGACCAGTTCAAACAAGTCATGCAGCTGTGCTGTCTGCAAATCATACTCATTCACAATCCAGTCGGCACCCTTCAGCAAGTTGGTTGAAGGTGCGGTGCCGGCCTCTGTGGAGAGGGTCAATGTAGCTGCCAAGCTTTCGTCTTGAGTCATCAGCAGCACCGGAGTCTGTGCAGGAATCACGCCTGTAAGTTCCTCCAAGTCGGCGACGCCTTTGGTGTTGTAGCTTGTCACGGCGTATGCCTTGGCATTCTCCGGCATGGTGAAGGCGAAGTCGGTGTAGAGGGTGGTGTAGTACTTGGTTCCCAATCCATCCACCAACTTGTCGTTTTCGTCGAATGCTATAGTGAAGTTGGAACGGTCTTCCAGCGTCCATTCGGCTTTGGCGGTATTACTGTCGGGGTTGCCCTCGCTGATGAAGTCCACCTTGCTGCCATCGGCAACAATGTAGTACTTGAAGTTCGGGCGCACGTTGGGCAGTTTGTCGAGGTACTTCGAGTAGTCACCGAATTGTCCGATAGCTCCCTGGAAGGTCTCGCTGTCCATCAGCGGCTTGTAGTACATCATGGCTGTCTCGTAGGCGAAGCTCCATACGTTGACCTCGCTGGCGAGCACCTCCTCGTAGAAGCGGGATGTCGACTCGGCGTCCTCGGGCTTGGTCAGTGTGCCGCCCATGGCTTCCCATACGGCCTCCACGCTGAATGGCTTGAGGATGCTCTCGCCACGTCCGTTCAACTTGGCTTTCAGCTTGTCGATGGCGCTGTTGATGAAGGTTTCCAACTGTGGCAACTTGGCGTCGACCTGTTCCTTGTTCTCAGCGTAGAAGTCCACAACGGGCTTCATGCTCGGCGTACGGCCGTAGATGCGGTAGCCACCGTTGTACTCCTCGAGATAGAGGTTGTAGTCGAACGACTCGTTGAACTTATTCATGATGGCGTCCAGTCCGTCCTCACCGAGGATGTTGCCTGTACCATCGGCGTGGAGCTTGCTGACAATCAGCTGCACCATCTCGGGCACGTAGTTCATGGCACGCTTGGCGTATCCTGGCAGGTCGATGGCCTGTGAGCGCAGTGTCTCAACGGCACCGCCTTCAGCAGCCTTCACCCTGATCACGGCACCAGGAGCCTTCTCGGCTGCGGTCTTGTCCATGAAGGTGACGGTCTTGCGGCCGGCCACGTTCACATACTTGCTGTTGCCATTGTTCTTGATATAGTAGTAGTTGTCTGCCACGGAAGGACCGGCCTCACGGGCCACGATGGCGTAGTTCTTGACGACGGACTCGCCCACCTTCGTGTTGCCAACTTGCAGCCAAGCCTCCAACTCAGTGTCTGCGCTGATGCTGACAGGAGCAGAATACTTCTGGGCTGCACCGCCGTTCACCTTATAATATATGTCGGCACTTGCCATCCTGGAATAGATGGGCACCTCGAAGGCTTGCTCGTATGTGCCGGAGTCGTGGAAGACGATGAGTGAGGATGCCGGGACATTCACAAGAGAATAATTGTATCCATCGGCGGTAACCGTCTCAAGGACGATGTAGCCAGGTTCTGCAGCGGAGAAGATATCGGTCTGCTTGTCGGTGTTGACCGTCACGCCCAAATTCAAAGAAACAGAGTAGTCGCCTTTGGTGACAGCGAAGTCACCAAGGAGGAAATTAAACGACTGTCCGTCGGTGAGTTGGCAGACGATGTCCTTGGTAAGCGTGACATCTTTCTGCAATGCGATGAACTCTCCGTCATCGAGCCATCCTTCTTCAAACGGCTGGACAAAATCGTAATAGCCACCTTGATAACCATTGTTGGTTGCCCAATAGTAGAGAATCTCGGGTGAGAAATTCACTGGGTAGAGGTTTGTCTCGTCGGTCTCGTCGTCGATGACAGCATTGTTCGAACCGTCGAAATATTGCTCAAATGCCGCTTTGGTGGTGTCATCGAAGTAGAGCTTGTTGTCTTTCAGACTCGGCCAGTTGGTTGTAGCGGCACCATAATTCATGTCGCTCGTGGTATAGGTTGTCGATCCCAAGAACTTCACCACATTACCTGTACCGCTCAAAGACACAAGCGACTGATAAGTGTCTGCTGCTGGCGTGGAGGTGATCTTGGTGTCGGTCACGGTGATGGTGTTGTTGCCACATTCGGTGACGATGACAGCGAAGTTGTTTGAATTGCCGCTGATACCCTTGCTCACCATCTCGCTTCCGTCAATGGTGACGGTGGAGCCTTCTGCATCAGGCTTGATGTAGATGTTGGCCCATCCTATCAGTTTTGAGTCAGTCACAGTGACATCGGCGGGATGCCAAAGGATGATGGAATAGTGTGCTGTGCCTTCATCGTTGGTCTTGACGATGCTGCCATTGGTCACATTCAGTGTAACGCGCCCGTTGCCACTG
>CADADN010000044.1 GCA_902786665.1 uncultured Prevotellaceae bacterium | reverse complement strand
TCCTTTTTCTTCCTTTTTCATCTTGTTTATTGCAATCTTCTACAATCAATAATGTCTTGTTGACCAAATGCTTAGAGATTTGTGTATAAAGATCAGCTGGCTCAGAGGGGGTGACTGAAAGCCGGGGGAGTCGGATTAGAGGGGGCAGGGGGCGTTGAACCATACAGGAGGTGGAGTGGAATATACTTAAAAATCAACAAGTTATAGACCCCACCCCAGCCCCTCCCCTTGAGGGGAGGGGATATGAACACTCCGGGTGTGTTCAATGCTAGCATATCGGAATTTTTCAAGTGGACTCAAAATTGGAAATTGAGTAATAGGCGGCAATTTGTAGTATCAACTTTTTATCAAAGGACTCACCCCTACCCCTTTGCGGCCAGGCACAAGACCCCACCGCAGAGGGGCGGGAATAATCTACACCGCTATTTGCTCAAACGGACTTTTTCAAGCAGACACATAAATGAAAGATGAAAGATGAAACGGTTTGTTGGGACTGTTTCAATCTTTCATCTTTTTTCATCCCGTGATAAATATTTTGGTCTTCTTTTGCTGACTTATAATAAATAATGTGTAAGTTTGCATGTTCAAAACATAAGAACAGCATGAGAAAGACCAGATGGGCACACGCAAGGATTGCATGGGGACTCCTTCCCCTCCTTTTCCTCATCATGTCGGGATGTCGTCAGCATCACACGTCCCCGACACGGTCGGCTTATTACTGGAGCACGACGTGGGAGACAGACTCCGCCCTAACCTCTTTCCTGCAAAGCAATGGCGTAGGGAAGCTATACCTGCGCTTTTTCGACGTGGTGGTGGACGACAATGGCAAAGTGATGCCCAATGCCACATTGCGGTTCGCCGACTCCATACCCGGCAACATGGAGGTGGTCCCCACCGTCTTCATCGTGAACGACTGCATGAAGAAAGATGTGGGCGACCTGAGCCACTTGTTGATGAAGCGCATCCTGCAGATGTGTGAGACACACGACGTACCGAATGTGAAAGAGATACAAATAGACTGCGACTGGAGCCCCAGCACCCGGAACACCTATTTCGGGATGCTCTCCCAGCTGCGCGACAGCCTTCACACGAAAGGACTCCGCCTCTCCGCCACCATCCGTCTTCACCAATTGAGCGAGGGACCTCCCCCGGTCGACCATGGCGTTCTGATGATGTACAACACCGGCGACGTCAGCAACAAGGACAAGAACCCCATCCTCGACCTCGACGACTGCGCTCCCTACCTGCCCAACCTATCGAAATACGACCTTCCGCTAAGCGCCGCCTACCCTGTCTTCAGCTGGGACCTGCTTTTCCGCAACGACCGTTTCGTAGGCATCATGCACGGCGACGACCTCCCCGTCATCGAGGGCGACACCATCATCACCCGCGAAGTCCCTTTGGCAACCATCCAAAAGGCAAAGGAAGCCATCCAACGCATCAAGCCAAGTGCGAACGACGAGGTGATACTCTTCGACATCAGCAAAGACAACATCCAACGCATCAAACAATATCATTATGAGAAAATCTACAATCATTAGCATCTTGTTGCTAGCCCTCTGCACCCAAACATGGGCCTGTGGAATTGAAACCAGCAACAACTACTACATGTTCAGCGTGTTCCGCCGCGAGATGATGAACGAAAACCTCTTCTCCAAACAATTCAACAAGTTTTGGGAGACCTACACCAACGGCAAGTTTTCCAGCTACTTGTGGAACGATGAAGAAATCATGGAGATAGCAAAGAAAAAGAAGGACACCGAGATGACCACCTACCTCACCCAACTCAACAAGTATCTGAAAATCAGCAAGGAATTGGGCGAGACGTGGGATTATCCCACAAAAGAACAGCTGGCGCAACGCAAGGTTGACCTCAACACGATGATTACGAAAGCCAACAGCTACAAGGGGACACGATTGAAGCCACAGTGGGAACTGCTCCGCATGCGCGCCAACATGGTGCTGGGGAACCATGCCGCCAACATCACCCAATGGGAGAAGAAGAGCAGCAAACTGCCTGCCAGCGCCTATCGCGAGATGATGCGCAACATTTACGCTGGTGCGCTGCTTCACCAGGGTCGCAGAGGCGAGGCATGCGACATCTATGCCGAGCAGGGCGACATGGTGAGCATCAAATGGGCCATGAGGAAGCATCGCAACTTCGCCGGTATCAAAGCCATCTTCGCTGAGCGTCCCGACTCTCCCACGATGAACTTCCTCGTGCAGGATTTCGTGAACAACGTGCAGGAAACCATCGACAGTGACGGCGACAAGGATTGGATTGAAGAAAGCATCGACCATCGCGTCATCCCGCGGGACGATGTGAACAGCTTCATCAGTTATGCACGCAGCGTTGTGGATGGGAAGAAGACCAAATCGCCTGCCCTGTGGATGGCCGCCATAGGAGAATTGCAGTACCTGTATGGCCAATACGACGAGGCGATGACCTCTCTCAACAAAGCCATGGAAATGAACGGCACGGAGCGCATGAAAGACAACGCCCGCACCATCCGCCTCATCGCATCAGTAAAAAAGGCAAAGTTCGACCATTCATACACCCAATGGCTCGCAGACGAGTTCAACTGGCTGATGGAAAAGACGAAGGCAGAAGCGAAAGTCAACGAAGAAGGCCTTTACTACAATCATTACTATGAAATGATTTGCAGGTTGGTTCACAACAACCTGGTACCCCGCTACACGGAAATCGGCCGTCCCGAGATGGCTGCCTCCCTTCTGCTGATGATGAACGGCAGCAAACTGTTCAACAACCTGACCAGCGACATCGAGCGTATAGAATACCTCGACTACAGCAGCGAGCATTTCGAATATATCGACAAGTTGTCTCCAGAAGAGCTCATCAAGTACAAGAATTTCCTTCAGGCCAGTGCCCAAGACGCATTTGAATCTATCGTGAAAAAGAACATCGATGTCGACGTCGACTATTACAACGACCTCATCGGCACGGCCTATCTTGCTTGCGACGACCAAGAGAATGCCACAAAGTACCTGCAACTCGTCCCTCTGAAATTTATCGAACGCCAAGGCATCCGCCCCTACACCGTGCGCGACTACACCATGGCCAGATGGTTGGGCAAGCAGAAAATCGATGAAAATGGCTCACCTGCCGTCAAGTCGAATCCAAAACTCAATTTCTGCAACAATCTTTCTGCATTGAAAGCGAATTACGCCAATGCCACCGGCGAAGCACGCAAGCAACTGGCCTACGACCTGGCAGTGCGCTATTTCCAGGCCTCCCACAAGGGTGACTGCTGGTATCTCACCCAATATGGACAGAGTGTCTATGACACCACGCGAGTCGACCGTGCCGACCTGATTGGCAAAACCGTCAAACTGCTTGAGGAAAGCGCCACATCGAGCAACGAGACATTGAAACTCAACAGCCTCTATGCCCTTGCCTACATCCCCTTGGACGAATGGTGCCAGTGGGAGTATGATTGGGACAACAACAAATATTACATCAGCGAAGTCTACACAGACAGCAAGAGGTACGCCCATCTGTTCAACCTCCACCAATACACCAAGAACAAGGATCGCCTGCCCTCTTACGTCACAAAATGCGACGTGCTGAAGAAATTCAGGTCAAATCTGTAAGTATTGCATCCGTTTCATCCACTAGGAGCCTTTGGTTTTCTGCCAAAGGCTCCTTGGCGTTTGTTGAAGACAACCATTGACAAAAGACTTTTCCTAACACATCAATTATGACATTCTGGCAGCAATGACACTTTATTAAAGTAATAATTTGTTAAATAAATGCAATAATCGTATTTTTCGGGTTGATGTCCATCAAAAATTACTATTTTTGCATGGATAGAATAGAACAACAACAAGATAAAACGATACAACCATGCGTAAAATCATTATGACAACACTGTTGCTGATGTTTGCATTCACCTATGCATCAGCCCAGAAGCAAGCAGAAATCAAGTTTGACAAAAAGACTCATAATTTCGGCACGTTCTCTGAGAAGAACGCTGTTCAGAAATGCACTTTCACTTTCACCAACGTGGGTGACGCCCCCTTGGTGATCAACCAAGCTGTTCCAAGCTGCGGCTGCACAGCCCCCCAATATCCCAAAAATCCTATCGCCCCGGGCGACAAGGGCACCATCGAAGTGGTTTATGACGGCAGAGGCAAGATTCCAGGCCATTTCAAGAAGACCATCACCGTACGCACCAATGGAGCGACCGAAATGACACGCCTCTATGTCGAGGGTGACATGACAGAGGAATAAGCGAAAAAACATATATTTCAAAAGGGAGCCAGACCGTGGTCTGGCTCCCTTGATTTTTGTCTTTACGCACCTTGTCGTAAGTAGCGAGAGTTCATAATTGTTTTATATGTTAACTCTTCTTTCGCAAGTAATGGAAAATGAGGTGTGAAGAGGGTTAAAAAAAGCATAGCAGCAACTCACCCCCCAAAAAAAGCGGTAAAGTCAGCATTTTGGCTTCGCTCAGTTGTCGGCTACATCTCGGCAAAGCAAGCATGCTTGACTTTGCACTCGACTTGCACAACAATTGTCCCTTTAACTCCTCTTTAACTCCCCTTTAACTCCCTAAAGTGGAGCGATGCGAAACTTCGGACAGGCGGTGAACACCTTAGAAAGTGTAAGAGAATCCCAATGACATGAACTCCTTGAACTGGAAGTAGCCATGGTCGTCGTCACGCGGAGTGCTGTCGTCAAACCTTGGATAGAGGAACAGTTTGGTGGAGATGTACTTGTTGAAGTTGAACGTGAATGTGTTCTCCCATTCCCATTCTGCGCGTTTGTAGGTGGTGAATCCATACATGCGTGTCTGGTAGGTGATGTTGTCGGCAATGGCCCATTTCAGGTCAATGGTGAACTGCGAACCGAAGTCGTGCAGTATGTGTTTCTTATCGTCGAGTCCATAACGTGTGGGGAACCAAACGGTATGTGCTTCGTCAAACCAATCCCTTCCTACATATTTCAAGTTGTATGCGATGGGGGCCAGATGGATGTTGCCTGTGAGTTTCTTGTTCCAAGCCTCCACCTTGTAGTCCATACCGGGTGAGATGTTGAGGTTGAAAGGCGACATGAAATCAGAATACACCTTCCTGTCGTTGCTCTTGTAACTTCTGTAGAACTGCGTGTAGGCCAGGACCTGAAGGGTGTAGTACCAATTCTTGGTGGCTTGAAGGCCCAGTTTGCTGGTAAAGCGCAGGAGGTCTTCATTCGACTTGAAGGAATGGATGCTGTCACTTTTCGACGTAAGGAAACCTAATTTCATTTCCAGTTTGTTCTCCCATTTGAGTTTTTGCTGATTGTCGTAATTAGCCTCCATGGTGATGCTTCCAAGAATGGAATATGAACTCTCGCCACCTTTGTACCAGTTCCCTGAAATGTAGTTTTGCATACCCTGCAGGAAATAGTCACCCTTGTATTTCCAGAAATTGGGTTTGGTGACAAGCACGGAATCCGAGATGTCATCCAGGATTTCCTGTGGTATCGGGTCGGTTTTCACCACGAGCGATGCATCCTGTTGTATGGGTTGGATGAATGTATTGTCAACCCCTCCTACTTGATTGAGTTTATCCTCAGTGTTCACCACAAGGTCTGGCCTGTTAAGATACACGCTGAGCAAAGTGTTGTCTATTTCTTCATTCACGTCGTCCTCCATCGCAGTCCTTCCAGAGAGCGTTAGTGCGCGCTTTGCCGGAGCATGGTAAAATGTTAGTGGTGCGAAAAGGCGATAGAAGCGGCCGTCCATCTCTTCATCCCCACTGACTTCCTTTGCTTCCAATTTCTCCTTGTAGTTCACCAAGGAGTCGGAATAGTTTTTGTTGACCTGGTATTCCTGATACTCGATGTATCGACTGGCAACGCTGCGGTTTTGCGCCCCTACCTGCATGGCAGCGGCAAGCAACAAAAGAGTGATAAGATTTCTCATAAGCATGTAAATTTGGTTGTTTACATGCAAACTTATACAAAAAATCCGAAGGAAGCAAAAAAAATGCTAATTTTTCTTGAAAATAGGCACCCAACAAACGCCATTCCAAGCATTGAGCAGGTATTTTCAGTGGAGAACCCCGTTGGTCGTGATCTACCGCAGCTATTCCCCCACCATTTCCCATCTCTGGATTTGGCATTCATGGGTCTTGCTCTCACGGTCGTAATTGATGCCAACGAGGAGGAGGTCGCCAGTGTATTGCGACACCTTGGCGGGGTATTGGCGGCGGAGAATCTGATCGATGGCGGAGTCTGCATCGCGGTTGTATTTCAGCTCCAGGACAATGGCGGGTGAATCGACATTCTTTCTTGGGATGAGTACGAGGTCGGCGAAGCCTTTGCCGGTAGCCAACTCCCGGTGGATGACATAGTCGTTGCGGGCGTAGAAATAAGCAATGGAGAGCACGCACGCCAGCGAGTTCTCGTTGTTGTAGGAGAGGATGCTGGTGTTTTCGTCGTGCGCCACGTCGATGCCCTGCGCCACCGCCTTGCAGTCGCCGTCGAGAGTGGCCTGCAACAATTCTTCCGATTCTTGCAGTGCTTTCACCACGTTGGTCCAGTCTGTGGTCTCCACGGCGTTCGACATCTCGCCTTCCACCTCCAAATTGGGGATGTAACACTCTTTCTTGCGCCAGTTGTACGACAGATACCCCAAGTGGATGAGCACCGTCAAGACATCATCGCGGCTACGTACAATTGACATGTCATTCTGGAATTTTGTAGTGTTCACCTTTCCCCTTCCCCCAGCCAGCATCTTGATGACGTCGTCCTTCAAACCCTCGAAGTTCATATGGATGTAGTTGGCGACGGCATCAAATGCACCCGTGCTCGCCCAGAAACTGCGGCATCGCCTACTTCTGAGAGCCTGCATCACAGAATTGGGGTTGAATATCGACGGCTCGTCGCCTATCTGATAGCCGTCATACCATTTCACCAATTCATCGAAATCCATTCCGTGTTTTTCGGCCAAAGTATGGACCTCTTCCTTGGTAAAACCGAAATACCGAGCCATATCCACAGGCTCCACCATGGAGTATTCGATGAAGTTGTTGAGAGCCGACTCTGTCTTATATTTCTTCACGGGGAGGATGCCGGTCATATATACCCCGGCGAAAACGTTGGATGCGTTCACACCCTTGAACATCCGCAGCAGCCAGTTCACATAGCGGTCCATAGCCGTTGTGCCAGACTTGAACTCGCGGCAGATGGCATCCCATTCATCGATGATGAAGACAAACTGATCACCTGTGGCGGTTGCGATGCGGATGAGGCAGTCCATCAGGTCATCTTCCTCTGCAGCCTCTTGACCAGGATACGCTTTTAACACATCTTCCTTCAACCTCGTGTCTAAAATTCCCACAATGTCTGCATCGTGGAAGCGTGTCACAAACTCAGTCAAATCAAGGTAGATGACAGGATATTTGTTGAGATGCTCCTCAAACGAGGGGTCATTGGCGATTTCAAGGTCGGAGAAGAGGTGGCGCGAGTCAACGGAGTGGTCGTAGTAGGCACAGTATGCAAAAAGGCCAGTTTACTCAAAGAAGACTGGGGTGGCGCGAGTCAACGGAGTGGTCGTAGTAGGCACAGAGCATTTTCGCCGCCATCGACTTGCCGAAGCGGCGGCAGCGGGAGACGCAACTGAAACATCGTTCCGTGAACAGTGAATTGTTGACCACGGCTATCAGTCCCGACTTATCCACGTACTCACTGTTGCGGATTCTTTTAAACCCTGCGTTGCCGATATTGATGAATGTACCCATAACTCCAGGATGACTGCTGCTAATGTTTTGCAAAAATAGTTTTTTGTGTATTCACCAAATATGTAAGTCCTTTTTCGTGCCCCCCTTGTTTCACAATGATTACAAAGGTGCAATAAAAATGTCAAAATCTCCCCAAATGGGCGCAAAATGGGCAAAAAAAAATTGATTGTCTCACGACAACCAATCTTTATTAACCTTAATAATCTAATACCATGAAAAACACGTTGCAAAGGTAATGTTTTCTTTCGATTTCAGGAAATAATTCTTGAAATAAATCAGAAAATTAACATTAATTAAACATTACGCCATTCCATTTAAGTTTCCTTTGCAACAAAATGGCTTTCACCCGCATCATTTCCTCATTGGTGAGTAATGGTGTGGACAGGCTCAACACCAATGCTTGCTGCTCTGGGTCGTAATCAGCAACCACCATCACCGGATCAATGTATGAGCATAGCCGTTCGTATTTCTCCACATCCATCGTGTCAGGCCTTGCCATCAACTGCGATGTTTCCACCTTCGCCATCAACTTCTCGGCATCGCGCGGCCGCCATTTCCCATCGTAAAATGTCACAACCGACTCCGGAGCCTCACCAATGTAGGTTCTCACCATACAAATGACAGAATCTCCTGTAGAGGATTTGAGCAAGGCCAGCTGCATCTTTGCAGATTCATTAAGCGAGATATGAGCATAGTCGTCGGCAATGGAGTCGAGCACCGTTGCCGATGTCAAGAGGTTGGTTGTTTCCGCCCTCACTCCCATATCATAGAAGTCAACCATTTCGGTCCTCTTGGTTGCATTAAGGTATTCAACCAAAGAGTCGGGCATGTCAATCCATAGTTGCCTCATGTTACGCTGTGCGAATGCATTTGTCATGAAAAACGATGCTACCAGCACGAAGATGAAACGAGTCATATAATTAATAAGGTGGATGAATGATTTGCAAAATTAGTCATTAGAACAGAGATGTGCAACAAATTGCAGTTAAAATGTCACAAATGTCTTGAAAAGGGAGCAAATCTTTTGATTATTCGTGGAAATATGCGTACTTTTGCAACATCATCAAGCAATCCCATCAATAATGAAAAAGATACTGTTTGTATTAATAGGCCTCATCAACGCCTTCAACTGCATAGCCGACAAAGGCTATCCTTTCCCCGTGGAAGTACGTCAAGCCGACGGCACCACCCTAACCATCGTCCTGCATGGAGATGAGGATTTCCATTACTACACCACCCTCGACGGCATTCTTTTAGTGCAACGTGAAGGAGGTTATTACATCGGTTCTGTTGACGCACAAGGCACGTTGACCGCCACCCCGTTTCTGGCTCATAATGCAAACGAGCGCACCGACGAGGAGATTGAGCAAGCATCGTTGCAGAACCGTGAATCATTCTACGCCAACGGCGAAATTCATCGCGGCATCCTCAAAGCCAAACGCGAACCGATAGACAGTGCCGGTCAGCGACTTTTCCCGCACAAGGGGTCGCCTCGTGCCGTCGTCATCCTGGCAGAGTTCAGCGACTCCGCCAATCATTTCACGATTGAGAACCCCAAACGTTCTTTCCATGAGTATTTCAATGCCACACAGCCATTGGAAGACCACGGCCGTGGCGAAAACCGCAATTTCGTCAGCGTGCGCCAGTACTTCAAGCTGGCCAGCTTTGGCCAGTTCACACCCGACTTCGACGTCTACGGCCCCGTGACGCTCCCCAGCAGCTTGGCAACCTATGGCGCTGACACCAATGGTGCCGGTAAAGGCGAGCGCATGGACCTTCTGTTCCAAGATGCCTGCATGCTATTGAACGACAGCATCGACTTCTCCAAATACGACAGCAACAACGATGACTATGTGGATTTGGTCATCATCATCTATGCCGGCTACTCCCAGTCGATGTCAGGAAACTCCAGCGACTGCATCTGGCCCAAGTCGGGTACCATCTCAGGTGGCACTTACGACGGCAAGCGCGTACACCGCTACGCCGTCAGTGCAGAGTTGAACGGCTTCCCCGGTTGCTGGTCCACAGCACCATGGGAGCGCATCAACGGCATTGGCACGCTTTGCCACGAGTTCTGCCACACGATGGGCCTTCCCGACTTCTACCCCACGGGCAACGCTTGGAAGGGCGACAACCAAGGCATGGAATACTGGAGTCTGATGGACAGCGGCAACTACTTAAGCAACGGCTACACGCCCTGCGCCCTCAACGCTTGGGAGCGCGAGGCGATGGAATGGCTGGAAATCACCCCCCTCGACACCAGCGGCGAGATGGAAGCCAAGCCGATAGACGAAGGTGGCAAGGCCTATCGCATCACCAATCCAGCCAACACCAACGAATACTTTTTGCTGGAAAACATCCAAACCATCGGCCTGAACTCCTACCAGAAAGGACACGGCTTGGTGGTGACCCATGTGGAATACGACCCCAATTCCTTCTCCATCCGCACGGGAAACAGTGTCAACAACGTCAAAGGACATCCTCGCATGACCGTGATTCCTGCCGACGGCTTGTTGTTCGCCCAATACAATGTGGGGCAGACCATAGGCGGAAAGGTGATTAAAAACGCCGACTTCTACGCAGAACTTGCCGGCGACCCATTCCCCGGCACGAAAGGCGTGACGGAACTGAATGACACCATGGGCGTCGTGAACTACAAGTTTTACACCAATGGCGACAAGACCAACAAAGCCCTGGCAGACATCAGGGAGAGCGAAGATGGCGTGGTGACATTCAACTACATCGACGATTTCGAGAGCTACCTGCTCGACGTCCCCACCCTCCTCGCACCCAAGAATGGCACAGACGCCATCTACACCATCGACGGTCGTCGGGTACAAGGAGAGATGGACAATCTGCCACACGGCATCTACATCCGCCAGGGAAAGAAAGTGGTGAGATAACCTGAACGATTCAGACACATCAACAACGAAACATTCAAAAACATATACAGATTAACAAAGCAATGAGATCAAGAACAGCTGACTGGTTTGAGACCAAAGTCCGTTATGAGAAGATGATGGACGACGGCATGCCAAAGAAAGTGACCGAGCAATACACCGTCGACGCCCTGAGTTTCACAGAGGCCGAATCATCAATCACAGAGGAGATGTCCTCTTACATCCGTGGCGAATACGAAGTGACAGACATCAAGAAAGCTCCCTACAAAGAGGTGTTTTTCAGCGAAGCCGACAGCGACGACCGTTGGTACAAGGCTAAGCTCCAATTCATCACCATCGACGAGAAGACCCAGAAAGAGAAGCGTTCCAACGTCTATTACCTGGTGCAGGCATCCACACTTCCCGTAGCCGTGAAGCACATCGAGGAGGTGATGGGCACCACCGCCATCGACTATGTGATAGCCAGTCTCGCGGAAACGTTGATCATGGACGTTTTCGAGCACAAGGCTCCCGCTCCCGCTTCAGAAGCCCCTGCAGAATAAGCATATGGAAGGATTGCGTGCCAACCTCCGTCGTGTATTGGACAGCCTCCCCGCTGGCGTACGCCTTGTGGCGGTAAGCAAATTCCACCCCGTTGAAAGCATCCTGACGGCTTACGCCGAGGGGCAACGTCTCTTCGGCGAGAGCCATGTTCAGGAAATGCAAGCCAAACATCCGTTGCTCCCCAGCGACATCGAATGGCATTTCATCGGACATTTGCAGACCAACAAGGTGAAATACATCGTGCCTTATGTTTCGATGATAGAAGCCGTGGACTCCTTCCGCTTGCTTGCCGAGATCGACCGTCAAGCCTCCAAATGCCACCGTGTGGTGGATGTTTTGTTGGAATTGCACATCGCCAAGGAAGAAACCAAATACGGGTTGACGTTCGAGGCGTGTCGGGCATTGCTCGACGACGGTGCCTGGCGCAATTTGTCACACATACGCATCTGCGGCCTGATGATGATGGCGTCCTATGTGGACGACGAGGAGCAAATCAGGGAAGAGATGACCGCCGCTGCAGATTTCTTCGACGAAGTGAAATCGCGATATTTCGCCGATGCCGACTATTTCTGCGAGCGTAGCTGGGGCATGAGCCACGACTACGCCATTGCCTGTGAATGCCGCTCCACAATCGTCCGTGTAGGAACGACCATTTTTGGGGAAAGGGAGTATTAAGGATAGGAAGTTTTAGGATTTTATAGGAAGTTTTAGGATTTTATAGGAAGTCTAGGATTACCTAAAACTTCCTATAGCTCCCTATAGCTCCCTATCAGCTTCCATGAGCCCCACCATGATTTTTGCGGCATTTGCCGGTGCATCAGGTTTTCCAATAGCCTTGCGCATGTCGGCATAGCCTTTCAACATCTCCTCTCGTCCTTGCATCCCAGGAAGGATGCGCTTCAACTCATCCTCAAGCCGTTGGTCGGTGAAAGAGTCAGCCACAAGTTCCGGCACCACCTCTTTGTCTGCAATGAGGTTGACAAGTGAGATGTATTTCACTTTCAGTACAATCCTTTTGAGCAATCCCCAGAAAGGTGCCATCGGTATTGAGTAACACACCACTTGCGGTACATTGAACAACGCTGTTTCCAACGTGGCCGTCCCACTGGTGACGAGAGCCGCCGTGGCATTGGCCAGCAAGGCAAAAGTGTCATTGTGCACGATTTTCAACGGCGTATCCCCAATGAATTTCCGATAATAGTCATCGTCTATGGCAGGTGCCCCTGCAAGGACGAACTGATACTGCGGGAAGGCATCCATCACCTTCATCATACGCGGGAGGTTGTCCTTGATTTCCGTCCTCCTACTTCCAGCCAGCAAAGCGACGACAGGACGGTCATCCAATCCGTTTCTTTGGCAGAATTGTAAAAAAGTTTCCTTGTAATCATTTACAAATCCCAACACCTCGTCTGCTGTAGGATTGCCTACGTAATGGATGGGGAAACCATGTTTTTTCTCATAGAAATCCACTTCAAAGGGAAGGATGGAGAATAGTGCGTCGACATCTCGTTTGATATTCTTGATGCGATGCTCCTTCCAAGCCCATATCTTGGGTGAGATATAATAGAACACCTTTGCCAAATGATTGGAATGCACATATTTGGCTATATCAAGATTAAAACCGGGATAGTCAACGAGGATGACAGCATCAGGTTTCCATTGCTCGATGTCATTCTTGCATAACGCCATGTTTCGAAAGATGGCAGGAAGATGCGTCAAAACAGTGAAGAATCCCATATAAGCCGTGTCGCGATAGTGCCGCACGAGCGTTCCGCCAACTTGAGCCATAAGGTCACCACCGAAGAACCTGAATTCAGCCATTTTGTCAACATCTTTCAACGCCTTCATCAAATGCGATGCATGCAAGTCTCCACTTGCCTCTCCCACAATCAGATAATACTTCATAGCTCCTCGGTATTGAAATCCCAGTTGTTCATCTGCCGCATCATCTCGTAATGGGTGACATCCATGCGAGTGGGCGTGATGGCCACGTAGCCATGTGTGAGAGCCCAGTTGTCTGTGTCCTCTGCCTCAGGTTCGTCGTTACGGTATTTGCCCACCATCCAGAAATAGTCGTAACCTCTTGGATGCCTCTCCTTCACACATTCTTCATACCATGTGCCGTGAGCCATCCGGCACACGCGCACCCCCTTGAAAGGTTCCTTTGGGAAGTTGACATTGAGGCACACCCCCTTGGGTAGTCCCTCCTCAATCACCCTGCGTGTGATCAGCCTCACGAGTGGCCTCAGCGGGGAGAAGTCGGCATCCTCGTGGAAGTCGCACAAGGAGAAAGCCACCGATGGCAAGTATTTCATGCAGCCCTCCATAGCCACCCCCATGGTGCCGGAATAATGGGTATTCACCGATGCGTTGTCGCCATGGTTGATTCCTCCTATGACAATGTCTGGCAAGCGTTCGTTGCAGAACTGGTTGAGCGCAAGTTTGACACAGTCGACAGGAGTTCCATTACACGACCACACCTTGAGCCCCTCCTCTTCCGTTCTCAAGACAAGCCTCAACGGCGACACGGCAGAGAAGGCTGTAGCATTGCCCGACCTTGCCCCTTCAGGGGCACAAACGAGCACATCACCCAAGTCGCGAACCATGTCGACGAGACAGTTGATACCCTTCGCCCTATATCCGTCATCATTCGAAATAAGTATTAACGGTTTTTTAATTTTCATAAATAATCTTTAGTTTTGGGTACAAAAGTACGAAAAAAGGTTTAAATTACGAGTTTCTCGCACAAAATATGTACCTTTGTACGCGAAAGTTCGGAGAAAGGCGAAACATGCAGCATCCAACAGCTGTTCCTCCGAGAAGAAAAAATAGCTTACATGGGAAAAATCATAGCATTAGCCAACCAAAAAGGCGGCGTGGGGAAAACCACCACCACCATCAATTTAGCCGCTTCATTGGCGACACTTGAAAAGACGGTACTGGTGATAGACGCCGACCCCCAGGCCAACGCCTCTAGTGGATTGGGCGTGGACATCCACGACTTGGACTGTTCTCTTTACGAATGCCTCATCGGCGAAGCCGATGTCAGGGAAGCGATTTACACCACCGACATAGAAGGTCTTGACATCATCCCCAGCCACATCGATTTGGTAGGCGCAGAGATAGAAATGCTCAACATCGACAAACGCGAGAAAGTGGTCAGCAACCTTTTGAGCACCATACGCAACGACTACGACTATATCCTGATCGACTGCTCTCCCTCCCTGGGTCTGATTACGGTCAATGCCTTGACGGCAGCCGACTCGGTCATCATCCCCGTCCAATGTGAGTATTTTGCCTTGGAGGGTATTGGCAAACTGCTAAACACCATCAAGATTATCAAGAGCAAGTTAAACCCGCGCTTGGAGATAGAGGGTTTCCTGCTGACGATGTACGACAGCCGCCTTCGCCTTGCGAACCAGATTTACGACGAAGTGAAACGCCATTTCCAGGAATTGGTATTCAAGACCGTCATCCAACGCAATGTAAAGTTGAGCGAGAGTCCCAGCCACGGCATCCCCGTAATCCTTTACGACGCCGACAGCACCGGTAGCAAGAACCATCTCGCCCTTGCCAAGGAGATCATCAACAAGAATGAGGCGAAGACGCCCAAAGCTTGAGACTCTTCCCTCCCTCAAACCAAAGAAGCAACATGGCAGCAAAGAAGAAATACAGTGCATTAGGCCGCGGCCTCGACGCTCTCATCTCCACCGACGATGTGAAGCCTCAAGGGAGTTCCACCATCAATGAGATTCCCCTGGACCAAATCGAGGCCAACCCGAACCAGCCTCGTCGCGACTTCGACCCCGAGACGCTCCAAGACCTTGCCAACAGCATCCGTGTCTTGGGCATCGTGCAGCCCATCACCCTCCGCCAGATAGGCGACGACAGATACCAGATTGTAGCAGGCGAGCGTCGTTGGCGCGCCTCCATCGAAGCCGGCCTCACCACCATACCCGCATACATACGCACAATTGATGACGAGAGCGTGATGGAGATGGCATTGGTGGAGAACATCCAGCGCGAAGACCTTAATGCGATAGAAATCGCCCTGGCCTATGCCCACCTGCTTCAGCAAGAAGGCATGACTCAAGAGAAAGTAGCCGAGCGAGTAGGCAAGAGCCGTGTGGCAGTAGCCAACCACCTGCGGCTTCTGAAATTACCCGCGCAAGTACAGATGGCCCTTCAAAAGAAGACCTTGGACATGGGGCACGCACGAGCCCTTCTCTCTCTCGACAGCCCATCACAACAGCTGAAGGTATTCAAGGAAATCCAGCGCACAGGCGCCTCTGTGCGCCAAGTGGAGGAATTGGTGAAGAAGCTCAAGAACGGCGAGAAAGGCAGTTTGTCGAAAAGCGGCTCATCAGCCAGCAAACTGCCAGAAGAGTTCAACATTCTGCGTGAGCAGATGTCAGGCTTTTTCCAAACCAAGGTATCCTTGAGCATGTCACCTGACGGGAAAGGAAAGATCAGCATCCCCTTTGACAATGAAGAGGAACTGGAGCGCATCATGAGTCTGTTCGACAACCTGAAACGCCCATGACCTTCTCCCTTCGGCATCCCGTCCAGCTCCTAAGACTCACCCTGTGGGTTGTGTTGTCCGCATTGGCATCCCCTTGCCTTTCGCAGACACCTTCAGACAGCCTCTCTTCAGGACGTCTAATCATAGAGTCTGGCGACACACTTATCGACCTGCTCAATGAGGATGTCTACCAGGATGGAATGATAGACACCATCCATTTCGACATCCAAGACGGGACGAAGCCTTTGAAGGTGAAACGTGACTGGAGCACGTGGCGTCCCGACCCCAAACGCGCACTATGGCTCGCCATCGTCATCCCCGGTGGCGGACAGATATACAACCGAAAATACTGGAAGCTTCCCATTGTCTATGGAGGCTTCGTAGGCTGTGCTTACGCCATGCAATGGAACAACCAGATGTACAGCGATTATTCACAAGCCTACCTCGACATCTCTGACAACGACCCCTCCACGCACAGCTACAACCAGTTTCTGCACTTAGGGGCCACTATTGACAGCAACAACGAAGCAGGCGAAACACGATACAAAAGCCTGTTCAAGAAGCGCAAGGACTACTATCGCCGTTATCGAGACTTGAGTTTCTTCATCCTCGTAGGCGTTTATGCTTTGTCTGTGATAGACGCATACGTCGACGCCTCTCTTTCAGACTTCGACATCACCAAGGACCTCACCATGCGAGTGTCTCCGACCATCCTCACAAACAAGAACGAGCGCAACCCTCTCCGTTCCACTGCACTGGGAGTACAATGCAGTTTGAATTTCTAAACACAACCCACTAACACATCAAAAACAAGAAAGAAAAAGAAAATGAAAAAAATGAAATTGAATCTCATCGCCGCACTTCTGACATGCCTGTCACTACCCATGGCCGCCCAGAACACAGCAGAAGACGAATTTGAAATCATCTTCACCGACGATGGGAACCAACGCGAGGTCATTGGCGTCCCGATGGCCTTATACATGTCAGAATTGGACAGTTTGATGAGTCTCTATCACAATCAAAACTATCTTACAATTGATGACGACTGTGTTTCTCGAAACGAAAGCCCCAACTATACGGAAGAGGAAATCCAAGACCGTCTCAGCCGCATGCCGTGCACCATCAACATGACCTACAACCCCATCGTCAAGCAATTCATCGACCGCTACGTGTTGCGTATGAGAAAGTCGGTGAGTGTGATGCTGGGCAGTTCCAATTTCTACATGCCCATTTTCGAGCAGGCTCTTGAATCATACAATGTACCCCTGGAGCTAAAATATCTGCCCATCATCGAGTCGGCATTGAATCCCAAAGCAGTCTCACGTGCCGGCGCCACAGGACTGTGGCAGTTCATGCTCGCTACTGGCAAGCAGTACGGTCTTCGTGTGAACTCCTTGGTTGACGACCGCAAAGACCCGATTCGCTCCTCGTATGCCGCCGCACATCTGCTGCGCGACCTCTACCGCATCTTCGGCGACTGGACACTTGCCATCGCAGCCTACAACTGCGGACCAGAAAACGTGAACAAAGCCATCCGCAGAAGTGGTGGCAACCGCGACTATTGGACCATATACCCCTATCTCCCCGCCGAGACACGCGGCTATGTCCCTGCGTTCATCGCGGCCAACTATGTGATGACCTATTACTGCGAGCACAACATCTGCCCCATGCTGACCAACCTGCCAGAGCACACCGACACGGTGGTTGTGAACAAGAATGTGTCATTCTCCACACTCGCCAAGTTCTGCGGCATCGACATCAACCTTCTTCGCGAACTCAATCCACAATACCGTCGCGACCTGGTGAACGGCCTCAGCGAGCCATCAACCATCCGCATGCCGGTTTCCGCCATCAACAAGTTTGTTGAAGCTCAGGACTCCATCATGGCTTACGACGCACAGCATCATAGCAGCTACAGCTACGCCGCCACCGAAGAACGCTCTTCAACGAAGAGTTCGTCGAGCAGGAGTTACTCAAGAAGCAATTCTTATCGCTCATCCAGTTCAAGCAGATCCTACTCCAACACAAGGAGCTACGGACGTGGAAGCTCTTCAACATCAAGTTCGTCAGGCTCAACCTCCCGTTATGGACGTAGCAGCCGCACCTCAACGTCGGCCGCCTACTCCTCAGGAAGCTACAAAAAAGGCCGGCGCGGATGATAGAGAATGGCGTGTGGGCCACTCTATCTTCATATGGGCCGGGAAACTCCTGGCCAACGTACGAACCAACCCATCCACACGACAATGGACGAAACCACCCATACCCCCAAAGACGCCGATCGCGAAGCCACCGATGAGCAACTTGTCAATGACGCTTTCGAGCAGTTGCTGAACAGTTACCTCTCATCGCCTCACCGCAAGAAAGTAGACATCATCAAAAAGGCGTTCAACTTTGCCCGTCAGGCTCACAAAGGCGTGCGCCGCCTGTCAGGTGAGCCTTACATCATGCACCCCATCTCCGTGGCGATGATAGCCTCCGCGGAGATGGGGCTTGGGTCCACGAGCATCTGCTCTGCCCTCCTGCATGACGTGGTGGAAGACACCGACTACACCGTGGAAGACATTGAGACCATCTTTGGCTCGAAGATAGCCCAAATCGTCGATGGCCTCACCAAAATCTCAGGTGGCATTTTCGGCGACCAAGCTTCCGCCCAGGCAGAGAATTTCAAGAAACTGCTGCTCACCATGAGCGACGACATCCGTGTCATCCTCATCAAGATATGCGACCGTCTTCACAACATGCGCACGCTGAGCAGCCAACCAGCCAACAAGCAGTACAAGATAGCAGGCGAGACCTTATATATATATGCCCCCCTCGCCAACCGCCTCGGGCTGAACAGGATCAAGAACGAGCTGGAGAACCTCAGTTTCAAGTACGAGCATCCCACGGAATATGAGAGCATACGCACGAAACTGGCAAGCACCGAGGAGTCGCGCAACACGCTCTTCGAGCATTTCACCGCCCCCATCCGAGAGGCATTGGACAAAATGGGCATGCCCTACGTCATTCACGCCCGTGTGAAGACCCCCTACTCCATCTGGTCGAAGATGCAAAACAAGCAAGTGACCTTCAAGGAAATCTACGACATCCTTGCCGTGCGCATCATCTTCACACCAGAAAGCAGGGAGACTGAAATCGACGATTGTTTCAAGATATACGTCGCCATCAACAAACTCTACAGGTCGCATCCCGACCGCCTGCGCGACTGGGTGAATCATCCCAAAGCCAACGGCTACCAAGCACTGCACGTCACATTGATGTCGCAAACCGGCCAGTGGGTTGAGGTGCAGATACGTTCGGAGCGCATGGACGAGATTGCAGAGCAAGGCTTTGCCGCCCATTGGAAGTACAAGGAAGGCGGCACAGGTGAGATTGGTGAGGACTCAGAACTGAACGACTGGCTCCACACCATCAAGGAAATCCTCGACGACCCACAGCCCGACGCGATGGACTTTCTCGACACCATCAAGCTCAACCTCTTCGCCTCCGAAATATTCGTATTCACACCAAAGGGTGAAATCCGCACAATGCCTGCCGGATGCACAGCACTCGACTTCGCCTTCCAAATCCACACTTTTGTAGGAAGCCACTGCATCGGCGCCAAAGTCAACCACAAATTGGTGCCACTGAGCCACAGGCTGACCAGTGGAGACCAAGTGGAAATCCTCACCTCCAAGTCACAGCACGTCAACGCCTCATGGGTGAACTTCGCCACCACAGCCAAGGCCAAAGCAAAAATCCAGGCCATCCTACGCCACAACGCTCGTGAGATCCAGAAAGAGGGCGAAAACATCCTGAAGGATTTTCTCGAGCAGCACGACATGGAACTCACCACGAGTGCCATCGACCGTCTTTGCTCTTTCCATGACATATCAAAACCCGAAAAACTCTTCCATGCCATCGGCAGCAAGACCATCATCCTTGGCGACAAAGACATCGATGAACTATTGGAACGCAAACCCGGTGGCAAGAAAGGGTGGCGCAAATACGTGCCCTTCATCGGTGCAGGCAAAGAAGAGCCCACCACCACGTCGAATGACGACAACGCCACCACCCTTTTGGTTGTTGGCAAGGAGTTCAACCGCAAGAAGCCATTCTATGTGGATGACGACAATGTGATGCGTCTTGTGATTCCCAAATGCTGCCGTGCCATCCCAGGCGACGATGCACTTGGATTCATAGACAACAAGAACCACATCGAGTTACACCGCCGCAACTGCAGCGTTGCCGACCGCCTGAAAAGCAGTTTCGGCAACCGCATCATCGACATCAAATGGAACATGCACCGCCGCACGCTCTTTGATGCCACTATCCGAGTCAGAGGCATAGACCGCATCGGCCTGTTGAACGAAGTCACAGGCATCCTTTCCCAGCAACTCAACGTAAACATCCAAAAACTCACCATCTCCACCAAAGACGGTGTTTTCGACGGCACCCTCGAACTCAAGGTGTATGACCGTAGCGACGTGAAGGTCATCATAGATGCGCTAAGCAGCATCCCAAACCTTGAAGAAATCAAGGAGATACAATAACCCACTCCCATGCGTCTTACAGCAACCCTCCTCACGCTCCTGTTCAGCCTTGCCACAATGGCAGTAAACAAGTATGACAACCCCGACACGTTGTTCGTCGCCCGTGACGGCACCGGCGAATTCCGTAATGTCAGCGACGCCGTGGAGGTGTGCCGAGCCTTCATGGACTACCACAAGGTGATTTATGTGAAAAAAGGCACATACAAGGAGAAGGTCATCATCCCCTCATGGCTCGACAACATTGAGATTGTTGGCGAAGATGTGGAAAGCACCATCATCACCTTCGACGACCATGCGAACATCCGCCTTGCAGGAACCGAGCAAGGGATGGGCACCTTCCGCACCTACACGATGAAAATCGAAGGCAACGGCATCGTGCTGAAGAACATCACCATCGAGAACAACTCCGCCCGCCTTGGACAAGCAGTGGCCCTTCACACAGAAGGCGACCGCTTGCAGTTCATCGGCTGCCGCTTCCTTGGACACCAAGACACCGTATATACAGGCAAAGCCGGCACACGCCTTTATTTTCTCAACTGCTACATCGAAGGCACCACCGACTTCATCTTCGGACCCTCCACCGCGTGGTTCGAGGGATGCACCATCAAAAGCAAGGCCAACTCCTACGTCACCGCTGCTTCCACTCCCAAGGATGTGGAATATGGGTATGTCTTCAACCGCTGCCGACTCATAGCCGACGAAGGGGTGGAGAAAGTGTATCTCGGACGCCCTTGGCGCCCGTACGCACATACGTTGTTCATGAACTGCGAATTAGGCAAGCACATCGTTCCCGCCGGATGGCACAACTGGGGCAATGCCGACAATGAAAAGACCGCCCGCTACATGGAATACAACAACAGCGGAGACGGGGCCGACAAAGGTCAGCGCACATCCTGGAGCCGCCAACTCACCGCCAAAGAAGCAAAAGCCATCACGCTGGAGCGCGTATTCAGCATCAGCAGTACTTGGAAACCATAAGAAAGGAATCGGAATTATCGGAGAAGTCGGAGGGGGCGGAATAATCGGAGGAGTCGGAGTAATCAGAGTAATCGGAGGAGTCGGGATTTCGAATTGTTAAAATTGTGATATTTTATTTAAAATAAACAAAAAGAGCGGTGCGCATCACCCTTGTGGTCGATTATTTTTGTACTTTTGACAATAATTCTGAATCATCATAGATGAAAGCAGAGATTTTCAGGAATTATAGCAGAGACATCCGGAAAATGTTGTTGAAACATTCAAGAAATAACACGGAGAATTCCTCTAATTGTTGAGAATACCATACAGACATATAAGAACGTTCAGGCGCGAGCGATTCATTCATCAGAAACAACCTATCTTTAAAATAAGTATAACTAAAACAAACGTTTATGCATCTACCAATCAAGAGGGCCTTCATGGCCTTGTGCATGAGTCTGTTTTGCATCTTCGCCTTTGCGCAGAAGACCATAACAGGCACAGTTAAAGACGCTGCCGGCGAACCGCTGATCGGCGCCACCGTCTCATTGGGAGGGAACAACGGCGTCGTCACCGACATCGATGGCAACTTCACCCTCTCCGGCGTCAGCAACGGCGCCACACTCACAGTGTCCTACATCGGCTACGAAACGACAACGGTGAAAGTGGGCAACCAGCAACACTACGACATCGTGCTGGAGAGCAACGACAAGTCACTCGATGAAGTGGTGGTCATCGGTTATGGCACGGTGAAACGCCGCGACCTCACCGGAGCCGTGGCATCCGTGACAGGCGAGCGACTTGCCAAGAACCCTGTCGCCAACGTCGCCCAGGCATTGCAAGGACAGTTGCCTGGCGTCAACGTCATCTCACAAGACGGACGACCAGGCGCCACCATGTCCATCCGTGTGCGTGGCGGAGGCTCCATCACCCAGAGCAACGAACCCCTTTACGTGGTTGACGGTGTGATTACCGGCCGCATCGATGACATCCCCGCCGACGAAATCGAGAGCATCGACGTGCTGAAAGATGCCGCCTCTACAGCCATCTATGGCGCCAGTGGTGCAAACGGCGTGATTCTCATCACCACCAAGAGTGCAAAAGAAGGCAAGAACGAAGTGAAGTACAACATGTACTACCAGTTGAAGGAGCAACCTGCTCAACTCGACGTTCTCGACCCCTACGACTACGTGCTCCACACCTGGAGTTATGCCACCGCATACGGCGACTCATATGGTGACAACGTGGCCAAGTATTTCGGTCTCGGAAGCAAATACGGGAACCATCTCAATGAGTACAAGAACATGAGCACCCACAACTGGGTGGACGACATCATGGACAGTTCACACTCATGGAACCATGACCTCTCGCTGTCAGGTGGCACGGCAACCACGAAATATCGCGCCTCCGTCAACTACATGAACGACGACGGCGCCCGTCTCAACACCGGTTTCCGCCGCTGGAATGCCAGTTTCAAGTTCTCTCAGGAAATCAGCAAGAAACTGAAATGGGACCTTGACGCCCGCTATAGCGAGATGCGTTTCCGTGGCACGAGATTCAACACCGCCACCTCAGCCTATCAGTTCCGTCCTGTCGACAACCCGCTCGGTGCCGACGCCGACCCCTCGCAGATGGGCCAAGGCTCCTCATTCGTGGAACTCTCCAGAAACCCGCTTGACTACACCAAGAACTACGACCAATACAACGACATCAACCGCCTTCGTGTCAACACCGGTCTTACATGGACCATCATCAACGGACTCGTGGCGAAGTCGGAAATCGGCCTGTCAAGAGGTTGGATGGAACGCCGCGCATGGGATGGCGGCCATGGCGACCAGGGATACTCCTCCGCACAATTGTACAAGAACAACAGCTATAACGTGAGGTGGTCGAACACCTTGAACTACAATGTGCAAGGACTCGGTGAGGACCACAGTCTCGGAATGCTTGCCGGCTATGAGGTCCTGGCAGACAAGACCAACTACAGCAACATCTACGGCTATGGCTATCCGTCGGAATTCACCATGAACGATGCTTTCGGCATGATCAACTTCACCGGCAAGACAAAGGGCAGCGAGGGACTCGACAAGTTCGACAATGTCATCGGCGAGCCGAAACATGTCACCTCATTCTTCGGACGCGTCAACTATTCCTATCAAGGCAGATACCTGCTCACAGCCACCTTCCGCGCCGACGGTTCCTCAAGATTCGCCTCCAACAACACCTGGGGATACTTCCCTGCAGCCGCCGCTGCATGGCGCATCTCTGACGAGCCCTTCATGGAAGGAGCAAGGGATTGGCTCGACAACCTCAAAATCCGTCTCTCATACGGTACTTCCGGCAATGACAACATCGACGCCGGCCTATGGCGCGAGACCTGGACGACAAGCACCATCAATGTGGACGGTGTGAACAAGGTGGTGTACATCCCCGGTTCGATGAAGGGCAACCCCGACCTCAAATGGGAGACCACCGTCTCACGCAACCTCGGCTTCGACTTCGGCATTCTCCGTGGCAAGGTCCGCGGCAGCCTCGACCTCTATTGGAACACCACCAAGGACATCCTTATGAAGGTGCCCATCGACGAGGCCACCGGCTACAGCTACCAATACCAGAACGTGGGCCAGACCTCCAACCGGGGTATAGAACTCGCCCTCTTCTACGAGGCCGTGCGCACCAAGGATTTCGGCCTGAGCTTCAACCTCACCTACAACTACAACAACAACATGGTGGACAAACTCAATCCCGACATCGACCTCAACCCCGACACCCATACCGGCTGGGGCTCATCCATGCGCAAACCTTACTATGACTACATCATCCGCGTGGGCGAGCCTGTAGGAACCATCCAAGGCTTCAAGAGCAACGGATTCTACACCCTCGACGACTTCAACTACTCCAACGGCGTCTATACATTGAAAGACGGCGTGGCCGACACCAAGAGCATCGTCAACTATCCCGCCAACGCCTTCAAGGGCAACAAACCCGACGGTCAAACCGCATTCCCGGGCATGGTGAAATTCGAGGATGTCAACGGCGACGGCGTGATTGACGACAACGATGCAACTGTCATAGGCAAGACCCAGCCCCACCACACCGGTGGATTCAACATCATGGGCAACTACAAGAATCTTGACTTCTCGCTTGGATTCACCTATCAAATCGGCGGCAAAGTCTATAATGCCAACGTGATGCACGACATGATGGGCGACAAGGACAACAGCCTCGGCGCCAACAGGCTCGACGTGGTCAAAGACTGCTACCGCATCTACGACGTGGGCAGCGACGGCAACCTCGTGGCCGTAACCGAGCCGGAAGCACTCAGGGCTCTTAATGCACACGCAAAATACGCGCTGCCTTATTCTGAATACGGACTGGCTTCTTCCGAGTTCATCGAGGATGCCTCCTACCTCCGTCTCAACACGCTGACCGTGGGCTACACCTTCCCGAAGACATGGCTGAACACCGTGGGCATCAAGAACGTGAGGGTTTACTTCACCGGCGCCAACCTCTTCTGCATCACAGGCTACAGCGGTCTCGACCCGGACGTCAACACCAACATGAACGCCGGTGGCGACGGATTCCCCACCCCGTTCTACGACTATCAGGCATATCCCAAGACAAGGTCATATACATTCGGACTCAACGTAACATTCTAATTATTTAAGGAGAAGAAAAATGAAAAAGACATTATATATCACATTGTTTGCGGCGGGAGTCCTTTCCATGACATCTTGTGAGGACTACTTGGAGACCAAGTCCCCATCCACCGTTGATGCCAACTTTGTTTTCTCCAACATGGTGACCGCCCATGCCGCCATCGACGGAGGCTATGAGGCTTGGAGAGACGTATTGCAGAACGGTGTCTTCGGCGATGGACTGTGGTATGCCGCCGACGTGGCCGGTTCCGACATCATGCGCCATCCGGAGGCTTTCAGCAACCAACCCGGACGCCACTATCCGGAGAGCTTCTATCAGAACGGCAAGTATGCCGGTTCATACGGACTACTCTCCTATCTCAAGGAGAACGACATCTACGCCAAGTTGTTCAACGTGGTCAGCAAGGCCAACGCCATCATCACCGCCGTGCAGGACATGGAAGACTATGAGGCCAAGATCAAGAATGCCACGGCTCCCAACGGACTGAGCCAACTCTATGGAGAGGCAGTGGCATTGAAGGCCTCCGCCTATCGCGAGCTCATCAAGAACTGGGGCGACGTGCCCTACCAGAGACGATTGGGCGAGGCAGCCAGCGGCCTGACCTCACGCGACTCCATCTACGATGCCATCCTCAACGACCTGAAGGCCGTGGAGCCACTCATGTATCCCGTTGGCCAGTGCCCGGAATACGACCAGAACGTGAAGAACTACTTCTCCCAGACCTATGTCCAAGGCCTTATCGGCCGCATCGCCCTTGAGGCCGGCGGCTATCAGACCCGACGCGGCGACATCACTCCCGTTGACGGCAATGGCAATGCCTTGAGCATCGAGAAGAAGGGCAACGACAACAATGGCGCTTCCTACGGTAGAAGGAGCGACTGGAAGAACTACATGGAGATGGCAAGGACCTACTTCAAGAAAGCCATCGACAACCCGGGAACTGTCACATTCTCCGATAGCTACGACACGTTCTTCAACGAGATGCAAAGCGCCGACGCCGCCTACGCCGGCGAGTCCATCTACGAGGCTCCCATGCAACAAGGTGGCGGCAACGACGCCCGTTCCTACTCCTTCGGACGTCCCAGCGACGGTGGCTCGAAGAATGCCTATCCTTGCAAGGCATACGGCCAGGGACGCATCAACCCAGCCTTCTACTACGGAATGTTCGACCCGAAAGACGTGCGACGCGACGTGTCATGCGCTGTCACCGGCAGCACGGGCAAGGGTGTGGAAAAACTCATCCCCTTCAAGCCCAACTCCAAGGCCAGCGGCGGCGGCATTTCCACCAACAAGTGGGACGAGAACCGCCAGAAGACCGTGTGGACCCAGAACCAACGCAAGTCGGGCATCAACCAGCCCTACATGCGCATCTCTGAAATCTATCTCGGCTATGCAGAAGCTTGCGCCGCCCTTGGCGACAACGGCAATGCCAGGGCCTACCTTGACAAGATTCGCAACCGCGCCTTCCCCTATGGCGGCGCCAACACCGACGCGTTCATCGCCAAGTCGGGTTCGCTCTACAATGCCATCATCGACGAACGTGGATTTGAATTCGCAGGAGAAGGCGACCGCCGCTTCACCCTCATTCGTTCGGGACTCATCGGAGAGAAAATCAAGGCAGTGAAAGAACTGACAGGCGCCATGATCAACGGTCTGAAGACCAACGGTTACTACCAGTTTGAAAACGGCAATGTCATCTCCTCGTATGTATGGACGAAACTCGTTGATGCCAAGTCCATCTACGGCTACCGCCTCACCGGCATCACTCCGCAAGGCATGGAGAACGACCCCGTGCTCTATCCGGGATGGCGTGGCCAGAATGACGACTGGGAGTCTTACGGACTGAGTTATGGCACGTCGACACCTGCCACCAACCTGGCCATCAAGGGACTCTTCACCCGCATTTCCGACGAGGAGGCTGCCGCTCTTGAGGCCGATGGATACAAGAAGGAGAACTGGGGTATCGACCTCGTGTCCAACGAAGACGAGTACTACAAGTACCTCTTCCTCGACTACGACTACGTGAGCGCTCCCATCTACTTCTGGCCGTTCACTCCGAACATCCTCGCCACCGGCGGCTTCACCAATGGCTATGGCTTCTCCAACGAGTAAACGCTGAACAATGAAACCATGAGGCATTGCATTAACGGATAGCCTCTTTATGAAAATCGGGCGGATGTGCATCCGCCCGATTTTTATGGCAAAGGAGGTTTTAGGAGGGAATAGGCATGGATAGGAGAGACAGGGGCGTCGCCCTTGCTCGGAAAATCTCATTTTTTTTTGGATTTTCGCTCACTTAATAGTACCTTTGCAGCGTTTTTTAAACGAATAGAGAAAAGTAAAGAAAAATGATGACAGCCAACGAAATCCGCGACTCCTTCAAACAATTCTTCGAGTCAAAAGGCCACGCCATCGTGGCATCCGCACCAATGGTGGTGAAAGACGACCCCACCCTTATGTTCACCAACGCAGGTATGAACCAATGGAAAGACATCATCCTCGGCACTCGTGCGCCGGAACCCCGCCGCCGTGCCAACAGTCAGAAGTGCCTTCGTGTGAGCGGAAAGCACAACGACTTGGAAGAAGTGGGCCACGACACCTACCACCACACGATGTTTGAGATGCTTGGCAACTGGAGTTTCGGCGACTATTTCAAGGAAGAAGCCATAGCGTGGGCATGGGAATACCTTGTCGACGTACTTCACCTCAATCCCGAGGACCTTTACGTGACCGTTTTCGAAGGTTCCGCCGATGAAGGCCTTTCGCGTGACGACGAGGCTGCCGGCTATTGGCTGAAACACGTGCCCGCCGACCATATCATCAACGGCAACAAACATGACAATTTCTGGGAGATGGGCGACACCGGCCCCTGCGGTCCCTGCTCCGAAATCCACCTCGACTCCCGCACCGCCGAGGAGAAAGCCAAGGTGCCCGGAAGGGAACTGGTGAACAAGGACGACCCCCAGGTGATTGAAATATGGAACCTGGTGTTCATGCAATTCAACCGCAAGGCCGACGGCACGTTGGAGAAATTGTCGATGAACGTCATCGACACCGGCATGGGTTTCGAGCGCCTCGTTCGCGCCCTGCAAGGAAAGCACTCCAACTACGACACCGACATCTTCCAACCCATCATCCGTGAAATCGAGAAGCTCTCCGGCCTCCGTTACGGCAAGGATGAAGACATCGACGTGGCGATGCGCGTGATAGCCGACCACCTTCGCGCCGTGTCGTTCAGCATCGCCGACGGACAACTGCCGAGCAACGCCAAGGCCGGCTACGTCATCCGCCGCATCCTGCGCCGCGCCGTGCGCTACGCCTACACGTTCCTCGGCCAAAAGGAAGCCTTCATCTATCGCCTCATCCCCACCCTGGTGGCAGAGATGGGCGCCTCATATCCCGAACTGCCCGCCCAGCAGACCCTCATCAGCCGTGTGATGAAAGAAGAGGAGGACTCCTTCCTCCGCACGCTCGACAAGGGCATCAGCCTGCTGAACGGCGACATGGACGAGTTGAAGGCCCATGACGAGAAAGTGCTCGACGGCAAGCAAGCCTTCCGTCTGTTCGACACCTACGGCTTCCCCCTCGACCTCACCCAACTCATCCTTCGCGAGAACGGCTTCACTGTCGATGAGAAACAGTTTGACGAGGAGATGCAGAAGCAGAAGGCCCGCGCGCGCAACGCCGCCGCCGTGGAAAGCAGCGACTGGGTTGAACTTCGCCCCGGCGAGCAGGAATTCGTGGGCTACGACTACACGGAATATGAATGCCATATCCTCCGCTACCGCAAGGTGACTCAGAAGAAGAACACCTATTACGAGTTGGTGCTCGACCACACTCCCTTCTATGGCGAGATGGGTGGCCAGGTGGGCGACCGCGGCGTCCTGGTGAGCGAGTTCGAGACGGTGGACGTCATCGACACGAAACGTGAGAACAACCAGAGCGTACATATTGTGAAAGCCCTGCCCAAGGACCCGGAGGCCGACTTCATGGCATGCGTGGACACCGACCTGCGCGACGCCAGCGCCGCCAACCATACCGCCACACACCTGTTGGACTACGCCTTGAAGCAAGTGCTTGGCGACCATGTGGAGCAGAAAGGCTCATATGTGAGCCCTGACAGCCTGCGTTTCGACTTCTCACATTTCCAGAAAGTGACCGACGCAGAGTTGCGCGAGGTGGAACGGATGGTTAACGACATGATCCGCCAGGACATCCCGCTCGACGAGTACCGTGAAACTCCCTACGCCCAAGCCAAGGAGATGGGTGCCATCGCCTTGTTTGGCGAGAAATACGGCGACAAGGTGCGTGTGGTGCGCTTCGGTCCGAGCTGCGAACTCTGTGGTGGTGTCCACGCCTCTTCCACCGGCCGCATCGGATTCTTCAAGATTGTCAGCGAGAGCAGCGTAGCCGCCGGCATCCGCCGTTTGGAAGCCAAGACGGGCAAGCAATGCGAGGAGATGCTCTACATGATGGAGGATATGATAAAATCCATCCGCGAGTTGTTCAACAATGCCAAGGACCTTCGTGGTGTCATCGACAAATACATCAACGAGCACGACAGCATGAAGAAGCAGATAGAAGGCTTCCGCGCCCAAGCCACAGAACGCGCCAAGGAGCAATTGGTGTCGAAGAAGGAAGTGCTGAACGGTATCAACATCGTCCGCACCGTCGTCCCCATCGACCCCGCCTCCGCAAAAGACCTGGTGTTCAAGGTGCACCAAGCCATTCCGGAACGTTTGGTCTGCGTGTTGGGGTCTGTGCATGACTCCAAGCCGATGCTCAACGTGATGGTGAGCGAGGACTTGGTGAAGGAGTATGGCTTGCATGCCGGCCAACTGGTTCGCGAGGCAGCCAAACTGATCAATGGCGGCGGAGGCGGCCAGCCCCATTTCGCATCCGCTGGTGGCAAGAACCCAGATGGCCTTACCGCCGCCGTAGAAAAGGTGGTGACCATGGCCCTGGAAAAAATCTAGAAATACTAGAGATACTAGGAATACTAGAAATCCTAGGAATACTAGAAAAAAACTACGAAAAATCGCCCCTCGCCGCAATGGTCGGCGAGGGGCGAAAATTTATTTTCCGCGTTGCGTGCAGACGGGCAAGCCTCCTGGCGCGATGCCGGCGGCATCTATTTTCACCCTGGTGGTCTTACCATTGTTATAAAATGTGGTGTGGAAGTTGCCTTCCTCGTCGACCCGGGCATTGGGATTCCAATAGAGCGTGCGCCGATAGTCCTTCCTCCCTTCCTCGGGCAAGGTCTGGCTGTAGTCGGGGTGGTAGAAATCGTCGGGCACGTAGATGCCATGCATGATGATTCTTCTGTCGCGATAGGTGGGTTGCCTCGCATCATCGGGTATGGTCACGAAATCCATCGTGACATCGGCCACCATCGACGACCTTTCCAAATATTTATCCTCGTTTCTCAACTCGAAATCGCTGAAAAGCCTGATTTCCTTCTGTCTGTAGAGCACGAGGTCTTTGGCAATGGCGTAGTTGCTCCTCATCTGGTCGGTGATTGCTCCATACGGGTCGTCGGGAGCATAATTCCTGTAAAAGACATAATCATTCATCCACCCTTCGATGAGCAATGGCTGTTCACTGTTGTAGTTGCCCAAGAGCAACAAGCACACCTGCTGTGGGAACCGTCTGAAATTGAGTTTTCCAAACGACAGTCCATAGTCCGTGGCAAGGTTGTAGAGTTCATAGGCATTACCCACGAACATGGGTTGTGTGTAATCGACGGCCCTCTTTCCTCTCCTTTTTTTCCCTTTCACCTCGACGTTGTCGAGTTGCCTGTCCATGGACGAGAGCCTCCCCCCCTCGTTGAGCAGCAAGTCGTCATTTTCATTGTCGCTTTCGTAGTCATATTCTGGCAAGTGACACTGGTAGAAGTCGTATTTCTTGGCAAAGACGGGGAAGAAGAGGTCACGTTTGACATAATAATCGGGCCATTCGTCCTCGTTGGTGAACCCATTGAGTCTCTTCTTTCTCGCCTTGTCGTCCCCAAGACTCGTCTTGTGTGCATTGAGAAAGAGGATGGCATCGCCATAGAACGGCGGCACGTTGAAGGCGAAGTGCCCTCCGTTGGTTGTCTCCATCTCCACGGTGGCCACCTGCGTTCCAATCACCAGTTCGCCCTGCACGGTCACCTCATGCCTCAACCCACCGTGGTTGACACCGTAATGGGGGTCGTCGGCGCTGACGGGAGACGACGCAGCCACCTCCTGCCCTATCGTTTCCATCTGGATGGACCCGGTCATGTCGGTGCCCCCTCCCGTATTTTCCCCCATCGTCATCTGTTGGTAGTTAGGGTCGTTAGGGTCCATGACGTCCTCATCGCCGTCGGCATATCCAAAGATGCCCATAGGCCAGTATTTCATCTCCCCTTCACGTATGGGGTCGAAGGAGACAGTGTGATACACCCCTCCCTCCACGGTCAGACGTGTCTCAGGGAGGTATCTTGGTGGTGTTGCCGCAGCGATGTCCTTGTAGTCATAGCGCCTCCACCCCTGCACCCTCAGGAGCAGGTCGAGGTGCTGCCGATGCTCCTCCCCTTTCATGAAATATTGCTCAGGATACGGTATGAAACCTTTCAAGTCGCCTGCCAACAAGAGTTCGGTGTAGATGTTTCCCGTGTCGAACGTCAGTTCCTGTGTGCCAGCGTCCCTGACGGCGATGGACAAGTGCTCCACCCCTTTGGGAGCTTTGATGTCAAGGTTGATGGGTTCGAAGGGCTCATAGTCCATCTTCTCCGTGACGGCCTCAAGGCGTGCCTCCTCATACTCGTTGTTGTTGACAAAGAAGAGTCTGTCGGCGAGGGGGTTGCCGTTGCCGTCGATGATCACGAGGTCGTTCACTCCCGTGGGCAGTTCCGCCTCGTCGATGGTGATGGATGCTTTCCCCGTGGCATCAAGGGAGAGATAGTCATCAAACCACTTCAAGCCTCCTCTGCAAAGCACGAGGGCGGCGAAAGTCTGGTTGCCAGCCGTCCCCTTGATGGTGATGTCGGCCTTCACCTTGCCTTGTTGATTGGTCAGAGCGAGCGCACACCCTGCTTTCTCCACCTTGGGCAAGTTGAAGGAATACTGCTTCCCTTCGAAATCGAACCTCACCTTCGGCAGGTCGCCTGTCACCTCGAGGGGGAAGAGCCCCCTACCCTCATGCATGGTTTCTACAGGCTTGTCGCCCACCATTCCTTTCACATCCACATATTGGCCTTCCTCGTCACGAGCCTCGAAAGCCACCATGCACCGGGTGCCCTCGATGAGATGCCCTCCCTCGGGATAGAACGACACCCTCAGGCGCTCCTTCAGGTCCTTGTCGGCCCTGGTCTTCGCCCTGTTGACAATATACCTGGTGGAATAGTCGCCCTCGTTTTCCGGCCGCTCATACACCGGCACCACCCTGCTATAGACAGCACCGTAGAGGCGGAAGAAATCGTCGGCCATCTTCTTGTTATAGAACTGCTCGCGGTCTTTCCTGCTGTAGGGGTGCTTGGTGACACAGAAATTCAACATCCACCGGGTGTAAGCCCTCAGCTCATAGAACCCGGAATAGAGGGAGTCGCTGATTTGGAAGTCTCCTGCGCCATATCCTTTATCCGAGATGACAATGGTCTGTCGCTCTACCAGCATCCCGTCGGGCGAGACGAGTTCGACATACAACAGCCTGCTTTGGTCGGTATATTCAAGAGTTTGAGCATCAGTGACATACGCCTTATACCAGATGGTGTCTCCCTTGAAATAGCAATTGTTGTCGATATGGAGGTACACCTTCTCTTGCACGGGTGCTTCTTCCAGGATGTCACGCAGACTCTCGAGGCTTTGCTGCGCATGGATGGCCAACGCTGCAAAAACCCATATAATGAGGATGACTGTTCGTTTCATAATGATATGGATAAGAGTCTCACCAAACCAATGGTGATTCAAAGGTTGATATGCGAAATACATGGGCAAAAATAGTAAAAAAAAAGGAAATGTCAAAAAATGAAGGACAAAAAGATGATAGGACAAAAGTATTTTGCACCATGACACACAGTAGGCGGCACCTCAACAATAAAAACAAATTTTGCATTTTGTTTTGTATTGTCTTTCGGTTTGCACTACCTTTGGATAAGGTAGGCGGCACCTCAACAATAAAAACAAATTTTGCATTTTGTTTTGTATTGTCTTCGGTTTGCACTACCTTTGCATGCAAATTGCAAAATCAAGCATATGCCCGACATATCAATTCGTGGAATAGAGATGCCCGAATCGCCAATCAGGAAATTGGCTCCACTCGCTGCAGCCGCGAAGCAGCGTGGTATAAAAGTGTATCATCTTAACATCGGACAACCCGACCTCCCCACCCCTCGTGAAGGTCTTGACGCATTAAAGACCATCGACCGTGACATTTTGGAATACTCCCCTTCTCAAGGTTATGAAAGTTACCGTAAGAAGCTTGTGGGGTATTACGCCAAATACAACATCAACGTCAGCGCCGACGACATCATCATCACCTCCGGCGGAAGCGAAGCAGTACTCTTCGCCTTCCTCTCTTGTTTGAACCCTGGTGATGAAATCATCGTCCCAGAGCCGGCCTATGCCAACTATATGGCCTTCGCCATTTCCGCCGGCGCAAAAATAAAGACCATCGCCACCACCATAGAAGAAGGGTTCTCCCTCCCCAAAGTAGAGAAATTCGAGGAGTTGATCAACGACCGCACTCGTGCCATCATGATTTGCAATCCCAACAACCCCACCGGCTATCTCTACACCCGCCGCGAGATGAACCAGATTCGCGACTTGGTGAAGAAATACGACCTCTACCTATTCTCCGACGAGGTGTACCGTGAATACATCTACACCGGCTCCCCCTACATCAGCGCCTGTCACCTTGAAGGCATCGAGCAGAACGTCATCCTCATCGACTCCGTATCGAAACGTTACTCGGAATGTGGCATCCGCATTGGAGCCTTGATCACGAAGAACCAGCAAGTAAGGGCGGCGGTGATGAAATTCTGCCAAGCGCGTCTTTCGCCTCCACTCATCGGCCAGATAGTGGCAGAAGCGTCACTTGACGCCACAGAGGAATACTATCGTGAGGTGTACGACGAATATGTAGAGCGCCGCAAATGCCTTATAGACGGTCTCAACCGCATCCCCGGTGTCTACTCCCCCATTCCCATGGGTGCCTTCTACACTGTGGCCAAACTTCCGGTGGACGACGCTGAGAATTTCTGCCGGTGGTGCCTGGAGAAATTCAATTATGAAGGCGAGACCGTGATGATGGCTCCGGCTTCTGGTTTCTACACCACTCCCGGAGCCGGTGCCAACCAAGTGCGCATCGCCTACGTGCTGAAAAAAGAAGACCTCACTCGCGCCCTTGTCGTGCTCAGGAAAGCCCTTGAGAGTTACCCTGGACGCGTCTACGACGACCCCCTCCCATGAACCTTTCCCTATTCATCGCCCGCCGTCTACATCACGAGGAAGACAACCGCCGTAAAGCCAGCCGTCCAGCCATCCGCATCTCCATCGCAGGAGTAGCCATCGGCCTGGCAGTGATGATAGTGTCGGTGTGTGTGGTTTTAGGTTTCAAACATACCATTCGTGACAAGGTGCTGGGATTCGGAAGCCACATCATCATTGCCGAACCGCAGTCGCTCTATACCGACGGCTCCTACCCCGTGTGCATGGACGACTCGATTCAGAACGAGATGCGCAATCTCCCCTACATCGCCCATGTACAACGCTACGCCACCAAGCAAGGGATCCTGAAAACCGACAGCGACTTCCTCGGAGTGACCTTCAAGGGCTACGGCCAGGAATATGATTCCACCTTCATCAGTAGTTGCATGGTGGAAGGTCATCTGCCTGCTTTCAGCGACACGGTGAGCAGCAACGAAATTGCAATATCCCAAAACATAGCCGACAAACTGGGTTTGAAGCGTGGCGACCGCGTTTTCTCTTATTTCATGGGTACGGACAATGTGCGCACCCGTCGTTTCACCATCTGCGGCATATATTGCACCAACCTGCGTCGTTTTGACGAAACCATCTGTTTCACCGACCTTCGCAGCATCATAAAACTCAATGGTTGGAAAGACGACCAAGCCAATGGAGCAGAGCTGACGCTATCCGACTATTCCAAAATAGACGAGGTAGAAATGCTTGCAAGTGCGACCTTCGACCGCCGCATAGACAAGTATGATGGTGTCTACGCATCCATCTCCACGCCACACTTATACCCCAACATTTTCGCCTGGCTCGACCTTCTCGACATCGACGTATGGATCATTCTTGGCCTGATGGTTGCAGTAGCCGTCATCACGATGGTGTCGGGGTTGCTCATCATCATCATCGAGCGCACGAGCATGATCGGCACGTTGAAAGCGATGGGCGCCCGCAACAGCACCATCCGCCATACCTTCCTCTGGTTTGCCGTGTTCATCATCGGCAAAGGCATGTTGATAGGCAACATCCTTGGCATTGGAGTGGTGGCACTCCAGCATTTCACGGGTGTGGTGCGCCTTGACCCCACCACCTATTATGTGGAGAAGGTACCAGTGGAACTTAACATCCCGCTTATTTTGCTGTTGAACATCGGCACGCTCCTCATCAGCGTCATGATGCTGATAGCCCCCAGCTTCCTCATCTCACACATCCAACCGGCAAAATCGATGAAGTACGAGTGAGGCTTATTGGTCTTATAAGACTTATAGGAATAATAAGACTTATAGGACTAATGGGACTTGTCCGACAAGCCAGAGTCATCTCATTGCACAGTGGCACGGAAATCTCTTGTGGTGGTCCCCAAGGAATTTCTGTATTGCCCCACAAAAGTGCTTCCTTCCAACCTACCCTCAAATAATCGTCCGGTAGCGACACCTTTCCTGTATTCACGAAGCACCATCGCTCCTTCGCCATCGATCTCACCACTCAAGGCATACCCGACGCCATCACCATCTATCTCGTATTCACCCTCCACACTTCCCTCCGAGATGGCGAGATACATATTGAATGTTTTTTTACTTCCATCCGACATGGAACCTCTCAACCTCAATGCATTCCATGGCGCATCACGACGCACATCCTCGCGATGCTCCATACTTTCTTGTTGCGAAAGCATGCTCAACACCTCCTCAGCCTTCTGCCCAAGCATCCCTTTTTCCGAACCAAATGAGGTGACAAAGTCGTCCACCATCCATAGTCCATTTTCCATAAGAAGCAACACCACGAGCGATTCCTGGTTGGAATAATGCCCCAACTCCCCCCGCACCATCACCTCCGCACTTGCCCTGTCATCCGTTGTGGCGGTGACCGACTTGACCTTCACGGTGTGATGGGTCCCTGCCGTCCTGGTCCACAAGTCATGGTCGAGAAGAGTGCTCCCGCTCTCTTGCTCAGCCCTCAAGACATCAAGCATCACCCTTCTGAAATCAGAAGAGAGATAGCTAAGGGCATAAGGTCTGGAATCACCCAGCATGTCATTGTAGATTTTCTCAAGCCTTTTCGCCACCTCGCCCTCTTTTCCGGCTTTACCCTGCTCCATGGCATAGGGAACGGTGGAAGATGACTCTTCCACCTTGTCAGGCACTTGCCTGTCATTGTTGATAAAACAGACGAAACGGTAGACTGCAAAGACCACGGCGATGCACGCCAAAGGAAAGAGGATGCACCTCGTCCAGAAAGCCCTCTTCGACTTTCTGACATAATAATCGGGACGTTCTTCAAGCAAGACCCCATGTTCTTCCTTCTCTCCCTCTTTTGCACGCATCTTCTCTACATCTTCCATAGGTTGTGAAGCCTTCGATATTCAAATAAGGTGACAAAAATATGAAATAAGGTTGGAATGTGCAAGAAATGAGCTTGCAAAGTTGGGTGATGAAGGTTTTTTAAACCGTCATATGGCGTGTGAACATGGTATGGAAAGAGAGATAGATAAAAAAAAACGTTGTTTTCTTGGAAATAAGATAGAAAGTACTTACTTTTGCATCGTAACTCAAAAACCAGTACCAACCGAAGAAAAGATTCATTTACCAAGACCAAATATGAGACAAAGAGACAAAAAGGGACTTACTTTGAAGAACCTCAACAAAAGCAATGTCTGGGACTTGCAAGAGAACGATATTTTCCGCCTGTGGGAAGCAGCGGAGAAGGACGCCGACGTCAAGGACAACATCCGCCATTACATCGATATCGTCAAAAGCGCTTTCGATATGGAGGAAGTGAGTGTGGACAAGCCAGAAGTAGTGAAGAAATACGAGTCACGAGGTTTCAAGGTCGGTCTTCTAAGAATGGATGAGAGCACGAAGGTGAAATGGGCGGTTAAGAAGCGCCCTATTCTCCGTGTCACTGACCTTACATACGAGAACATACGCCACATTTCCACCACGAAGCTGCTTGAGGTGATCGACCGCAATTTCGGTGGCGGTTGGGACAGTCTATCCCAAAGCATCCAAGACATCATAGAGAGCGGTTTCGACATCAGCACCACCACCCTGCCCAAGGACCGCCTTCGCAAACGAGGCAGCATGTATGAAAAGAAAGTTGCCGACGGTTTCGAGGTTCTCGAGATAGCCAAAGGCATGTGGGTTGAGGCCATTTTCGCCAAAGCAAAGCCGATGTTGGAGAAGCCTCACCTTAAAGCAGAGCTCGACCGTGAACCTTCCTCTGAAGACGAGGAGGAAGAATTCATTGAGAAGGAAGACTATTACAGCCCTGATGATGATGACGATGCCTTCGACGAGGACAAGTTGACAGAAGAAAGCTACCGCACCACTTTCGACACCGACCCTGAAGACCTTAGCCTAGAGGCTGAAGGCATCTCCGACGAATACGAGGATTAAGTCTTCTTATAAGACCAATAAGTCCTACAAGACAAACGACATCCTGAAAAAGGCGCCCTGTTAACAGGACGCCTTTTTTATATATATGATGCAGAGGAATCAGAACGTATATCCCACCGTGCACAAGATCTGATGGCGCTTGTTGTCCACTTTCACCATATTGGTCAAATTATCCCAGTCTTCATACTCACTGTCCACATAATTCATGAACGGGGCGAACTCACCTTTAGAAGCACTGTACTGATAAGCCAAGTCGAGATTCCACTTGTTGATTCTCCATCCTATGCCGAAGGTGTAGCGATTGGTGTCCTTCCAGTTGGTGTAGTCGGTGGCAGTTGAATAATAGCTGCCCGGAGAGTTGAGTGTACCATCCTTGAAACCTTCTTTGTCATACATGGCAGAGACATAATTGTATCCGGCACGAATTGCCATTTCCGGAATGGGCCTCACCTCGGCACCCACCTTGAATGTGGACACGCCCTTGAGCGTCCTCTTTGTATGTCCGTTCATCTCCTTGTCGCTGCTGCTCGACTCATAATAGTCGTAGAAGTCATAGCTTCCACCGTCGTTGATACGTGTGTCGGTGTGTGCGTAGTCAGCATAGTCGTATGAAGCTCCAATGGCAAACACCTTGCCGTCGGTATAACCCATATTGAGTCCGAATTTCCAAGGAGTATAGACCTTGTAGTCGTATGCATCCTCCGACCATATGGTGTTGTTGCCGTCACTCACCTCTGTATAGTTGCTTGTGGTGAGTCTGTACCAAGTAGGAGTATGGACGTTGACACCGATGAGGAAGGGGGCATATTCTATGGGACGGAAGATGGCACCAAACTTGAGGTTGTAGCCCGTACCCGTGATTCTCCTGTCGTCATACACGTTAAGTGAATTAAGGTTGATGTTGTTGGGCACCATTTGCTCAGTGTAATCGGAGATATGCTTGTAATGCACATCCTCCAGTCCTACGGTCATTCCAAGATAGACGCGGTCGTTGATGTTGCCGCTAATGTTGAAATCATACGCCCCGATGTATCCTTTGTGGGCCCTGTCGAAGTCATAAGAGGCGGCATCGTAGTAGTATGCATTGTCCATATCATATTCATAAAATAGGTTCCTGGTGAAAATGTCGTCCAACTGATTACAGGTGACATAGTCGGCATCAAGATTGAAATTCCCATCGAAATCCTTGTTGTAGAGCAAGCCGTTGGCCAATTTCATATAGGAATTCTTGTTCTGAGAAGCATTGTCGAGTCTGTCGTCAGCGGAGAGGATATAATTGAAATTCTTGCTTTTATGATAATTGAAACCCATATTGAGGAACGAATTCTCACCACTCCTTGTGGAATAAACGAATCCTATCTGGTCGAAGCTCAGGTTTGTCTCGTCGCCTTCAGAATAGTTTGCCGCATCTTGCTGAGACACCATTCCCACGGTACCTTCGAACTTGTTATGTCTGAAGAGACCTATACCGGCGGGATTGGAGCTGATGGAGGAAATCTCACCTCCCAGTGCGTCCGTCGCACCACCCATACCCACATAACGAGCAGTACCGTTGAGGTCCTGGTTGATGATTTTCGCATTCTCATAGGTTTCCTGCGCTGCCAAGGGCAGTGCGATGATGGCAGCAGCCATCAGCAAATATCTCTTTTTCATTTTCTTACCAATTTTATATGAAGGTGTATGTGTGTTCAATTTCAAAAGCTCTATCTTCTACCGCCGGAGCGTCCACCGCCACCGCCGCCGAAGCTGCCACCGGAGCGGGAACCGCCGCCGCCACCGCCGCCGCCGAAGGAGCCGCCGCCACCGCCGCCGCTGCCGCCGAACGAACCTCTTGAGCTGGAGCCTCCGTAGCTGGAGCTTGAGGAACTGCTTCTGGAGCCACCATAGCTTGAGCTGCTTGAGGAAACTCCTCTGCTGGAGCCAGCAAAGCCGGAACTACCGGAACTGCTTCGTGATGTCGTGCCATATGAACCTCTTGCGGCAGAGGGTGTCGAACCTCCGGAATAGCTGCCACTACCTCCGAATCCCGTCCTTCTGCTGGTGGAGTTGCTATAGGTGGTCCTTGCCCCCCCCGTACTTCTCGTACTGGAGCCGGAAGAAGAGAAGCTTCCACTAGCTATCCTTGAACCTCCAAAGGTGCCGTGTTCTGCAATGGAATATCCATTTCCCCTGATCATGTTCCTGCTGGCAGAAGAGTAGTCGGCATGTCTCCAACTTTGGTTGTCATAATGGTATGCCACTCCGCCACCGTAATAATAGTATGGGTAGCCGTAATAATAGGGATCCCACCATCCCCTGTATCCGTACCATCCGTAATAACCGTAATAGAATGGGTCGTACCAAGGTGAATAATAACCATAATACCATCCTGGATAATAATATCCCCATGGCGACCAGAGGTCATAGTAGTGTCCCCACCTCCATCCGAGATAATCATAGAAGAAGGGGTTGTACCATCCATAATAGTCGTCGAAAAGCCCTAACCGGGCAGAGTAGTAGTAGTCGTCGTCATACCTTCTACCATCGACATAAATCGTGTCTTTCATAGGATAGCCATCACCAGCGGTGAAGTCGATGATGTCATCTCCTAAAGAGTCGCCGTTGAGAGTCTGGTATGAGCTCCGCATATATCTGCGGTTGTACTCATCCACCGACATCCCAAGGGGCTTGGGTGCCGGCAAGTTGACCCTCTCAGGTGCAGTCGTCACCTTCTCCACCTTTTCCACCTTCTTGGGGACGTAGTACATGTCGTCCTGTGCGAAGATGGAGAGCGGGAGCACTCCAACAATCAGTGAAAGCAATATTTTCCTTTTCATATCCATTTGTTTTTGGTATTCACTATTTCACAATGCAAATTTAATTCAAGAATACATGCAAAAATAAGGAAAAACCCTAAAGGAACATAGGTTTTTCCCTATTTTTTATATATTTGCACCATCATTTCACTTCATTGCCCGCTTTTTGGACCAAAAATGCATCCATTACAGGCAAACAAAAAAGAATAGAGGATATGAAATACTTGACTGCCACATTCCATTTGCATACCGACAACCTATCGTCCGATATGTCAGACACAGCTTTCGACCTGATAGCCTATTTAGGCGGTGAGGCTGGTTTCGAGTCTTTCGAGCGTGAAGGAGACATATTGAAAGGATATGTCCAAGAAGAACTCTTTGACAAGGACCTCCTATCGACACTGCTTTCCGACTTCCCCTTGCCAGGTGTTGCCGTGCATTACTCCATTGAGCAATCGGAGTACAAGGATTGGAACGAGGAATGGGAGTCTGAGGGTTTTGAACCCATAAAAGTCGACGGCCGCTGCATCATCCATGACACAAAGCACGTCGTAGAACCCACGGCAGGCATGATCGACGTGGTGATCGACGCGCACATGGCCTTTGGCACCGGCACACATGCCACGACCCAGATGATGGTTTCACAACTGCTCAGCGACGACCTCCAAGGCAAGCGGGTTCTCGACTGCGGATGTGGAACAGGCATCCTCTCCATCGTGGCCTCCAAGGCTGGAGCTCATGAGGTGGTGGCCTACGACATCGACGAATGGAGCGTTGAGAACACAAAACATAATGCCTCGTTGAACCATGTGACAAACATCGAGGTGCTTTGCGGTGCCCGAAGTGTCCTGACGCATGTGAGCGGTGTCTTCGACCATGTCATGGCCAACATCAACCGCAACATCCTACTCCAAGACATGCGTGCAATGTGCGAGGTGATGTCGAAAAGCGGGCGCCTGACCATCAGCGGTTTCTACGAGGACGACGCACCGGTGCTGATAGAAGAAGCCCAAAGCTTGGGTTTGACACTTCAGTCGAAGATGTCGTTGGGCGACTGGGTATCGCTGTCGTTCAGCTCATAAGCAGTTGAATCATTTTTCAAGCTGTCTGCGGGTTCTATTTCAGGGACGGCCAAATTTTCTTCCTGAATAGTCAATTTCTTCAGCCCGAACATCGACCCGTTGTAAATATCAAGGTCGACATAGCCTATGATACCAGGCAAGCGTCCCACGTCGGTGTGCTGCCAGAACTTCCATTTCCCTTGGTATTGCACGTCGGAGACGTAATAATGAGCAATCCAGAAAGGATAGGCATCAAACCGTTCGTCTTGAAGATACCTCTCCTTAAATTTATAATAGGTATAAATGATGGGTTTCACATGGTATCTATCCTCCACGATGTGAAGCCAAGCCAACAGTTCCATTTGGAAATCCTCTTCACTCATATTCTCCGGTTTCGCTTCCACATCGAGAACAGGAGGCAAGTCGCCCACCTCCAAGTTGACGTTATCCAAGAAGAAAGCCGCTTGTTCCCGGGCGGTGGACACGGTGCTCCAGAAATGGTAAGCCCCTCTGACAAATCCATATTCCTTGGCTTTCCTGAAATTCTCCTCGAAGCAATCATCGAGATAATTAGAGCCTTCTGTGGCTTTCACCATGATGAACGCCAGATTGGAACGGTCAACCATGGCGTTGCTAAGTTTTGTCCAGTCGATTTTCCCTTGGTGATGACTGATATCGATGCCGTGTACGCTATATCCCTTAGGATAAGACGGGTCGCCAAAGACAGCTCTCCATCTGAATCCGAAAGGTTCTACAAAGAATACATAGAATACATACACATAAGAAAAAGCCGCCACGGCGGCAATAGCCCACCACGTCCATTGCGGCACCCGCGTAATCCTTCTTCCCATTCCCTTCCACCAATAGTGCTTGCTTTCGGCTGGTTCAGGGGAAGTTTTCTGCGCCTTTTTCCTATTCTTTGGCATTTGTCAAATAAAAAAGGGTGGACATGTGGGTCATCATCCACATGGCCACCCTGATGAGAGAAAGAATTATTTCACATGCTCCAAAGCGAGCGTGATGGTAGTCTTGTCGCAAACCTCCTTTGGACCCCAATACTGGATGGGACCGGGATAGAGGTAGCAAGTCTCAAGAGCCCATTTGTCACGACATGAGACAAAAGTCTTGAAAGGATTGCCATCCAGTTCCACCAATGCTTTTCTGATGACAGGTTTCATCTTTCCGTTCCTCCTCTCCATATTCATCATCATGGTGATAGGCACACCGCCGGCCTTCCACTCATCGGTGGGTGCGGTGGTGTTTTTCACGATGGCCATGTAGCCAGTCTTTCCATTTGCGATGAGTTGTGCGGCGCTTGCTCCAAGAGCATAGCAGTAGTCAGCATCGAAATTGGATGGTGTGGCGCATCTGCCTTCATATCCAAAGAAGTGGTGAAGTGTGGCAAACTTTCCAACAAACTTACCTTCCTTGGCCCATTTTTCCAACTTCGCCTCACACATTTCAGATAGCAGCTTCTCTGTTTCAATGAGCGAAACCTGGACATTTCCATGAGGATCCCTGTCGAGTGAGAGTTGACGGGCGACGCTTTCCGGAAGGGTGTCGAAAGTTTCAGCATTTTCCTTTGTGAGATGGTTGTGTATGTACTCACGCTGTTCCTCTGCCGGCAGGTCCTTGTATTCTGCCCCATGAGCGGCGAGCAGGTCGTTGAGTTCGTCGATGAGTCTTCCAATAGCGGGAATGAACTCAATGAGTCCCTCTGGCACGAGGACGACTCCATAGTTGTTGCCTTTTTCAGCCCTTGCAGCGACAGCCTCGCATATTTGCTCGACGATATCGTTAAGAGTAAGGTCTTTAGCCTCCACTTCCTCAGAGATGAGACAGATGTTGGGCTGGCACTGAAGTGCGCACTCCAATGCGATGTGGCTTGCCGACCTTCCCATAAGTTTGATGAAATGCCAGTATTTGCGTGCAGAGTTGCAGTCTCTCTCGATGTTTCCTATGAGTTCGGCATAGGTCTTGGTGGCTGTGTCAAATCCGAAACTGGTTTCTATCTGGTCGTTCTTCAAGTCCCCGTCGATGGTTTTGGGGCATCCAATAACCTGCACGCCATAATTTTGTGCGGCATAATATTCAGCAAGCACGCATGCGTTGGTGTTGGAGTCGTCGCCTCCGATGATGACGATGGCTTGAATGTCGAGTTGTCGGATGATTTCAATACCTTTTTCAAACTGGCTCACCTCCTCGAGCTTGGTGCGCCCGCTTCCAATCATGTCAAAACCTCCCGTGTTGCGGTAGTCGTCCACATAGTCAGCTGTTATCTCGATGTAATTGTGGTCCACGAGTCCACCAGGTCCCATGAGGAAGCCATAAAGCTTGTTCTCGGGGTTAAGTTTCTTGACGGTGTCAAACAGTCCGCAGATGACATTGTGTCCACCTGGCGCCTGACCTCCACTGAGGATGATGCCAACATTCATTTTCTTGTTGTTCTCTACGTCACCGGGAACAAACTCTACGAGAGGCATGCCATAGGTGTTTGGGAAGAGAGCCTTGATTTCCTCTTGATTGTCCACACTTTGGGTAGGAGCTCCCTCCATCGCCTTCACGGCACCCTTAAGAGCCTTTGGCAGTTTGGGCTTGTAGGCTGCCCTGGCCTGCTGCAATGCGCTTTTTTCCATAATTACTAATATAATATTGTATTTTAAAAAAGGATGTTTACACAATTCCGTGCAAAATTACTCAAAAAAAGCGAGAAAAGGAAAGAAAAATGGCAAAAATGCCAAAGAAGTCATTTTTTTCTCTAATAGTTGTTGCGAGTATGATTATTATTTGCTATCTTTGCCATACATGAAGACCTTGAAGTCATCAGAAAGTGCTCACCATGGCTCTTATATCTGTTCAGGTCCTGCATGTACAAACCAACTTCATTCATTACACCCCTACCACCATGCCCAACAGGAAAGATTTGAAAAAGAGCATCAATAGCATCTGCAGTGATGTATTCGCCGAGTGTGTTGCCATGTCGCTTTACCATGGCAATACGGATGAAGCAAATGTCGATGCATTGTTTTCATCCATCCTGGCCATCCGTACCGATTTCATCAGTCGCATCTCACACCCTGAGCCAGGAATGAAGAAAAAAGACTACTATGACCATCTGGCCAATGCCTTCACGGAGCAAATATCCGAGGTGATAGACCAGATATGCAACATGAGTGAATAAGAATGTGGAAGAAATTTTGCAATTGGCTATTGTATAAACACCTGGGGTGGAAGAAGCATGTCACAGTGCCCCACCCCGACAAGTACATCATTTGCCTTGCCCCCCACACCAGCAACTGGGACTTCATCATGGGTCAGTTGTATTCTGGTGCAGAAGGTTGGAAAATCAATTTCCTGATGAAGAAGGAATGGTTTTTCTGGCCTTTGGGTGTTTTGTTCCGCCATTTGGGAGGAATCCCCGTCTGGCGAAGCAAGCGCACGAGCATGACAGACAACCTGGCCTCTGAAGCCCTCAAAGCCAAATCGTTCAAATTATGCATCACCCCGGAAGGCACTCGCTCCGCTAATTCTGATTGGAAATGCGGTTTCCTTGTCATCGCCCGCAAAGCCAACCTTCCGGTCCTCCTCTACGGATTGGATTATGAACGCAAGCTGATAGAATGCGTCCACATGGTGACACCCGGCGACGACGTCTCCGCCGACATGGCTTCCATCAAGGAATACTTCAGGGATTTCAAAGGCAAGCACCCCGAAAATTTCAGGATATGAGAACAATACATATGATTTTCGCCACCTGCCTGTTACTCTTTGTCACAACAGGCATGCGTGCCCAAACCACCGACGCCCGTTCCACCTTGGAGCGCTCGCTTCGCAATTATTTCGAGAATTATGGCCCAGGACGCTCCGGCTTTCCGGTAAGAGCCTCATTAAACAACGTCCAAGTAGATGACGAGCACCATCACATCCGCATCACAGCCAATGATGGTTTCAGTGAACAAGAATTCACTCCTGAAATCGTGAAAGACATCTATTCCAAAGTGAAGAGACTCCTTCCCGAGCCCTACCAACGCTACTCCTTGCAAATATTCTCTCATGGATACAGCATCGAAGAACTGGTTCCCAACCGGCTACGTGAGAGCAACCATGACACCGACCGTCAATGGGGGCGCATCGATTACGAGGGGAAGCCATGGGTGACAAACGAATCCCGCCCCAATACCATCAACAGAGGACTGGAGGGCCGCCACCTCACCATTGCAGCCAGCCACGGCAAGGTTTATGACCAAAAGTCGGGGAAATGGAAATGGCAACGTCCCAACCTGTTCTGCACCACAGAGGACTTGTTCACACAGACCATCGTCATTCCCTATCTCATGCCGATGCTGGAGAATGCCGGTGCCATCGTCTTTTCGCCCCGAGAGCGCGACTGGCAGAAGAACGAAGTCATCATCGACAATGACGGTCAATATGCTGCCAACTACTACAACGAGCGCAACGGGAGCCATCCTTGGCACAACACATCGATGAACGGCTATGCCCGCCACTCTGGCACTTACGGCAACGGCGAGAACCCCTTCTGCGCCGGCACTTGCCGCGTGGCGGAAACCACATCCGGCAAGCAAACCAGCACCGCCTATTACATCCCCGACATCCCCGAGGCAGGACGTTATGCCGTCTATGTCAGTTACCAAACGTTGGACCAATCTGTTGAAGATGCAGAATACACCGTATGGCACAAGGGAGTGCGCACCGTCTACCACGTCAACCAGCGCATGGGTGGCAGCACATGGGCATACCTGGGCACCTTCGACTTCGAAAAAGGCTGTGGAAACCGCAACATGGTGACGGTGAGCAACCACAGCAAGCATCGCGGCGTAGTGACCACCGACGCCGTTCGGTTTGGAGGCGGCATGGGCAACATCTCCCGTGGCGGAAAGACAAGCGGCATTCCCCGCTGCCTGGAAGGCACCCGATATTTCGCCCAATGGGCAGGCGCCCCCGACTCCGTGTACAACAAGTTTGAAAACACGAACGACTACAATGACGACCTGAACGCACGTTCCCGTTTCAGCAACTGGCTTGCCGGTGGCTCTGTCTTCGTCCCCAACAGCCGCGGACAAGGCGTCCCCCTTGAACTGATGCTTTCTGTTCACAGCGACGCGGGAGTCGACAACAACGGAGGCAATGCCATCGTCGGCACCCTCTCCATCTGCTCCACCGGTTTCTACAACGGACGCCTCAACTCCGGAATATCACGCATGGCCTCATACGACTTGGCCGACGCCCTCCTCTACAACACTTGGGCTGACCTCAACGCCACTTACGGGAAATGGCGCCGCCGTGTGATGTGGGACAAGAACTACAACGAAACCCGCGAACCGGCTGTTCCTTCAGCCATCCTCGAAGTGATGTCCCACCAGAACTTCGGCGACATGCGCTTCGGGCTTGACCCCAATTTCCGATTCACTCTCGCACGTTCCATATACAAGACCCTGCTGCGTTATGTCAACGAGATGCATGGTACAAAATGCGTGGTGCAACCCTTGGCACCCAGGAACTTCCGCATCGAGTTTGGTTCAAAAAACAAGCTCCGTCTCACATGGGCAGCCGTGAAAGACCCCATGGAGCCGTCTGCCACACCCACGGAATACATTGTTTACACAGCCGTTGGCAACAACGGCTTCGACAATGGCGTGGTGGTGAAAGGCACCTCGTGCAATGTCAACATACAACCCGGCACCCTGTACCATTTCAAAGTGACCGCCGCCAACAGTGGAGGTGAAAGTTTCCCCACGGAAGTACTCTCCGCCGCCCATGTCCCATCAGCCACGAAGACCGTGCTTGTGGTGAACTCCTTCAACCGCCTTTCCTCACCAGCCGTCATCGACACTGGCGACAAGAAAGGTTTCGACCTTGACGCCGACCCCGGAGTGACCTATGGCCGTATGGCAGGTTGGAGTGGCCGCCAGACCATTTTCGACAACAGCAAACGTGGCAAGGAGGGACCGGGAGCATTGGGATATTGCGGCGAAGAACTGGTGGGACTGTTCGTTGCCGGCAATGACTTCAACTATGTTCGCGAGCATGCAGAGGCCATCCACAGTGCAGGAAAATACAACATCCTGAGTTGTTCCAGCGAGGCCTTCGAGTCAGGCAAAGTCAAACTCAACAACATCGACTGCGTCGACCTCGTCTTGGGACTTGAAAAAGACGACGGGCACTCCCTGCTGCTCTACAAGAGTTTCACGCAGGAGATGCAGCAACGCCTCACCAGTTTCGTCAAAAATCACGGAAGGCTACTTGTCAGCGGGTCATACGTTGGGAGCGATATGACCAATCCTTCCGAGCAACGCTTTCTCAACGACGTCCTCAAGCTCAGTTTTGGCGGCAGCGACAAAGACAACACTTCCAGCAAAGTCCAAGGTCTCGGTATGAATTTCGACATCTACCGCACACTCAACGAGACCCACTACGCCGCAACCGCCCCCGACGTCCTCAATCCTGTCGGCATCTCGCAATGCGTGATGCGCTACGGCGACGGCCGCAATGCAGCCGTGGCCTATAGCGGGCGAGACTACAGCTGTTTCACCATGGGATTTCCCTTGGAGTGCATCAAAGACCCCAAGGCACGCAACGCCATCATGCGAGGCATCCTGGCCTATTTGTTGAAATAATCACCAAGAACATATGTACAAGATACAAGCCAACCATTCTGGAACGAGAAACATCTCCGTCAGCGACGAGCATCTTGCAACCATCGAGAAATATCACCTGCTCGACCACCTTGTCGACAGCAATGGCATCATCGACGAGGGCGTACTCGACAAGCTGAAATTCAACATCCGGTCGATGCTGGCCGGTGACGCCGGCAGCGACCGTGCACTGCTCGACCTTTGCCTTGATGTCATCTACCACAGCAACATGAAAGCACTCGGCCTTCAACATCTTATCACTCTCTATGAGAAATGGGAAGCCAACAGGCCTGCCAGCAATGCTGATGAGACAGCAAACGCCGAAGAGCAGCTTCTGGAATAAGCCATGGCAACACATCGGCTGAGCGAGTGGCTTCCAACGACGCGCAAGGAAGTGGAACTGAGAGGATGGGACGAACTTGACGTCATCCTGTTCTCAGGCGACGCATACGTCGACCACCCGTCCTTCGGAGCCGCTGTGATAGGGCGTGCCATAGAGGCCGCCGGATGGCGAGTGGCCATCGTCCCTCAGCCCGACTGGCATGGCGACTTCCGCGACTTCAAAAAACTGGGACGGCCACGATTGTTTTTCGGCATCTCACCAGGATGCATGGACTCCATGGTGAACAAATACACCGCCAACCGACGCCTGCGCTCCGAAGACGCTTACAGTCCCGACGGGCGACATGACTGCCGTCCCGAATACCCGACCATCGTATATACCAAGATTCTCAAAAGCCTCTACCCCGACGTCCCCGTGGTGCTGGGCGGCATCGAGGCTTCCATGCGACGCCTCACCCACTATGATTATTGGCAAGACCGTCTGCGGCCCTCCATCCTTTACGACTCCGGCGCCGACATGATCATCTACGGCATGGGGGAGCGAGGCATTGTGGAACTATGTTCGATGCTCGCCTCCGGAGGCACGATGACCGATGCCCGTCGTCTTCCGCAGACCGTGCACGTGGTGAAAGCCAACGAGTTGCCTGACGGCCGTCGCCCCGACGACATCGTGCTGCACAGCCACGAGCGTTGCCTTGCCGACAAGCGATGCGAGGCAGAAAACTACCGCCATATCGAGGAAGAGTCCAACAAGATGCATGCTTGCCGCCTCCTCCAAGAGACGGGCAACCGCATCACCGTGGTCAATCCCCCCTACCCTCCCATGAGCACGGAGGAGTTGGATGCATCCTTTGACTACCCCTACACCCGGTTGCCCCACCCCAAATACAAAGGCAAGCGCATTCCAGCTTATGAGATGATCAAACATTCCGTGAACATACACCGCGGGTGTTTCGGCGGCTGCGCCTTCTGCACCATCAGTGCACACCAAGGGAAATTCATCACTTCACGAAGCAAGGAAAGCATCCTCAAGGAGGTGCGCCATGTGATGGAGTTAGACGACTTCCGCGGCTACCTGAGCGACCTGGGGGGACCGTCGGCCAACATGTACGGGATGGGGGGCAAGGACCGAACCCTCTGCGAGCGCTGCAAGCGCCCTTCATGCATCCATCCCCGTATCTGCCGCAACCTCGACACCAACCCACAGGCGTTGCTCGACATCTACCATGCCGTGGACAGCCTTCCCGGCATCAAGAAAAGTTTCATAGGAAGCGGTGTGCGATACGACCTGTTGCTACATCGTAGCGGCGACGCCGCCACCGATGCAGCCATCGATGCATACACCCGCGAACTGGTATGCCGGCATGTGAGCGGAAGACTCAAGGTCGCACCCGAACACACAAGCGACGAAGTGCTGCGCCTCATGAGAAAGCCCTCGTTCGCACAGTTCGAATCATTCAAGCGGATCTTCGACCACATCAACCAAAAAGAAGGCCTGCGACAACAAATCATCCCATATTTCATCAGCAGCCATCCGGGATGCAGCGAGTCTGACATGGCCCACCTGGCTCTCATAACCAAACGTCTGGACTTCCAATTGGAACAGGTGCAGGATTTCACCCCAACTCCCATGACCATCAGCACAGAGATGTGGTACACCGGATATGACCCCTACACACTCCAACCTGTGAGGAGTGCAAAAACCCAGCAGGAAAAATTGGCCCAACGCATGTTCTTCTTCTGGTACAAGCCAGAAGAACGCCCAAAAATCGAGCGTGAACTGCGGCGCATCGGACTGGAGCGACTTATCCCGCAATTACTCGGACGTATTCATCCGCATTCACCCGTAGGAAATGAGAAGCATCAACATCAAGGAAAGCCTCGTGACAGGCAAGCGAAGCCGGGAAACGTGCGAAGACGGCATCGTGGCGACCGCTGACCATGTGGCAGTGATAGACGGCAGCACCAGCAAAGCCGCACACCCTCTGAGTAGCACCATGAGCAACGGGAGTCTTGCCATGACACTTGTAAAGGAAGTTGTCGCCTCGCTGCCTTCCGATGCCACCGTGGCAGACTTCTGCCAAAAGGTCACCCAACGCATACGCTCCGAATACGCACGCCATGGGATGACACGCGAGCGTTTGGAAGCACATCCGGAAGAACGTCTCACAGCAAGTGTCGGGATTTTCAGCCTGTATCATAGCGAGGTATGGCTGGTGGGCGACTGCCAATGCTTGCATGAGGGAATGTTGTATGACAACCCCAAACCCGAAGAGGCAAGCATCGCCGAGCGGCGCTCACAGATAGCCCACGAATTATTGGCTAGCAGAGCAACCACCGTTGCTTCACTTCGTGAGCATGACATCGCACGCGATGCCATCGTCAACCTCATCGTGGAGAGTTGTCACCGCCAAAACATTGATTTCTCCGTAGTGGATGGATTCGACATCCCATTAGACAAGGTGAAAGTGATACCCGTCTCCTCCACCAGCGACATCGTGTTGGCCACTGACGGTTATCCCTTCTTGCGACCAACGCTTGCCGAAAGCGAAACCGCACTTGCCAACCTGATTGCCAACGACCCCTTGTGCATCTCCCTCTACAAAGCCACCAAGGGAGTGTTGGCTGGCAACGCCTCGTTTGACGACCGGTCATTTGTCAGGCTCTGTTATTTTCATTCGGAAGAATCGGAATAATCGGAAGAATTTAGAGATGAAAAAAGCGGGAGACACCTCTTGAGAAGGCATTTCCCGCTTGTTTTTCCTTGTCCGAATTGCTAGACTTGTCTGACCAGTCAAGTTTGTCAGATTAGCTGTCACCCTTGCATATCATAAACCACTTGCATGATGTCTTTTCCAAGTTTGTCGGCCTCCTCGATGGTAGCGGCCTCGCTATAGACCCTGATGATGGGTTCGGTGTTCGACTTCCTCAGATGCACCCATTTGTCGGGGAAATCAATCTTCACCCCGTCGATATCGTTGACCTGTTGGTCGGCATAAAGTTGCTTCACCTTTTCAAGGATGGCATCAACGTCTGTGTCTGGTGTGAGGTCGATACGGTTTTTCGCAATGCAATATTCGGGCATCTCCGCCCTGAGTTCACTCACCTTGCATCCTTTCTGTGCGAGCGAGGATAAGAAGAGTGCTATTCCCACAAGTGCGTCCCTGCCATAGTGGCTCTCGGGATAGATGACACCACCGTTTCCCTCTCCGCCAATGACAGCCCCCACCTCCTTCATCTTGGTGGTGACATTCACCTCACCCACGGCGGCTGCGGCATATTGCCCTCCATGCTTGAGGGTGACGTCTCTCAGCGCCCTCGTGGAAGAGAGGTTCGACACGGTGTTTCCCGGTGTGCGTCCAAGCACATAGTCGGCCACAGACACCAGGGTGTACTCCTCTCCGAACATCCTGCCATCCTCACAGATGAAGGCAAGGCGATCCACATCAGGATCGACGACAATTCCAAGGTCGTATTTTCCACTTTTCATCTCCTCCATGATGCCCTGCAGGTTACGCTCCAGCGGCTCAGGATTGTGGGCGAAGTCGCCTGTGGGTTCTGCATTGAGGATATGATGTTTCACTCCAAGTTGGTCGAGCAGTTGTGGCAGGATGACACCTCCCACGCTGTTGATGGCGTCGACACACACGGAGAACCCGGCGTTTCCGATAGCCTCCTTGTCTACAAGTGCAAGAGCCATCACGGCATCGATGTGCCTTTGGTTGAACGAGTCGTCACGTGTGTAATGTCCCAATTGGTCCACATCGGCATACTCGAAATCCTCCGCCTCTGCTATTTCAAGCACCATGTTGCCATCGTCCTTGGTGAGGAATTCTCCCTTCGCGTTGAGCAGTTTAAGAGCATTCCATTGCCTGGGATTGTGGCTGGCGGTGATGATGATTCCTCCGTCGGCCTGGGCCATGGTGACAGCCAACTCCGTGGTGGGAGTGGTGGCAAGGCCGATGTCAACGACATCGAATCCCATTCCCATCAGCGTACCGCAGACGACACTTCTGACCATCTCTCCAGAAATGCGTGCATCTCGTCCTACAACGATTCGGTTGTAGGATGTCTCAGCGGTTCGCCTGATGAAAGTGGCGTATGCAGAGGTGAATTTAACTATGTCGAGCGGGTTGAGCGTGTCCCCCGCCTTTCCGCCAATGGTTCCGCGGATACCGGATATTGATTTGATAAGGGTCATTGTTCTTTATTCTATAATCCTCTTTCGTATGTGATTTCATAATAACATGGCGTGACATTAGCCAATGCAGCGCTTGTCCCCTGGCTATGAGGCACGATGATCCTCACCTTGGCCAGTTGGTCCCCCTCTTCCACCATCCTTCCTACGTTGACATATGATAGCGGAACGAGCCAACCAGCCGGCACAGCAGTTGTCTGGTATTGTGAGGTCATGATCCCTGAGATGAAGGAGGCCGTGAAAGTACCAAGGGTGTTGGTCACCGTCATCTTGTCGGGTATGGAAGAGAAGGCAAGGATGTTGTTGCTCAAGATCAGGGAGTCGGTGAGAAGATTGTATTCATTGAATCTGCAGAGGACATTTGCAGTCTCTCCTTGCTCGATTTTCTTTCCACATCCTTTTCTTACGATTTGCATATAGACGCCTGTGTTTTCAAAGAGCACGAACTCCTTTTTAGACGAGTCGGTGATGGAATCTCTTTTGAATTCTGATTCAGAGATGACATTGATGCCTTGTTCCTGAATGAAAGCCTTGATGGCCGTCCTTTCCCTTTTTTTCTGGTCTGCATATGTCTCAGTGTCATGGCAAGCAGCCAAAAGGGTGACCAATACGATGGCGCACAATATGGAAGTGAAATTCTTCATTTTCAGCACTTGATGTTTAAAATTTGGTGCAAAGTTAATACAAACGGCAGGAATGACAAAGTGAAAGTCACATTTATTTCACGTTGGGAAGGTGTGTGGCGAAATACAAGATGGCTTGGTGTGTGATTTGCACCGCTTCATCCATGGTGCCGTTGACACGCCCTCCTGCGGCATTCTTATGCCCGCCACCGTTGAAGAACATTTCAGCCAGCCCGTTGCAATAGAATTGGTCAACAGACCTGAGACTGACCCATACGGTGTTCTCTTTCTCTGTATCTTCTCTCAGGGAGATGGACAGGCGCATTCCCTTGATTCGAAGCGGTTCGTTGACAAGTCCTTCTGCGTCTCCTTTGCAGAAATGATACTTGCGCATCTCCTCCTTGGTGAGGGTGTAGTAGCAGGCATGTGTGCCTTCGATGACAACAAGTTTCTGGCTCATCACATATCCTCTCATCCGTATGCACCACTCGCTGTAATTGTTATACACATTTCTGTAAATCTTGTCTTTATCGAAATGTGCCTTCTCCAGCATCATGGCAATGATTTGGAATACTTCAGGCCTGTTTGAATTATAAGTGAATCCACCGGTGTCGGTCATCATCCCTGCATATAGAGGCAGGATGGTGTTACGCGTCATGGTGTCGTAGCCTCCAAGTTGGCAAATAACTCGAAACACCAATTCGCACGTGCTGCTCATATTAGGGAAAGACACTGACAAGGCGGCATCGATGTCAGGAGCCTCGTGATGGTCGAAGAGCACTTTCGGCGCTGTGGATTGCTCCAATGGTTGCTGCAGGTCAAGCACTCTCTTTGTACTGTTGAAGTCAAGACAGAACACGAGGTCGGCCTTTTGCATGGCTGTTTCCACGCTATCCTTATGCTTGTCGTATCTGACGATTTTCTCTACTCCAGGCATCCATTTGAGGAAGTCAGGATAAGCATCAGGAGCGATGAGCATGGGGTTTTTCCCCATTGTCCTGACAAATCCCGCCCATCCGAGCATGGAGCCGATGGCATCGCCATCCGGGCTTTTATGACAGCACAAGACGATGTTGTCGGCTCCACGGATGAGTTCCTGGAGTTCTGCCACCTGGGCATCATTGAGGATGTTGAGGTTGACCATCCCTTTGGTCAGAAGAGTTTTTCGGGATATACCCCATCCTTGATGAGTTGCTGTATCTTCTCCACCACGCTCGGTCTGTCGGCCGAATAGGTTACTCCAAACCATTTGCTGGTGGTGTCGAGCACTCTTACTGTGGATGTATGCTCGTTGATGAGTTTGTTGACCATCAACGGGATGAAGAACTCAGCCTTGAGGTTCTCCATGTTTTTGGGGTTGGCGAGGAATTCTTTGAAATAAGCCTCGCTATGTTCGAAATAGTCGGGAGTGAATCCCCACATGTTCATACTCACGGGTGTGTTGTCGTCCACAGGCACCCACGCACCTTCTTCGTCCTTGTAGCAGATGGGGCCGTCGACCCTCATGATTTCAGTGCGCTCCACCACGGTGGTCAGGTTTTCGTTCTCATCCTTTGAGCAGATGCCTCTTGCCACGGTTCCGTTTTCCGAGAGCGTGTTCCCCACTCTGAATCCAACCATGGCATAAGTATTGGTGCTTCCTTCCGGAAGGTCGGCAAGAAATTTCCCGATGACCATGAAAGCGTCTCGATTGTAGAAGTCATCGCAATTGATGACACAGAAAGGCTCTTGTATGGCATCCTTTGCCATCATGACCGCATGGTTGGTCCCCCATGGCTTCACTCTTCCTTCTGGCACGGTGAATCCCTCTGGCAGTGCATCGAGGCTTTGAAACACGAGTTCCGCCGGGATGTGACCTTCATATTTGCTGAGTATCTTGTCCTTGAAATCTTGTTCGAAGTCTTTCCTGATGACGAAAACGATTTTCCCGAATCCGGCCTTGATGGCATCATAGATGGAATAGTCCATGATGGTTTCGCCATTGGGTCCAAGTCCATCGAGCTGTTTGAGCCCGCCATATCTGCTACCCATGCCGGCAGCAAGCAATAACAATGTAGGTTTCATACTATTTTATTTTTTGTTGGTTATGTCGTGCAAAATTACGAAAAAAAAACGAGCCTTGCACGACAACACACCTTATATTATTATAATTTAACTCAACATACAGCCGTTGGAGGATTGTCTGCCTTTGAAGATGAAAGACGAAAGATGAAAAATTGGAGGATGAAAATACAAGCATGGTGAATGGTGACTTCTGCTTCTTATGCCTTGGCCAGTTCTTCCAACAACCCTTGGCAGGCATCCTCAAGGAGATGTATGACCAATTCAAAATCATTGTCTCTTCCGTAGTAAGGGTCCGGAACAGTATTGTACATAGGATGATGTCTGAGGAATCGTGCAATGGGAACGAGCTTCCTGAGATCGTAAGGGCTTCTTGCCATGGATTTCAACTCATTGAGATTGTTCTCGTCCATGGGAATGATGAGGTCGAATTTGTCAAAGTCGTCGGGAACGACCATTCTTGCACGTGACACGAATTGGTATCCATGTCTCTCTCCGAACTTTCTCATTCTGTGATCCGGCAGTTCGCCCACATGCCAAGGTCCAAGCCCGGCAGAGTCGACTTCTATCCTTCCTTCCAGCCCTTTTTCCTTTACCAAATGCTTCAAGATTCCTTCGGCAGCAGGCGACCTGCATATGTTACCGAGACATACGAACAAGATTCTTTTGTTTTTTCGATAATAATGATTTGCCATATTAAAATAATGTGAAGTAAATGAAAAAAAACAGATATATTTGCAAATATGGTGAATAATTGTTACTTTTGCTGCGAAAAGAGTATATCATAATACTTATGCAAACCGGTAATAACCTAGCACTAGAAGACTCTTCATGGAGAGGAATGATTGTATGCCAATACGTTGACCACAACCTTCGTTTGGATGAAAGCCAAATAAAAACTTCTGTCAATAGTTACATCTATGCCCTTTTTTTGAAAGGGACAGCCAAGATAAAATATGACAAGCTTGATTTGACAACCCATCCAGGTGATTTCCTTTTTTTCCCCCCACACATACCTCCTGTGGTCTTGGAACCTTCGGAGGACTATAAGGCTATTTGCTTGATAGTGAATTCGAGCTTCGTTTATCAATGTCCTGTGGCTCGCAACGTATTCCAAAGTGCGACCTTCACGCTGATGGGCGGGAACGACCCCGTCATCCATCTTGACGAAATGGCTCAAAAGAACTTGCATAATACCATGATGACGTTCATGAGTCATATCAACCATCCACATCACCACACCACCGAAGCTCTTCAGTCTCTCTATGGCCTTTTGCTGGCCGACATGCTTGCTGTAGTTGAAATAGACCACAAGGCATACATCTCGCAACATTCCTACAAATTGTTTATCGAGTTCCAACAACTGATTCGCAAACATTTCCGCGAGCATCACGACATCTCCTTCTACGCAGAGCAATTGAACATCTCGCCTCGTTATCTTTCCATGTTGACCAAGCAAATCACACATACTACTGTGGCTGCTTTCATCAATCGTCACTTGATGCTGGAAGCTTGTTGGCTGCTGAAAACCACAGACTATAGCATACAACGTATCAGCGAGATACTCCATTTTGCCGACCAAGCCTCGTTCTCCAAGTTTTTCAAACGAGTGAATGGACGCAACCCTCTGCAATACCGGCGAGAATAGGGTCCATCCCCACCCTGCTGTTTGATAGCACTCCTTCGGGGTGACCCTTCTCATGCAAATATAGTGAAAAAAAAGGAGACGTCTATCTTGTGTCACAAAAAAAACGATTTATCGGTCGTTTTTGAACCAAAAATCCATCCTTACTACACGAAAGGACGGGGAAAACGTGCTGTAAAGTCCTTGTTTGCCCAAAACAAGAGTTTCTCCATTCATATTTTCAATAAAAAATTGGAGGATTGACATATTTTTCTTATTTTTGCATGTTGAGACCAGCTTAAAAATTTTCATACCACTATGGAAACTATAAAAAAATACTTGACCAGCAGAAATAAACAAGAGCGCGAATCCAGCCTGCTTTGGCTCACCGCATTCGGCATCCAGTCGGTAGTGGAGTTGAAGCCAAGTGCAGATTTGCTCCGTATCATCATCAACCACATAGAAGGCAAATATGACATAGAGCGCACACGAAGCGAAGTTCACGCTTTTTACTATGAGCAGCACAAAAGCAGCCATGGCGGCAGTGGTCATCACCACCGTTTCGAAGAGGCAGACAAGGTTGCTGTGCGCATAGTGGACTATTTTGAACGGGGTGAATTCTCCCTAACCACCGAATCATTCAGCTTCACCCATCGAGCCTTGTTTCATAACCTATATCATCATTCAGGTCAACTGCGTGAAGCGGCAGCGAGCAAGAAAGAATGGGTTTTGGGCAACACTTCCATTCTCTATCCAAAGCATGATGTAGTCAAGCAATACCTGAACTACCTTTTCTCCAACGAGCGAAGCATTGACATCACCTCGCTATCCCCCCAGCATCGCCTTCGTCATTTAAGCGAATTCATTGCCAAGTTGTTCTTGATCAACGCATTCCAATATGCCAACAGCCGTGCCACTTTCGTCTATTCGATGAAATACCTTATGTCATTAGGTTATGAAATCCAAAACGACACCTTCTTCCGTGAGGCTTGGTATTTCCGCAATGCCATCATCCGCGCATGCTACACCAACATGCATCAAGGTATATATCCCACGACGGAGTATATGGAAATGTTCTTAGGCAATCTTTTCTTCAATGAGGAAAACGAATTGCGCAACCATCGCATGGTAATCAGGGGCGAATGACTTTCTTTTCCACCAAGCCCGACATCAACCATTCCTGAATCAAGCTTTTGCAATCATCATACGCCGTCTGCTTGTCGATATCATATTGGTCAGTGACGACATCAACCATATCCTGGAGGGTGAAGCCTTCCAGGTTTTCCATTTCATCCCAAATGGTCTTCGCCGTCTCATTGAATGTGACAACACGATGCATGTTTACCATATGGCCGACGGTGTCCACCATGATGGCTGTCGTCCCCTTTATGTCCAGTCGGAGGGATGAGGTTTTACAGTAAGTGTCATCAACATCCACACGACCATTTGCATTGATGCCTTTCACCTTTGCCTCCCCCTTCTTGATGCCTACCACCTTGCCCACGACATCTGCCGTCCTTGTTTTTTCCGTACCTTGATTGTTGTCACCCTTCAGTGTGAGAATGGCTCCTTCCATCTTCAGTACACGGTGCATGACATAATGGTCTTTTTCAATCTCAGCAAGTATGATGTCGCCAGTTTTCACTTCTTGGGTTTTCTTCAAAAAAACCACATCTTCGTTATGATGAATGGTGGGAAGCATACTATTTCCTGCAGGCACCATCTTCACTGTATATCCATCATTAAGATAAGGTTTCATCATGTCAAAGAAACTGGAGTTGTCCACTCTCACCGCATTCGTGGCATCCTCCTGCTGCATTTGCTTCGGGGATGAGCCTTTACACGCGGTGAAACATACGACCAAAGCGACTCCAATCCACAGTATTTTTCTTTTTTCCCTATTGCCAAACATATTGCTGATGAATTGATTGCAATAAAAAAGCCAGGCAGATTGCCTGGCTGTTGTCTCTTTCTCTGCAAATTAGAAGAGAGGAGCCTCTTCAGTGTTGCCACCGGGATCTTCGGTTGACTTGCTAGAAATCTGCACTTCGCAGATGTCCTTAACATTCACAGTCACGACCTTTGTGATTGGTTCAGAATAAATCTTCATAACAGTAAATTTTAATTGTTAAACAATAAATTATCAAAAACGATACAAAGATAGGCATTTTTTTCTACCTACCAAAGAATTTCTTGTTTTTTTTCATCTATGAGACTAATAATTGACAAAATTGGCTCCAACCAATATGAATGGGGCTCCTTTTATACGAAAAAGGCCAGGCAATTCTTGCCTGGCCAGAGTCTCTTTTCTGCAAATTAGAAGAGAGGAGCCTCTTCAGTGTTGCCACCGGGATCTTCAGTTGACTTGCTAGAAATCTGCACTTCGCAGATGTCCTTAACATTCACGGTCACAACCTTGGTTGCAGGCATGAAATAGTTCTTTTTCATAATGGTAATTTTTTTTTGTATTAATACAGTTAAAACTTAAATGTGTTAAAAACACGTTGCAAAGATATGTTTTTTTTCCATTTCGACAAATAGTTTCAAGACAAAATTAACAGTAATTAACAGTAATTCAATAATTATTGATAAAATTTTCTATATTTATGCATAAATAAGGAATTTATGCATAGTGATTCATCAAGAAACTTCCATAGCCATAAAATGAGGGCAACTCCAACAACTGAAGTAACTATTTGCCCGATGGTGCCTCCCCATGAGATTTCAAGAAATTGGAAGAGTCATCCTCCAACCATGCCTCCCACGATACGAAGAAAGAGGTCAATCAAATGCCCCCTCCCTTTTCCGGAAGTCAGACTTGATGCGATGTATCCATTCGGCTTTCAGCCGCCAAGCCTTCTCTTTGTCCTTCTTCCTCCATTTCGCGATAAGCGACAGAGTGGTCTTTCAGATAGATGGCGTTGAGTGTATATTCCAAAGCTGTGAGTGTTTGCAATCTGATGGAAGGCTTGAGTTGGCACTCCCATACGACGATGGTGTGCCATCCCATCTTGGACAGCTGCATCAATCCCTCCTTGTCCCTTGTTTTGTTCCGTTCTATTTTGTGTTTCCAAAACTCTGTATTGGTCTTGGGCATTTTGAAAGCCTTGCAGTTGTCATGCCCGTGCCAGAAACAGCCATTGACGAAGATGCATGTACGGTATTTTCTCATGACAAGGTCGGGGTGTCCAGGCAGTCTTTTATGGTAAAGCCTGTATCTGAACCCCTTGGAGAAGAGGTATTTCCTGACGATGATTTCCGGCTTGGTGTTTTTCGCCCTGATAGCCGCCATCACCTTGTGCCTTTTTTCCTTGTCGAAAACATCCATAGACTCTGGAATGTTGTCCTAAATGCCAAGGCCACCGTTGAAAGAGACATCGACGGCCTTGCTTTGCAAGATTCTCGACCCTGGAGGTACACTATGCGTCAACCATATGTTACCTCCTATGACAGTGTCGCTCCCGATGGTGATCCTTCCAAGGATGGTGGAGTTGGCATAGACGGTGACATGGTCTCCTATGATGGGATGCCTAGGTACATTGACTGGTCTTCCATTGTCGTCGACTTGGAAATTCTTGGCACCCAGCGTGACACCTTGATAAAGTGTGACATGGTTGCCAATGATGCATGTCTCTCCGATGACGACTCCGGTGCCATGGTCTATGGCGAAATATTCGCCGATTTTCGCCCCGGGGTGGATGTCGATGCCTGTTGCGGAATGCGCCATTTCTGTGAGAATCCTTGGCAGGATGGGCACCCCCATGGCATAGAGTTGGTGTGCCACCCTGTAGTGGAGCATGGTTTGCACGACAGGATAGCAGAAAATCACCTCGCTGTAGTTTTTTACAGCCGGGTCGTTGTCGTAGATGGCACTCACGTCGGTGTAGAGCATCCTTTTCACCTCCGGCAATGTCTCTATGAACCGCACCATTCTCTCCCGAGCCTGGTCTTTGGTGTTGTCATCGCATTCTTTTTCGAAACTGAGTGCCAATGCTATTTGCTCATTCAGGAGTAGACTGAGCCTTTCCACATTGACTCCGACGTGGTATTTCTTGAAGAGCGGGTCTCCCTGCTTGTCGTCGAAATAGGCGGGGAACACGATGTCTCTTACAAGTGCCACGATTTCCTTCAAAGCCTCTACCGATGGTAGTTGCTTGATGTGGCATGTGCATGGAATGACAGCCTTTTCTTCCACCGACATGGCGGTAAGCTGTTTGATGACTTGTTTGAAATCTTCTGTTTGCATTTGCAGATGGAGTGAAGGTGAAGTAGGTTATTTTCTTTTTTTCTTTTGCCCTTTCATAGGTGCGGGCTGTGGGGACAGTATGGCGTCGGCCACCATTTTGGCAATGGCTCCCGCCCCTTTGGCATTGGGGTGTATCCCGTCGGAGGTCATCATGTCCTGTCTGACGATGGCTTTGTGCAGGTCGATGGTTTCCAAATGGTTTTTCTCCGCCACCCGTGCGATTTCAGGTATGACCTCTTCGGTGATGACCTTTTCTGTGATGGTCCATTGGTCTTGGAAGGCCTTGATGGGAAATGCGAGGAAAATGCGCGGTTTTGTCTGTAGTGCGTTCAAGGCGTCTATCATCATTTGATAATCACTCGCAAATTCTTCCTTGTGTTTCCAATTCTCGGTCTTGCTGTCATTGGTGCCCAGTTTGACCACCACGACGTGTGGCTGGAAGGCAAGGACGTCTCTCCAAGCCAATTCGTTCATATAGGGTCTGTCGCCATTGTTGAGGAGCGTTCTTGCCCCCACTCCGAAATTCCTTACATGATAGTTGCCTCCCAGGATTTGTTGCAATTGTGCGGGATATCCCTTCGTTTCAGCCATGTCGATACCCGACCCGTCTGTGATGCTGTTGCCGATGCATGCCACCCTGATGGCTGTTGGTGAAGGCGCCTTGAGGCTATCGAGCCATACAGAGAGGTCGTAAAGCATTTGTTGGTGATAGGGAAAGGTCTTTTTGATGCCGAAGCCATGGCCACCTTGCGGATAGACATGCAAGGCGCATGGATTGCCGGCATTCCTCATGGCGGTGTAATAAGCGATGCCATTGGCTACGGGAGGCACGCCGGTGTCGTCGTTGGCGAGCAGCACGATGGCTTGAGGGGTGAGATGCCTTCTGACCTGGGTGTCGTTGCTGAAGGACTTGCATATGGCTTCATCATCCCTGTCGTTCCCAAGGAAGTTGCGGCACGAACCCTCATGCTGGCCTCGCTTGCCCATGGTGACGACAGGATAGAAAAGGATGGAGAAGTCGGGCCTTTCTGCAAATTCAGAATGGGTGGAGATGGTGGATGCGAGATGGCCACCTGCAGAAAATCCCATGATGCCCACATCGTAAGGATTGATGTTCCACTGTTGAGCACTGTCTCTGATAAGTTTCATCGCATCTCGTGCGTCACTCATCGGCACATTCCTGTCGCCTTTTGGCATGCGGTATTGCAGTACAACGAATGCGATGCCTTTCCGGCAGAAGAATTCCGACCAGTCTGTGCCTTCATTCTGCATGGACAGATGGCTGTACCCACCTCCCGGGCAGTCAAGCACGGCCCTTCCTATAGCCTTGGCCTTTGCAGGAAGGAAGACGTGGAGTTTGGTGGTGTCATTCTGATGGGGCATTTCCAAGATGAAAGACCTTTCCACACTCTGGGCGAACATTGTCGCATGGGTGAGTCCCAAGACAATGGCAAATGCCAAAAGCCTGAGAAAACTATGACTGATATGAATCATAAGCAAATGAATATCAATGATTGCAGCAAGAAGGCAGGTCCTGAAGTGGCACCCGTCACTCGATGACTTTGAATTTTGCGAATTTGACCAACAATATTTTTTGTCCTCCATATCTGAACTGGACGGTGATCTTGAGGTTCTCCCCCCTACCCTCCATTTTCACAACATTTCCAATGCCGAAGCGCTGGTGCTCTATGACACATCCCTCACGGAGCCCACTCGGAGGTGGTGACGAGGTGCCAGAGGATGATGAATCGGGGGTGGCAGAGGATGATGGCTTTGGAGAGACCGGAGATGTCGTCCCCCAGCCAGTTTTTTGCTTCTCCTCATTAAAAGGTCGAGGGTCGACAGTGATTCGCGGTTTCCAAGTATCCTTCTCCCCCCTTCCCCATTGGCTGCCACCTCTTGACATCGTGGGACCCGAAGAGCCCACCACGTCTACGAATTTGAAATCGATGTCGTTGATGAAACGGCTTCTCGAATTGAATTCCGGTCTTCCGTATCTCAATCGATGTTGGGCACTGGTGATGATGCAATGCTTTTCAGCCCTTGTTATGGCGACATAGAAAAGCCGCCTCTCCTCTTCGATTTCCTTTTTTGAAGTAGAAGCCATGCTATTTGGGAAGATGTTCTCCTCCATGCCTACGATGAACACGGTGGGGAACTCCAATCCCTTGGCGCTATGGACGGTCATGAGAGCCACCCTGCCCTTTTCTTCCTCCTCGTCGCCACCGTCGAGGTCGGTGAGTAGTGACACTTCCTGCAGGAAGTCGGCAAGGAAAACCCCGTTGTTTCCTTCTTCCCTTCTTGAGTCCACGAAGTCCTTCATGCCATTCAGCAGTTCATCGATGTTCTCCTTTCTTGCCATTCCCTCAGGAGAAGTGTCAAGAGCGATGTCATTGGCTATGCCTGTCTGCTTGATGATGTTCGTTCCCAGAGTGAACACATCATCGGTGGGCAACTGACGCCTGAAATTATCGATAAGTTGGCGGAATTGTTCTATCTTGCCTGACGTGGCTTTCGCAATCCCCGCATCCTCCGGATGGCAAACCACTTGCCAAAGACTCGAGCCTTGCGCCCTTGCCTTCTGTGTGATTTTCTCGTAAGTGACATTTCCAATGCCTCTGGTGGGATAGTTGATGACTCTTCTCAGTGCTTCCTCGTCATCGGGATTGACCACAAGTCGGAAATAGGCGATGACATCCTTGATTTCCTTCCTTTGGTAGAAACTGAGTCCTCCGAAGATGCGGTAAGGTATGCCTTCCTTCCGGAGTTGCTCCTCGAAAGGCCTGCTTTGCGCATTGGTGCGATAAAGGATGGCGAAGTCATCGTATCCGCAATTCTCCTTTCGCATGATGCTCTTGATATACTTGGCGACGACAATCACTTCTTCCTTGTCGCTGTAAAGGGGGTGGTAGATGACAGCATCGCCCACCTCTTTCTTGCTGTAAACATCCTTTTTTATCTGTCGCTCGTTATGTTTGATGAGACTGTTGGCCGCATTGACGATTTGCTGGGTCGACCTGTAATTACGTTCCAGTTTGAAAAGCCTCGTGTCATCATAAAGTTTTTGAAAGCCAAGGATGTTCTCTATATTGGCACCTCTGAAAGAATAGATGCTCTGTGCATCGTCTCCAACGACACACACCCTCTGTCGCTCCTTGGTGAGCAGGTAAACGATTTGCTGCTGGGCATAGTTGGTGTCTTGATACTCGTCCACCAAGACGAATTCAAACCTGTCCACATATTTCCTTCTGACATCCTCATTTGTCTTGAAGAGGATGTAGGTGTTGAGCAAGAGGTCGTCGAAATCCATGGCGTTTGCCTGCCTGCATCGAAGTGCATACTCGATGTAAACCTGATAGAGCAGCGGTCGGTTTTCGGAGTTGTCCCTGTCCCTTGCCTCCCTGTCTTTTTCATACATCTCAGGGGTGATGAGTCTGTTTTTCGCGAGGGATATGACATTGTGTACTGCTGCAGGTTTGTATTTGGTGTCATCAAGTTTCATTTCCTTGATGATGTTCTTGAGCAATGCTCTTGAGTCCGACTCGTCGTAAATGGTATAGTTGCTCCCATAGCCAACATGCCCCGCTTCCGTTCTCAATATCCTGGCGAAGATGCTGTGGAAAGTGCCCATGTTGAGGTATGCGGCAAGTTTCTCACCCACGATGCTGCCTATTCGTTGTTTCATCTCCCCTGCCGCCTTGTTGGTGAAAGTGAGTGCAAGCAAACTCCAAGGCTTGTAGCCCAAATGTAACAAGTATGCGACTTTATAGGTGAGTACGCGTGTCTTGCCCGAACCGGCTCCCGCTATGACAAGCGATGGTCCGTCACAATATTCCACAGCCAACCTTTGGCTGTCGTTGAGTTGGTCAAGGAAATTTGTGTCCATAAGGTCTTTATAGGGAAAAATACCGGGACGGCTATTGGTATAGCACCCCGTCAGCTGTCTGCGGATCGAAATCCTCTCCCTCTTTAGGGAAGGTGGGAATGAATCTCATCTCTTTCTCTATTCTTTGTTGTCTTTTTAGAAGATATCTGCCAGGTCTTTTCGAGTCATATCTGATGGGGTTGGGCAGCGACCCGGCGATAAGTGCGCATTCCGAGCGCGTGAGAGCATCAGCCGACTTGTTGAAATGATATTGCGCCACAGCCTCTGCACCGAAGACACCATCACCCATCTCGATGGAGTTGAGATACACCTCCATGATGCGATGCTTGCTCCAGAAGAATTCGATGAGTACGGTGAAATAGGCTTCAAGGCCTTTCCTCAACCAGGAACGTCCCGGCCAGAGGAAAACATTTTTGGCGGTTTGTTGGGTGATGGTGCTGCCTCCTATCATCCTTTTACTTTTTTTGTTGTGTTCGGCAGCCTTTTTGATGGCCTCTGTGTCAAAGCCATTGTGTAGAAGGAATTTGGCATCTTCACCAGCCATGACAGCAACCGGGAGGTGCTTGGACATTTGGTCAAGAGGTTTCCAGGAATGGTGCACCCAGCCGCCTTCCTTGTTTTGTATCCTTTCCACACTTCTGATAACCATGAGGGGTGTGGTGGGAACCGGTATGAACCGATATGCCACCACTGCAAGTATGGTGGATACGAAGAAGAAGACTACCAATCTCTTCAACATTTTAAAAACCCATTTGAAAAACCGCATGGCTATTTCTCCTACAATTGTTTGGGGTGATGATTGATGGTAAAAAGGGCGGATGAACCATCCGCCCTCTCTATAGCAATAATAATATTGATTTTTGTTTTTATTGGAGGGTACCAGCGTTGGCAGCGTCGATCATGGCCTGGCTGGCGTACATATAGATTTCCACGCGGCGGTTCTGTGCACGACCGGTAGCTGTTGAGTTGTCAGCGATGGGTTGGTGTGAACCGAAGCCGGAAACGTTCTTGAACTGAGTTGCCGACACACCCTGGCTCACCAGATATTGGGCAACAGCTTGTGCACGATTTTGTGAAAGCGGGTCGTTCACTTTGTCTGAACCTGTGCTGTCGGTATGTCCCTGAATGTCGATTTGAATGTAAGGCTCGCTCTTGAGCAGGGAAGCCAATTCGTTGAGAGACATTTTGGCATTGTTCTTGAGATTGTACTTGGCGGTGTCGAAGAGGATGTCGCCGAAGGCAACCTTCACACCCTTGAGACCATTGGCGTCGGTGATTTCAGTCACTTGTGCATTGTCCACGGCAGCAGCTTTAGCCCTCACCTTGTCCATATGCTTGCCAATGAGTGCGCCGGCACCCGTGCCAACTGCAGTACCAATTGCTGCACCAATGACAGTGCTCTTAGTGTCGTGGCCAATGATTTGTCCGAGGAGTGCTCCAAGAGCGCCGCCACCACCAGCACCAAGAAGAGTACCCGTACCTGCAGCAGTGGAGCATCCCACCACCATCAATGCACACATAACGTATGCGATAAAATTAATCTTTTTCATCATTAAAAAATTATAATGTTAATAAATCAAGTCTTCTTTGCTCTATGGCATTTTGCCCTTTCATGAGCATTAAGATGTTGCAAAGATAGTACAAAATCATTTTGATAACAAAAGAAAAGTGTTATTTTTTGAAAAAAACATCCTTTTTTAAGTAATCTGATACAATGTTATTGCATAAAAACCACTTTCCATCATGATAAATGAAAAATAATAAAAAGGTGTAGAAGGGTTTTTGATTATTATTTGGTAATTTTGCAGTCAATATTCATCCATTTCCCTCATAATGACAAGAATGCTGTTTGATGCAGCAATGTCATGGTTAAAAATGATGGAATAAAAATCAATTATAACTAAATCAATGGCAAAAGAACTAAAAGAAATGACAAAGCGGTCGGTGAACTACAGCCAGTGGTACAACGACTTGGTAATGAAAGCCGACCTGGCAGAGCAGTCTGCCGTTCGCGGTTGCATGGTCATCAAACCCTATGGTTATGCCATCTGGGAGAAGATGCAACAGGAATTGGACAAGATGTTCAAGGAAACGGGTGCCCAGAATGCCTATTTCCCCTTGCTGATTCCCAAATCATTCTTGTCTCGAGAGGCAGAGCACGTAGAGGGCTTTGCCAAGGAGTGCGCCGTGGTGACCCATTACCGCCTTCGTGCAAAAGAGGACAAAAGTGGTGTGGAGGTGGACCCTTCGGCCAAGTTGGAAGAGGAGTTGATTGTGCGCCCCACCTCGGAAACCATCATTTGGAACACCTATAAGAATTGGATACAGTCCTGGCGAGACCTTCCATTGATGTGCAATCAATGGTGCAACGTGATGCGTTGGGAAATGCGCACACGCCCCTTCCTTCGCACGTCAGAATTTCTTTGGCAGGAAGGTCATACGGCACACGCCACCCGTGAGGAGGCCGAGGAAGAGGCTCGCAAGATGCTTGAGGTTTACGCCCGCTTTGCCGAGCAATGGATGGCCATGCCTGTCGTCCAGGGTGTGAAGAGCGAGACGGAACGCTTTGCCGGGGCCCTAGACACCTACACGATAGAGGCGATGATGCAAGACGGCAAGGCTCTGCAAAGCGGCACCTCACACTTCCTTGGACAGAATTTCGCCAAGGCATTCGAGGTGACCTACCTGAACAAAGAGAACAAGCCTGAATACGTATGGGCCACCTCATGGGGTGTTTCCACACGTCTGATAGGTGCCCTCATCATGACCCACTCCGACGACAATGGCCTGGTGCTTCCTCCAAAACTCGCTCCCATCCAAGTGGTCATCGTACCCATCACAAAGGGTGCAGAGCAATTGGCTGCCATCAGCGAACGTCTGTCGCCTGTCATCAGCGCCTTGCGCGCTGCCGGCATCTCTGTGAAATATGATGACTCAGACAACAAACGTCCCGGATTCAAGTTTGCCGACTATGAATTGAAAGGTGTTCCCGTCCGTTTGGTGATGGGAGGTCGCGACTTGGAGAACGGCACCATCGAGGTGATGCGCCGTGACACGTTGGAAAAGGAGACGCATCAACTCGACGGCATTGTAGAATATGTGGAGCAACTGCTGAAAGACATCCAGACCTCCATGCTTGAGAAGGCCCGTCAATGGCGTGACTCACGCATCTATGAATGCGACAACTACGAAGAGTTCAAGGAGCGCGTGAAAGATGGAGGCTTCTTCCTTTGCCATTGGGACGGCACCGCAGAAACCGAGGCACGCATCAAAGAGGAGACTCAGGCTACCATTCGTTGCGTACCCTTCGGAGTAGAGCAAACACCTGGTGTGGACATGGTGAGCGGAAAACCTTCCGTAGCACGTGTCATCATTGCCAGAAGCTATTAAAAAGCAAGGGGGGATGACCTTTTGGTCATCCCCTTCCAATATCAACATCCCATATACGCGACAAGGCGGTTTCTTATCGAAACCGCCTTGTCGCGTATGAGAAAGTCTCTTAGTTGAGATAACTCATAACTTTTTCAAAATATCTTTGTGTTGATCTCACTTTGTAGCCGATGCCACCTTGCCACATACGGATGGCACGCTCTACATTATTGGTAGGATTGTAATAAGACTGAATGATGACGAACATCTCCTTTGACTTTTCCTTGCTGAAACGGTCGTTGAGCGTATATCTCTTTGTGCTGTTGCGACGCTTGAGGATATTGTTAACCTCGGTGACAAGACAAGGTGCAATCTGGAGAGGTCCACAGTAGATTCCATTACGAGCGTTGCAATTTCCCCTGCTTTCAACCATCATTATTGCATCAATCACAGAACTCCAGTCATAGGAGGAAGTTTGAGCTGACGAATGGTTTGCCAACATAAGAAATGCAATCACTACAAAACAATTTTTCAATGCAGTCTTCATTATAATTTTTTTTATGGAGCCTAAACAAAACAAAAGTGCTGGCTGAAATGTCAACGCCAAGCAAAAGGCTCCTGTTAATACTTTGAACGCCCCTTGACATCAAGAAGATAAGTATGCGTTCCTTAATTATCTCGATGCAAAGGTACAAAATAATTGTCATATAACCACCAATAAATAGCAACTATTGACCTATTTTAAGATTTCATAAGACTTTCGAGGTAGATTTTAAAACATTTTATTGTGTGCGCACACAAACAAAGGAGGTGACAGAAGGTGACAGAAGGTGATAGGAGGTGACAGGAGGTGATAGGAGAAAATGACAAAGCCCCGCCGCTCGATGAGCGACGGGGCTGTCTTGATAAAGGAGGCGGCGACCTACTCTCCCGCATTGCATTGCAGTACCATCGGCGCAGGCGG
>CADADN010000043.1 GCA_902786665.1 uncultured Prevotellaceae bacterium | reverse complement strand
TGGCTGCGGAACTCGCGGCTTCGCCGCTCACACAGTCCTCGCCCGAGACGACACCGAAAAGCCTCATTTGTTACCGACGGCTCCCGCTATTGTTCGCCCTGCTAACACCCCGCCACTTGTCGTGGCAGACTTGCGAATCGGTTTTGATAATGGTCTCTTTTTCTTTTCGGATAGGTTTGAACTAGCGACACTTGAATTATTTATTTACGCCCTGTGCCTTTTATGCCTTGATAAATGAGGTCGGCACCCACGATAATAAGTATGATTGGCGCACTATAGACGGCCCACGGCTCGTCTGAAATTCTCTCAAACCAACTGATATGAAGGAAGCCCCAGAGGGTGAGCAACTTCAACAGGCTTGCCACTACGAAAATGATTCCGATAATCAATTGAATGTACTTCATAATCCTTACTTTTTAGGTGGGTTCTATTAATTATGTCGAGGCGATTTTCGATTTTTAGTCGAGGGGAGACTTGACACTTTGCACCGAATAAAAGCGAAAAGCGACCGAAATATAACGAATGGAAATGCCACCTCATAATAACCAGAATTAATAGAACACACCTTTATTTAGTTCACAAATTCTTTCAGTTCTTCCAGTCCGCGCTCTATCTCGGCCATTTGCTGGGCATGGCGGCGACGCTGCCAGAGGCCAATAGCAAAAGCCAAGGCGAAGGTAAGCAGTGTGAGGCCTACAACCAACCAGATTCTCGTTCCAAGCACATATCCGGCAGCATTGTTGAACCCTAACTCAGAGATGTAAAAAGCAACCATAGCGAAGGCGACAAGTGCGATGCTCCATGATGTCTCGTTGTGACAGATCTTCTTGTAACGCAGCACGATGCCACTGAGTTCGTTGGCCTTCTTTGCACCCAAGTCGATCTTCGACAACAGGCAGAGTTTCCATGCCACGATGCCCAAGCCTATCAGCATAGCCCCCTCTACGATCACGAACGAGGCGGTGGTGATGGGCGTGTTCATATAGACATAGGGGAATACAACGGCCATCATCAGGAGAGTAACCACGAAGGAGTAGATGTTATGTCCCACAACGCCATCGAAGGCCGTCTTGGTCTTCTGCGTGACCATCTCCTTTACCATACGCATATTCACTATTTCTGTTTCTGCCAGACGCTTGTCGAATGCGTTCCAACTGGCCTTCAATTCATCAAGTTCCATATTCCAAAACCATTAACTGTTTGACATTTTCTTTAATTTCTCTTTTGTACGGAAGAGTTTCACGGCGACATTGGCTTTTGAGATGCCAAGGATGTCGGCCATTTCCTCATAACTTCGCTCCTCGAGCCACAGGAGAATCAGTGCGCGCTCCAATTTCCCCAGTTGGTTGATGAGACGGTAGAGTTCCTGCAGTTGTCCGGTCTTGCTTTCCTCCTCTTCCATCAGGCCAGCCACATTGGCTGTCATGGGTATGGTCTGCGGACGAGCATTGGAGCGACGCAGGAAAGTGATGCAAGTGTTCATGGCGATACGATATACCCATGTGTTGAGCGTGCTGTCTCCCCGATAGCGGGGATAACTCTTCCATAGGTTCAGCACCGTCTCCTGAAACAGGTCGTTCAGGTCGTCCTGTCCGTTGGCATACATGTAGCACACCTTATATATGGCACGCTTCTGCGCCTCGACCATATTCAGGAATTCTTGCTCTAATGCTTTCGTTTCCATTGTTTGTCTCTTTCGTTACATCCTATTAGTCGCAGGGAGGGTTAAAAAATTACAGGAAAAGAATATTTTTTTCACACTAACGTCAGGCACCTGATGATGCCTGACGTTATTCATGACGTGAATGTTAGCATATTGTCACATCCTGGCTTTCTGTTTTTCACCAGCCCCAGAGCCGCGATATTTCGAGCGTGCCTCGTTGAACTTCCATGTCACATCGAGCGAGAAAGTGCGACGGGCAGGGTTGTGCACGGAGAGGTCACGATAACCGAAGAGGATGGCATCGGTCTTGTTGGAATTGAAGAGGTCCACGCAGCGCAGATCGAAGGTCAGCGAACCGAGACGGTGCAAGTCGAAGTCTTTCTGCAGTCCAAGAATCGTGACGACACGCGGGTTGGTTATACGGAAATTATTGTATTCTCCCTTCGTGGCCCACTCCAAGTCAGCACTCAGGCGGAAATCGTGAGGCAGCAGGAACGTGTTCCGCCAGGAACCATTGAACCAAGGCTGACTGAGCGTGATCACCTCGCCTGTGGCGGTTGGCGATTTGTAATTCTGGAACATGGCGACAAGCGCCCAAGTAGGATGCCAACAGCCGATGGTGGGCCGTGCGGAGGCAATGACTGTAAGGCGGTCGTAATCCTCCTGACTGTTGATGGGGCGCACGAGGCTCACGAGCGGGTCGGCTGACCCAGGATATGGTTCCGTGGACATCGTAACAGCATCCTTTACACGGCCGTAGTTCAATGTCAGGTTCACCCACTTGTAAGCGGCGTTCATCACCAGGCTATGGGTGTAGGTAGGCCTCAAATAGGGATTGCCGCTCTGGTAGGTATAACGGTTGATATAGACCGTCGAACTGGTCAGGTTGGCATAGTTGGGACGCTCAATATCGCGCCGGTAAGAAAGCGAGAACTGCACTTTTCCGATGGGAGCAGAAAGAACGGCCGTGGGGAACCAGTCGCCATAGTCGAGGCAGACCTCATCCTCCTTTACCCCGAAATTGAAGTAGTCGTTTGTCAGATACTCATAGCGCAGTCCCAGTTGAGCATACACCTTACCGAACTGGCGGCCGTAATCAACGAAGACAGAAGCCGACTTCTCATTGATTTCCGTGTCGGTAGTCTTCACGGGCACGTCATCGGTAGCCTTGAAGTCATAGGCATCTGTCCGGTGATTGTAGCTGTATTCGCCACCGAGTGAGAGATTGCCTTTCAAGACTGGATATCCGAAGATGAGTTTTGAGGCCCAGAAGTTGTTGCTGCTGATGGTGTTGCTCTCGATACTGCGATTCACCGGAGCGTCGCCCGCCGCTGTCGTCACTTCCTTGGTGCTGCCGGGCGACTCGGTATCATCGAACAAACCGTCGATGTTCAGGTCGATGCTGAGCAGGCCCACTTTGCCGTTGTAATAGGCATTGAAGATATGTTTCTTGAACTCATCCTCTTGTACGATGCGACTCTCCGAACGCTCCTTGAAAATGTCATTCTCATAACTGTCGGTATAGAACATACTGCTGTATTCGCCGTTTGGATGACGGTCGTATTTGTAGAAGGCACCGAAACTGTGGTTCTCGTTCAACATATAGTTCACCTGAAGTTGCGGTGACCATCCTTTCCAGATGTTTTTTGACTCTTGTGAACTAACGCCATCTATTCGGTCGGGGCCTGCATAGTAGGTCAATGTATTCTCCTGCAAGGATTTCGAATGTCCGTAGCGGCCAGCCCAAAACGAAGCGGTGATGTCGAGTCCACCCGTGCGATAGTTCACGTCAAGGTTATTGGTCAAGGTGTGGCCATACTGATACATGCCACCCGCATTGTCCTGAAAGCTTAAGCCCTCGCCCTGAGCCTTCTTCAGCGTGATGCGCACCACGGCTTTTGTCGAGGCAGCATAACGTGCACCCGGGTTCTGGACGACATCCACATACTGTATCTGGTCGGAGCGCAGACGGGAGAGTTCGCTGACGTCCTGCACCTTGCGCCCATTGATATAGACCTCGGCATCACCACGTCCCAGCACCTTCACGGCACCATCGCGCTCGGCCTCCAGCGATGGAACCTTCGACAGTGCATCACTCACCGAACCCGCTTTTTCCAGTATCGTTCCCGCCACCGTGGTGCGCATGGCATCGCCCTTGGCATGCGTCTGGGGCAATTGGCCTTTCACTACCACCTCGCCCAGCATCTGCGTATCCTTTTTCATCTGGATCGTCAGACCGTTGGCAGCCTTATAAGGGAGATATAATGTCTCGTAGCCTATGCTTGACAGTTTGAGCAGTCCCTCACTCTGCGTGGTCACGATATTAAACACGCCATTATCATCGGTCACAGCGCCCTGAATGAAAGCGGAGTCGGGCAACGAAAGCAAAACCACGTTCACAAACGGCAACGGCTGTCCGTTCTCGTCAATCACCTTTCCGCCCACATCCTGTTTATTGGCCATAGCCGCCAGGCTCATTATCGCAGCTGCAATGAGTACAGCTATTCTCATACATATTCTTATCATTTCTCTAGGGTTTTAATGTTTATCGTTTACTCCTTTAGTCGCACAAGTAATGAAAAAACTACAAGGATATCGATTTTTTTCAATCTGACGCTTGAAATCGTATTCAAAGGCGAGCCTCATTGTAACTTGTTCATCAACCCGACGACATCAGGATGTATGCTGCTGCAAAAATACAACATGGTGGAATAACCTAAAAATATATGGGATATTCTGCTGGTTTTTGTGACGAACAACCACTATTGCTTGCTCCAAATCCCCCATATCATATGATATCTTTCCATTCTATTATTCTGTCTTTATCCTCATTGCAGACAACATGGGCGATGTGTTTCTCTGGAGTACCATCTTCTGAAATTACATAAAAAACGATATTAGCTGAGAAGCGAACCTCGTCCTTTTCGATATAGTCCTCACAGTTGTACTTGCTGCCAAATTCAACTGTTTCGCCATTGTGCAATCTTGAGGACACATAATTCTCCGCAGACTCCACCAAATTCCTATACTCACGATTTCCATGTCCAGGCAGATTGATATGCCCACTTTTTGCACATGCAACAATCAACACTACGCCTAAGGCAACCAATACTTTCTTTGATGTTTTCATACTCTTTTTATTTGATGGTTTATACACTTTTGATAATGCAAAGTTAGGGTGAAAAAGCCCCTTAAAACGACTAAACCACCGAATAAAAAGTCTTAATAAGATAAACGTAACCATCTGAAAATCAGTGGTTACATTTCATAAATATCTAAAACTGTACTCTCGGAACCTAAATCAGGCCTTAACACCGTTCACACAGGCTACGATATCCTGTCCCTCAGTGGCACCTATCTTCTTCCTAATGGCAGACTTGCGTACATAAATCGTAGCATCCGACTGCTGTGTGATAACACCGATTTCCTTGGTCGAGAATCTCGCGCACAAGAGGCAACAGATCTGCTCTTCCTTTTCGGTCAACACATTTCCATAGCGTTCCATCAAGCGGGTATGGAAGTTGTCATAAAGGCGGTCGATAACAGGATATAGATCAGGCCACACCAACAGACTGTTGGTTGGTATCTCGCCGCCACCAATGCCAGAAATGCGCCTGAGCAGAGCCTGATTCTGATTGGTGGGCGTACTGGCAACCAATCGGATGATGCCTAATTGCTGCAGCAGGATTTTCTTGAAGAACGCATCATCATCGGTCTTGGACTGTTCCACATCTAAAGTATCCTCCGTTGTTACATCTTGTGCCTCTGAGATCATTCGCGTCAAGGTGTCTATCCTGTCTTCAGCCTCTGCCAATCGCTGAAGCCTATTCCTATTATATAAGTAAACACCTATACCACCTCCTAACAGCAAGAGCAGTGACAGAGACAGCATCCAAACCATTCGCTGCTTACCGAGTTTCAGCTCATAGTTGGCAGCCTGCAAGCGGTTTTTAGTCTCCAACCGTTGGTTAGAGGTTTTTTCCTTGGCCAGCATGTCATTGGTGATAGAATCGCAATACCGGGCAAAGTCCACATACGACACAGTCCTCCCTTCAGCATAGTCGAGCAAGTATCGTTCTTGCTCCAAAATGGCCCTGCCAGTGAAGTTCGAATAGCCCTGCCTCTCCAGTTTCTCCTCGCTCCTGATTGCTTTGTCATTACAGATGCGGGCGGAGTCAAGTTTGTGCAGATTGATGTAGTTGCTCGCCATGGCCGCCTGTATGGCCGACAACTCATCTATCTGTGGCATCATTTGTACTATTTGGTAGTAAAAATCGTTTGAACGACGATATTGCCCGTTGTTAGCCAAAAAGTCGGCATAATTGCGCATAAACTCACATGCCATCGTCGTATCGCCGCTCTCTTTTGCCAACCGAATGCTTCTTTCGTAGAAATGATCCGACCGCCCCTCGCCTAACAGTGAGAGACTCAGCCCCATTCTATATTGAAGGATGGCTTGTTCGCGTTTCGTCTTGGCATAGTCCAAGGCCTCTTTCAATACGCCTACGGCTTGGTCGAATTTCCGTTGATGCTCAAGGATGGAAGCCTTGGTCTCCAATAGTCGGACTCGCTTCGTTATATCAGCAATATTCGCGAGTCCTTTATCAATCGCCTTTATCGCATCATTTTCCTTGCCCGTCCAGTTCAGGTATATTGCCTCCAAAAGGTAACTATCGGTTTGTTTGTCGGCATCCTTCCTGTAATAGGCTATGGCTTCGGGCAGTTGTTCATCCTCGGCCAACGACATTCCCAATGCCTGATGGGCCAACGCCCGGTTCCATACAAGATGCATCTGCTCATCATCATTCAGGCTGGCCACCTTCTCCATAGAATCCAAGATGGCCAAAACCCGCTCAGGTTTTTTCAACAACATGCTATCGGTCTCTGCAAGACTGCGATTTTGCTGATTGAAATTGCACGATACCAATAAGATAGCAAGAATCACAAGCTGTATATATCTCATCACCTTTCCCAAATTTTCCTCAAAGGTACTTATTTTTGGATTGAAATCTATCACAATAATAGAAATTTAATAGTTGTGAGCAAAACGAATGGTGGAAAGGCAAGTGATGGAGGGAACGCACCAAGGCGGCCGTATACGAAAAGGGAGAAGGAGCAAAAACGAGGCACTGCAAATGGTTGTGCCTCGTTTTTGGTTACCAGAATCCTTGTTATGGGTAATTGATCCATCGGCTCAAGTCTACCTTACCGGTGAAATCGGGTGCGAACCGCACGTTGCTAGTGTCATCATTGCCACCGAGGAGGAATCGGTTGATGAAGGCCTTGACCGCAGGATACTGTGCCTCGGGCAACATACAGTGTGGATGCCCACCTAGGATGGAGAACCCTACCCTGTCGGCAATGCCAAAATGCTGCCATACCGTGGCTGCCGCACTCATCGACACATAACCCGACTCGTCGGCCAACCAACGATAGTCGGTATTGCCCAGCATCAGCACAGCCCTGGGACAGATCATGGCCACCAGTTCATGATGGTCGTAAGGTAAGCGGAAGGTGTTGTCCTCACCAAACGACGTGCGCAACGACTCCTTGAACCAGTGATAGTCGGTGCGGTCGAGCGTTTCCACACTGTCGAGTTTGTTCGACACACGCCATGCCGCAGCACCACCGCCACCAGGCTCCTGGGCGATGGTGAGCGCCACACGCTCGTCGAACGCGCCACAGAAGAGGGCCATCTTCCCAGCGTACGAGCATCCTGTCACACCAATGTGCCGGGTGTCGATACGTGTCTTTTCCGGACCCAGTTGCTGCAGTCCGTCGATAAGCCGGCTCAAGCCCCATGCCCATTGGCTGTAGGCGCCATTGTCTACCAATTCGGGATAGAGCCGGTCGAACTCATGTTGGCCACGGTCCTTCTTGTTTCTCCCCCATTGTGTGTATCCATTGACCTGCGACTCGCGGTAGACCATGGTAGCCAGCGGCATGTCGTCGATCAACTGCCGGGGCAATGAGATGTTACTGGTTCCGATGAGCACCGGATAGGGTGCCTTTCCCACCTTGGGGTAGCGGATATGCGACTTCAGCGTGAGCGTCTGTCCTCCACGGGTCACATCGACGATGAGCGTGTCGCCATCCATACGGGCCTTCAGCGTGCAGTCCGACGTCTGAGGCTTGGTACCTATCTCATAATGCTGGATGAGACTGGATATCTCATGCCGGCGGCGCTCCCAGTCCTTGAACTTCTTCACTTTCTTTTTTCCGTTAGAGAACAAGAGAGGGTTGCGGAGCGTGTTGACCACAGGCAACTCATTGGCGGTGAGCATCACCGGAGTGGCCATTTTCGCGCCCGTGTCCTCCACGTCGTAGACGAGAGGGGGTTGTTTCTGCGCCGACATGGTAAGGCTCACCATACAAGCAGCGATGAAAAATGCTTTTCTCATAAATTGACAAACAGTTAGTTAGTATGTATGATAATAATGAAGTATCGCTTTCGCTCAACTAGTTTTAGTTCAGCGCTCACGCTCCGTCTCTTCCCTCTTCCACTTGAAGAATCGCTCGAGGAAATCAATCTTGTCGCGGTTGGGCACCATAATGAGCGAGGCCCCGTTGGCAAACTGCATTGTCGTGGGACGGTCCTTGTCGAAAGCAGGCCAATAGGGCAAGCCCTTGCCGTTGGGGTTGCCCGTCTTGGCAAAGTTCACCCAATATTGCTGGATAATCTCAGTAAGGGCAGCCTCGGCGGGATATTTTCCAGGCTCACGCAGATAGGCATTGTTCAGGTAGAGGATATCGTCGGCATGCGACACACCACGGCGTTTCTCGCCTCCTGTGAGCGTGAGCGAGGAGGGCTGGTCGAGGTAAGCGGCATAAACCGGATTCTTGCCCGTTTTGTTCTGTAGGCAAGCCCAGGCGAAGGAAGGCCAGGCGAAGCCCAGATCGCGGAAGAAGTCACCATTGCTGTATGCGGCCTCCTCGGGTGTGCTACCAGGAAAGAATTGTAGCGCCTCGTCGCTGAAAGCGCCGAAAATGCCTTTCAGTCCCTCTTTATATGCATCTACGGGCAGGCCGCCAGAGGCAAGCATATGTGAGGAAATCATGGACCCCTCGTCGGAGTTGGTCATCACGATGACGGGCACGTCGTTATAATTGCCTCGCTCATAGTTGCGGTAGGCATCGTCGGTGATCACATAGCCATCGACCACAGGCCAAAAACCACCAAACCCCACATCATTGCCTGTCATCGCCTGAGCATCCAACTTGCGCATCTGCTTGATGGATTTCTTCTTCAAGTGCTTTTGGAATGCCAGTCCATGCTGTTCGGCACCCTTCTGCGACGAGTTGACGGTGATGGTGCGGTTGGGCGAATCGCTCCAGGGAGCGAATGAGCCACCACTCTGGCTGATGGCAGCGCGGAAGAGTCCTTTTGCCAGCGGCGAGGCGCACAGAATGCTACAACTGATGGCACCGGCCGACTCGCCAAAGATGGTCACCTTCGAGGGGTCGCCTCCAAAGTTAGCGATATTGCGCTGCACCCACTTCAGGGCATAGATTTGGTCGAGCAGTCCATAGTTGCCCGAATGGCCTGTGGGCGACTCCTTCGTGAGTTCGGGATGAGCCATGAAGCCCAGTGCGCCCGTGCGGTACTCGATGCTCACGGCGACCACTCCCCTGCGTGCAAGACTGGTCCAGAGGTCACCGGCATAATGCTCGGTCTGGAAGCCACCACCATGAATCCACACCATCACAGGCAAGTTGTCCTTGGTGGATTTGGCTGGTGTGGCAATAGCCAAATACAGGCAGTCCTCGCTCATCATCTCGGGAGTGAGTCCTGGTCGTGAGGGTTGTGGTGGCCAGGGACCAAACTGGTCGGCCTTCAGCACCCCAGTCCAAGGCTTGGCCGGCTGGGGCTCCTTCCACCTCAAGTCACCTACCGGAGGTGCGGCATAAGGGATAGCCTTGTATATGGCCAAGTCGCCCCCATCTACAACACCTTCCACATCACCGGTCTCCACATGTGTGGCTACCAGAGGCTGGGCATGCAAGTTGAACCCCCAACTACAAAAAACGAATAAAACGAACAGCAAATAATTTCTCATAGGACAAGACATTTGAATTTGAAAATGTATTACCATGCAAATTTAGGAAATATCCAAAAGAATGGCAACAAAAAGGAAGAGATATTTGCAGTTTTGAAGAAAAACTATTAATATTGCACCAATATCTAACAATACCAGATTGCGTGAAAAGAAAGAAAAGCTTCGGCTTTTGTGTCTCCGAATCAGTAACGGACAGAAAAGAGAAGCCCACAAACACATAACAACCTAACTACAATTTACCGATGAAATCAAGAACAACCCAAATCCTCGCAATGCTCTTCATGTGGCTCATGGCCACCACGGCCCAAGCCAACGACGGAGTGTATTACATGACAGGCAACCAGCTTGTGCCCATTCAAGAGACCGACATTTCCGTAGCCAAGGAAGTACTCACCATCAGCCTTTGCGACGATGGCTATGCCTTAGTAGATGTACAATATGAATTCATGAACAAGGGTAAAGCCAAGACCGTGGAAATGGGTTTCGAGGCCAGTCCACCCTACAATTCCGACGATGCCGAAATTCACAAGGATGGCAAGCACCCTTATATCTACGACTTCACTGTGACACTGAACGGTGAACTATTGAACTACCGCAATGCCGTTGTAAGCTCTGATTACGACAAGGACTGCGATTTCAAGCCCATCGACCTGAAGAAATACGACCTCAGTAAAAGCGAGAGCCATACGCTCTACGACGCCAAGGCCGATGACTACGTGCCCTTCGCTTATGCCTATTATTTCACCGCCCACTTCAAGGAGGGTATCAACTACGTGCACCACACCTATCGCTATGACATGGCGTATGGCGTGGGCCGCACCTTCGAAGTGAGTTACAAACTGTCACCGGCCATGCGATGGGCCAACCACCAGATAGACGACTTCACGCTGCGCATCAAGGCCGATGGCACAGCCAAGCACTTCATCATTGCCGACAGCATTTTCCGTTCCGCACCTTTCAAGGTGACCGAAGGCAAGGGCAAAATCCGCAAGAACAACTTCAACGAATCGACCACATACACTGAGGTAGCACTCCGCAACGGCACTTTGGAATGGCATAAACTGAATTTCAAGCCCACCGACGAACTGGAAATCAGCTCGGCCGATATCTATACCAGTTTCAGCGAGGAGGCCTACCCCTTTGGTTACTTCTATGACCGCAGCCAGACCTACGTTCCCAGTTGGAGCGATAAGCCCGTCAACAAGCGCATCCTCCGCAACCTACCCTACGCCCACCGTGGCTACGTGTTCAAGGATGCCAAACTGAAGGCTTATTTCAACAAACTTTGGTGGTATATGCCCGACCCACAGTGGAAGGCCTCGACCGACGACTTCACCCCCAGCGAACTCAAGCATCTCAAGGGAGAATAACGTAAGCCGAAGGCCATCATCACATCTCTGTCACGGCTTCCAAAGGCAAGCTATCGGATGAACCGCCCACATGCACGACGATTCTTCCCGGCTCCAGCATCCAGCACTGGGCCGGTTCGTCCCAATGGCAGAGGTCGGCACGCCTCACAGGTATAGAGATGTTCTTGCGCTCGCCTGCCTTTAACGCCACCCGTTTGAAGGCCTTGAGTTCTTTCACTGGTCGGCTGAGGTGGGAATCGGGCCGGGAGACATACACCTGAGCCACCTCCTCGGCATCGAAAGTGGAGGTGTTGGTGAGCGTGAAGCGCACATCGAATCCCTCAGCAGTGGGAACGATGGTGGCATCGGCATACTCGAACCGGGCATAAGACAGTCCAAAGCCGAAAGGATAGGCCACGGGCACCTCTTTGCGGTCATACCACCGATATCCCACCAGTTCCTCCTCGGCATAGTTGGCGACGAGTTGCTGGCGACGGTCGTTGTGCTGGTTGTTCACCAACCCCACAAAGATATCGCCCTGGCTATTGTCGTTGAGTTGCTGTGGGTAAGAGCCCGTAGCATACGCCGGCACATCCTCCAGGCGTCGTGGCCAGGTCATCGGCAACTTGCCCGAGGGAGAAATGCTGCCCGTGAGCACCTCGGCCAGCGCCTTGCCACCCATCGAACCATTGAACCACGAAGCCAACAGCGCTCCCGACACCTCGCTTACGGTGCTCACATCCACCGGTCCTCCCGACACGACAACGGTCACCAGCCGTTTGCTGGCCTTTGCCAAAGCGACGGCCAGTTCGTCTTGTCCAGACGGCAACGTGATGGACTTGCGGTCGGAGCCTTCAGTCTCCACCTCACGGTTATCGCCTGCGAAGAAGATGACCAAGTCGGCCTTGCGCGCCGCCTTGACGGCCTGTGCAAGGAGCGTGCGGTCGGCAGGTTGCTGCGGAGTCATCTTCTTGTCACGGCTGCTTCGGTCGAAACTCTTGTAGCCCTGCACATAAGTGATACGCACCTGATTGCCCAAAGCATCGCGCAACCCCTCAAGAGGAGTGATCTCGCACCGGGTCTTCACACCGGCACCTACGCCACCCTGAGCCATTTTGGTCACGGCATTCTCGCCAACGACCACGATTTTCTTGATTCGTTTGGTATCAATAGGCAGCAGATTGTCGTTCTTGAGCAACACGATGGAGCGGCGTGCCACCTCGAGCGCGGTTTTCATCTCCTCGGCATTGCCCACAGGCACCCGATTGGCCTCATTTGCAGGAACAGGTTTTACCGCCATTCTCACCCTGAGGATCTCTCTCACACGCTGGTCGATGACCTCCATGCTCACCTTGCCAGCCTTCACCGAGTCGAGAAGTGCCTTTCCCATGAACCTGCTTCCGGGCATCTCCACATTCAGTCCGGCCACGGGAGCATCGACCGTGGAGTGTACCCCACCCCAGTCGCTGATCACGATGCCTGGAAATCCCCATTGCTTTCTTAGGATGGTATTGAGCAGATGCTCATTCTCTGAGCACCAGCGGCCATTCACCTTGTTGTATGCCGCCATCACGCCCCAGGCGTCGGCCTCTCTGACAGCCATCTCGAACGGGCGGAGATATATCTCGTGCATGGCGTGGTCGGACACCCGCACATCCACAAATCCACGGTAGTCTTCCTGATTATTCAGGGCATAGTGCTTCAGGCACACCGCCGTGCCATCATCCTGTACCCCCCGGGTATAGGCTACGGCCAGCGCTCCGCTCAGCACAGGGTCTTCGCTCAGATACTCATAGGTACGTCCGCCTGTGGGGAAGCGTTGGATGTTGATGGCCGGACCGAGAATCATGTCCTTGCCACGGAGCCTGGCCTCCCGGCTCATTCCGCGGCCATAGGCGTAGGCCCACTCTGTACTCCAAGTGGCAGCCAGTGCCGACCCAGTAGGGAAAAACGTGGCCGAGTCGGTATCCAGGTGCAGGGAATTCCATGAGTGGGGTTCCATTTCCTCGCGTATGCCGAAGGGTCCATCGGCATATTCCACGTCGGCGATGCCCAGTCGTGGTACGCCAGCCGAGGAGAACATGTTTTTCCCATGCAACATATCGATTTTCTCCTCCAGCGTCATATCGTTGATCACTTGGTTTATTCTATCCTCATTGGCCATCAATGCCGACTTACTGTTTTGGGCATGTCCTGCCATTGTCATCATGGCGGCCACAATGGCATAGAAGCATTTGGTTCTTGCTGTCTTCATATTTAGAATTGTTTTAATATCACTATTTTAGGAGTTCAGGAGTTCAGACATTTGTCAAGAAGTTCAGGAGTTCAGAAGTTCAGGAGTTCAGACATTAGTCCTCCAATCTAAATTCTTAAACCTTAAACCTCAAACATCGTGCAAGCCGAGCGATAGAGCTTGCTCTAATTGCCGAGGCGCATCCGATGTTCATCATGCGAAGAATGATAAACCTTAAACCTCAAACCTCAAATCTCAAACCATCTTTCAATACCCCAATCCGATGTAACTATGTGCAGGCAGCTGAATGTCGAACACCGTCTGACCATCAGAATAGCCATAGAAGCGGTTGCGGAAATAAGGTGAGCCACCGGCGGGCTGCCGTTCGGCCGGTTTGAGTTGCTCGCCAGTGAGGAGGTTGCGCAGAGCACCCACTTTGGCATTGACCACCACCCGGAGACTGACAGCGTTGTCGTTGAAGTTCTCTACCACCATCGTCTTGTTGTCGTAAGGGAAGAGCGCCACTTTTGACGGTCCCTCGATGTATGCACCCACATCCTTGCTCATGGCACGGCGGATGACATTGAGTGCGGGAGCGGGGAAGTCGTAGAGATTGCCGAAATCGTCGGGAATGGTAAGCACGAAAAGCATCCCCTTGGAGTAGGTGTCGCGCAGGAGGATGGGATAGCCCGACACGCCTCCCTGCAGCGGGCGCCCGGCACTGACCACTTCCCAGGCATCGTTGGTGAAATACTTCACCTGCGGGATGATGAACTCGCGTTCGGACTTGCCGAAGAAGCCAAAGTCGTTGACGATGGCCTTGAGGTCGCCACAGTAGAGTTCCACCACATCGGCCAGTTGGGTGCGTATGGCCTTGAGGAGTCCGGTAGTGATGATGACGTCGCCACCCTTCTTCAGCTGCTGTTTGATTTTCTCAACGATTTGCGGGTCTTTGGCCGCCTGCTCGGTAAGCAGCACCTGCATCTTGCCATCCACCCATTGTGGGTGCATGTCCATGGGCAGACCGATCATGCCCAGGTAATTCTGCAAGAAATCCTCACCCGACGAATGATAGGGCTTATAGGAAACCAGTCCGATGGGCTTTCCCAATGCGCCCACCAGTTGGTCGGTCTGATGAAGGGTTTGGTTGGCGAAGCGTGCCATGGTAGTTGGAGTGATGGTCTTGCCATTCTTGGTGAACGGCGCCACCATATCGTCGTACCTAAAACTGTTGCCTCCATCCGACTGCCATGGTGCCCTCATGTTGGGAGAGATCTTGACCTCGGCCAACTGCATATAGTTCCACAGGATGATTTCGGGCGTCTTCGACAGCATGGTGAGATGGAGTTGCTCGGCATATCTGTCCATGCTCATATTGATGCCACCGGCATCTACCCATCCACCGAAGTTACGGCCAGGAGCGATATTGTCGAAATAGCGTACGATGTTGTAACTCAGATAGTTTTGCAAATGCTGCGCCGAACCGGGATCGCGGGTCTCGGTGCCTGTCCAAAGTCCGTCGAAATAGGTGGGCTCCTCCTCGAGGTTGAATCCCAACCCATGGAAATGGTCATACCAGTTGGGATATTTGATGATGACCTTCACCTTGGGATTGACCGCCTTGGCAGGTTGCACCACCAGTTCGCGTCCGGCATCGGCCATCAGACGGAGGCGGTATTCGGTCCAACTCTTGTTTCCCTTTGCCGCAATCTCGTCGTCGTTTTTCAGGTCGATGAAGAAGAAGTCATCGAGAATGAAGTCGTCGAACAGCCGTGCGGTGAACTCCGATATTTGCCTCACCTGCTCACGTTCGTTCTCACGGGCATAGCTATAGGTTTCAAAATCGGTGGGCTCCGACCGGGTGAAGGTAATACCTCCTCCTACCTGCAACCCTTTTGACAGGAAGAATTTCTTCACTTTGTAGACAATCTTCTCGGGCACGGTGTATGCGTCGCGATGGGTCTCGATATAAATCTTGTCGAGGTCTACCTGACTGCTCACGGTCTCCCAAGTGGATTTGAGGAATTTGTCGTCATCCATCCGGACCACATCCTGTGCCCGTATATAGGTCGACACCTTGAAATGCTGATACTTGCCCGCCTGTATGGCGATGGCCGCGCACAATGCGGCAGCCGTCATCACCACACGTCTTAAACTGCTGTTCTTCATGTTGATAATAAATATGGTTATTTCTTTCGTTTCTTCAGGTAATCGGACGGAGTGTCGCCATACGTGGCTTTGAAGTAGTGGGAGAATTGCTTGGCAGAGAAGCCCACCATGTCGGCCACCTCCGAGATGTTGGTCTTGCCCTGGTCGAGCAAGCTCTTGCCCCGTTTCATCTTGATGATCCGGATGAATTCGATGGGCGACTTGCCCGTGATGGCCATGAGTTTCTTGTAAAGGTGCCCACGCGTCATACCCACCGCACTGCTGAGCTGGGCTACCGAATAGTTGACGTCGCCGATATTCTCCTCTATTTTGGCAATGACATTGGCAATGAGTTCCTCATCGAGTGAGCTCACCGTGATCTCACTGGGTTTGATCTCTATGCCCGACGCGATGTTATGATGCGTCTGTTGCGTCCATTCCAGGATTTTCCTGATACGAAGTCTCAGCACCGCCAGACTAAACGGCTTGGTGATGTAGTCGGCGGCCCCCTCTTCGAGGCCCTCCACAATATTCTCCTCACTGCTCTTGGCCGTAAGCAAGACCACGGGAATATGCGAGTAGTTGATGTCGTGCTTGATTTGACGGAACAACTGCAGTCCGTCCATCACCGGCATCATCACGTCGCTGATGACAAGGCTCACGTCATCGTTTTTCGCCAGGACTTCAAGCGCCTCCTTTCCGTTGGCGGCAATGAGCACGTTGTATTCATCCTCAAGGCTGCGCTGGAGGAAGAGCCGGGCATCGGTGTTGTCCTCCACCACCAAGATGGAGGGCTGATGCCGAGCAGGCTGGTCGGTGTCGCCCATGCCAGTCATTCCGACCTCGTCGTCAAGTGTGCCATTCGTATCGCCATCGTCTTCCACCGACTTCATCACTGGCAGCACAACGGTGAAGATACTGCCCCGTGGCTTGTTGTCGGTCACGGTGATTTGACCTTGCATCATCTCCACATACTGCCTGACGATATGGAGTCCCAATCCACTGCCTTCCTGCTCATGCCCGTGAGATTCCTGCACGAAGCGGTCGAAGACATGCTCCTTGTCGGCCACACCTATCCCGGTGTCGGCCACGCTGATGACCATCTGCCTTTGGGGTTCCTCGCCTTTGACAGCGAGCGAGAACACCACCTTTCCGTTGTCGACATTGTATTTGTAGGCATTCGACAACAGATTGGTGATCACACGCCGCAGCTTATTCTCATCGAAATCGATTTCCACGGTTTCGTCGGGAAGCTTCATCTGCATGTCAATCTGCTTGCGTGTGGCATAGTAGGTGAATGCCTGTACCGTCTGGCGGGCAAAAGCAACGATATCGCCATGCTTGAGATGAAGCGACTCCTTGCCCACATCCAGCCGTCGGAAGTCGAGCAACTGCAAGATAAGGTCGTAGAGCTGACGCGCATTCCTCCATGCCACATCCACTTCGGTGCGGATGCTCCCGGGCAAGTTGGCCTCACGGATTTTCTCCAAGGGTGCCACCACCAACGTCAACGGGGTCTTCAGATCGTGGCTGACGTTGGTAAAGAACCTGATTTTCTCTTCCTCCATCTCATACTTCTTGAGATTGAGTTCCAACTGCTTGATGTCAAGTTCGCGTTTCTGCCTCAATTTCATGTTACGATAGACGAGATACAAGATGCCCAAGAGCAGCAGCAGATAGAATGCCATGGCCGGCCGCGACCTCCAGTAAGGCGGTATCACCTTGATGGTCATCTCAGCAATCTCGCTTTCCGACATACCTGGTAGAATGGCTTTCACCTGCAACACATGCGTTCCCGGACTTAAGGACACCAAATAGAGAATGTTTCCAGGTGCCCTTACCCAGTCTTCCTCACCCTTGAGCCGATAAACATATTTCACTTTCTGGTTCATGGCGGGCACCATGGCCGATACCGAGACACCGAGGTGGTCGTTATGGCGTATGGTGAAGATGTCTGACGTCCTCACAGCAATCTCGCCATTTACCCTAAAATCGGTAAACCTGACCTGAAGCTTCTGGTATCGGGGAACGATATTCTCGGGTGATATGCTGACGTAACCTGAGAAACTGCCCATCAGCACCTGTCCGTCGGGGGTGGAACAAGCAGCATTGTCGGAGAACACGACATTGTGAAGCCCATCGGGATCAAGGAAGGGAAAGCACTGGAAAGCCACCTGATGGTTCTCGTCCATCTGCACGGAAATCCAGGTGAGCCCATTGTCGGTACTGGCCCATAGTCCATTCTCACTCTCCGACATGGCCCTGATGACATTGTGCGACATGCCCTGATCAATGGTTAGTCGCTGCATGGTGTCGTTTTTGGGGTAGTAAGCCCATAGTCCATCGCGGCTACCAGCGTAAAGTATGCCGTGATGACCTACGAGCAACGATGACACATAGGAGTCTTTCAATTTGTCAAGTTGTGGAATCGAGGCGAAATTGCCTTTTGCGCAATCGTAAGCAGAGACGCCCATCGACGTACCAATATATATAATGTCGCGCAAAGAGTCGCATGCCAAACTCAGCACACCATTTGAGGCAAGCAGAGAGTTGGCCGTGTTGAAGAGATCAGCCCTTCCTTCTTTTCCAACTCTCACCACGCCCCTATCCACTGTGGCCACCCACAAGTTACCATGTTTGTCAATGGCCATGGCCTTCACGTATCTGAGGTCGGCACAATCGGAACGGAAAGGCTGGAACCTAGCCCCATCCCACTTGGCAATGCCGCTGCCATACGTGCCCACCAAAAGTGATCCGTCGGCATGCTGAGCCAGCGATGTGACGATGTTGGAGGGCAGCATGCTGCCCAATGCCGAATAATGAGTGACAACGCCCGAAGGCGTCCTCCTGCTCACGCCGCCTCCGTCATATCCTATCCACAAGTTTCCAGATCTGTCGTAGAGCAGCGCGCTCACATCCTCAGACTCAACGGTGGAAACGATATTGAACCGCGGACTGCACATATCGGTATAGGCGATGCCCAGTTTTGCCGACCCCACCCACATCGTGTTGTTGTCGTCGAGATAGAAAGTAGTGATATGGCTACTGATAGAGACAAAAGCATTCATGCCCTTCGACTCGGTCAGGACAAGTTGGTCGTTTTGGTTTTCAAAGACGAAGATACCGGCATTTCCCGTTCCCACCCATAGGCAACCATTGTTATCCTCTGAAATGGCGTTAACCGAAAAATTGCCCACTTGCCTCAATTCCTGAGCCTGTCGCCACTGGCGGGTCTTCAGCGAGAAGAGCCATTGGGTACCAGCCAGAGAGTGAGAGTTGTAAAACCACAAGTTCATGTTGTGGTCGAGAAACATCCGGTTGTCACGGTCGTAGGGCACGTCTTTTGTCTGTCCTATAAGGACAAGCCTTTTTTCCCTGAGCGCCACCTCGAAAATCTTGAAGTCGGTAGTAACGACAACCGTCACACCATTTCTCGCGACAAGACTCAAGATTGACGAATTGGTGTAGTTGGCGATATGGTGCAATGCTTTCTGCCCGAAATCGTAATGGAAAATTCCATATTCGGTAACCACCCAAAGGTTGAGCCTGTCGTCGACATAAAACACTTTTGCCGTGCCTTGAATTCCCAATTTGGCAAGGTGCTGCGCGCCATCCTTATTCCATACAACCATCTTGCGATTGTAAGTAAAGAGCGTTCCCCCGCTGAACATCCAAAGTGTGGAATCGGCCGTTTCTCTCACCAACCTGACATCGTTGGAAGTGCCCCCATATTCTTTGGGCATATAGTTTCGGAGCCGGTAACCATCGTAGCGGCTCAGTCCGTTGACTGTGGAAAACCACATGTATCCCTGACTGTCGCGCACGATGTCTCTCACGAAATTGTCGACCAATCCGTCTTTCACATTCACGTTGCGGAAAAAATAATCGGTAGCATAGCACGAGAACAGAGGTGCCAGGACCATCCAAAAAGTCAGGTATCGCAGTTTCATTATGCGGTATGTTGGTTTACCAAACAAAGTTAACAAAAAAAAAGGCATTTATGTAGGTCAAGACGCTTTATTTGCCCAACCTATATCTTTTTTTAACTATTGTCTTCCGAGATGTATCCAATTGGCGCCCTAATGTATCGACAATACATTTGGGAACAAAACAAATATATTGAGCATAGATGCATGGGGCTTTTTTTGCTATTTTTGCAGCATCTAATTTAAATTGGCGTCAAGGATAGCGAAAAAACTGAGATATGCCGGGGTTGCACCCTGCACTCACTTCACAAATGACATATCGTGACGAAATGCATATTTTGAAGAAACCAAGAAGAATGGAATTTTGCTGAAAACAGAGGAGGCAGATATGCTGCGCCTCATTATATACGCTCAACCAAGAAAATAAATCAATTACAAAGATTCCATTCTTATAAGACAATAAAAAAAGTTCAGTTAGTTTAGTGTTGGAAACATTTTAGTTAGGTTATAATCAGAATAGTTAATTTGTAAAACGCAAATGATTAGTATGAAGAATGACAAGGATTCGTGAGAACCCTGAATGATTAAGAATCACAAATAGTGGGCAGGAGGAAAAGTGATTTTTTCCTCCTGTTTTTTTTATATATCATGAAATATATTCATTCAAGCCGTGTATTTTTGGACAAGAGCATATTTTTTGATGAAAAATGAGTATTTTTGTAACCCAGACCCAAATGTATTAGATATATGAACAGCAAGGGGCTTTTGCCATCTACGCGACCATCGCTTCTACTTGCGGCACTGCTTGCCATGACCTTTTTTCTCGTGGCATCGCAGGCTGATGGTCGAGAAGGACCGACAGATACGCATATTGAGCGAAAACACACCGCCACGCTCATGGTGGAGTATGAGGAGCCTGTATTTGTCACGGAGTTGCAATCACTTATACCCCACGACGACTTGTTCATTGACGAGGCGAACTACTATTTCGGGCTTGAAACCAAATACCACATCACGTTGGCCTCATTTCTGAAGAACGATGTCGACCTGGAGGAACTGAAGACCTACTTGATGGACCTTTCCGCCTATCGTGCACAACTCACCGATGTCTCCATCTTTGAGCGCCCTGAGAACGACGTGCTGAAATGTGGTGTCTGGTCGGAGGCCATCAATGAGACCCACCGCATCATCATGGCCAACTTCCCGAACGACTATCCCTATGAGTCGTATCAGTGCCATCTCACAATTGCGTTTTTAAAACCGGGCAGGGCCGCAAGGTATGTTCGGCCCAAGATAGAGCCCGTGGTCATCACCCCGAAGAATTTCCTGTTCTCATATTACAATGAAGACGGAGAACGAATAGAAATCAGGTTCTGACCTTTCTCACATAAGAACGAAACACTCTACAATAAAGAAAAGCATGGAAGACAAGAAAACAGCAACCAAGGAAATTTACCTTGCCGGAGGATGCTTCTGGGGCACCGAACATTATTTCAAGATGATAGAGGGTGTGACGGACACCGAGGTGGGCTACGCCAACGGCATCACTGAAAACCCCACCTATCAGGATGTATGCACCGACAAGACGCAATTCGCCGAGACGGTGCACGTGGTATATCACCCTGAGAAAGTGGGACTAAGGTTTCTGCTCGAGATGTATTTCAAGGCCATCGATCCTGTAAGCATCAACCAGCAGGGCCACGACACCGGTTCGCAATACCGCACCGGCATCTATTATGTGGACGAGGCCGACCTGCCCGTCATCGAGGAAGTGTACCAAGAAGTACAGCAACAATACGAGCAGCCATTGGCCGTAGAGAAAAAGCCACTGGAGAATTTCTATACCGCAGAGGAATACCATCAAGACTATCTGGACAAGAATCCCGACGGCTATTGCCATCTGCCCCTCTCGCTCTTCGAGTTTGCCAAGAAGGCCAAGCCCGCCCGATGAGAGATGAATCCTCTGTTGGGACTCTCCCGACCGGAGCAATAATGCCAAAGGAGAGAAAGTATGAAAAAACACCTATAACAATATATGCCATGAGAAAACATATGATGCTATGGATATGCGTCATGCTGACGATATCGGTCCACGCTGTCGACCTGAAGCGATGCAAAATCGTTTACAACCAGCAGGACGCACCTCTGGTGGCCAAGATGGCGGCCACACTGAGCGAGGACATCTGCCGCGTAACGGGAACGAGTCCTTCCGTTGTGACGAGAATGCCCAAAGGCGACGCCGTGGTGCTCTGCACGGTGGAGATGCTGGGCACTGTCTGTCGCGGCATGAGCGCCAACGAGTTGCGCGGCTCATGGGAGCGCTACAAAATCATTACGCAAGGCAAGCGGCTGGTAGTGGTGGGCAGCGACCCCCGCGGATTGGCCTATGGCGTGCTGCACATCAGCAAGGCAATAGGCGTTTCGCCCTGGTACTGGTGGGCCGACGTGCCCGTGGAGCACAAACAGACACTCAACTATAAGGAAAACTACACATCGGCATCGCCCTCGGTGAAATACCGCGGCATTTTCATCAACGACGAGGACTGGGGTATGTATACCTGGGCATCGAGGAACTTCGAGAAAGACCTCGGCGACATCGGACCGAAAACCTACGACAAGGTATGCGAGCTCATCCTCCGTCTGAAGGGCAACATGCTGGCACCGGCCATGCACACCTGCACGGGTGCCTTCTATAGTCATCCGCAGAGCCAGGTGGCCGCCGACGCTTGGGGCATCATGATCACCACGAGCCACTGCGAGCCTCTGCTCTTCAACAACGCCTCGCCGTCGGAGTGGACCAAGGAGCGCGACGGAGAGTGGAACTACCTGACCAACAAGTCGACCATCTGGAAGAAATTCGACGACCGTATCCGTGAGACGGCACAATACGACAACATCTACACCATGGGAATGCGCGGACTGCACGACGAGGCCATGAAAGGTTCCACCGACCCTCGGGTCAGGGCCCACACCCTGGAGCAGGTGTTCGCCGACCAGCGCGAGATCCTACAGCGGCATAAAGGGAAGGCAGCCGACCACATACCACAGATCTTCGTACCCTACAAGGAGACGCTCGACATCTATGATGCCGGTCTGCGCGTGCCCGACGACATCACCATCGTATGGCCCGACGACAACTACGGTTATATGAAGCGCGTGAGCAATGCCTCTGAACGGCAGCGCAAGGGCGGTGCCGGCGTGTACTATCACCTGAGTTATCTTGGAACGCCCCACGACTATCTCTGGGTCGGCTCCACCGCTCCCGCACTGATGTATGAGGAATTGAAGAAAGCCTATGATGCCGGTGCCCAGCGCTATTGGTTGCTCAACGTGGGCGATATCAAGCCCCTGGAGATAGAAGTGCAGCAGTTCTTCGACATGGCCTGGAACCTGGACGCCTTCAATTACGACAACGTGAACCGCTATCAGGCACAATGGCTCGCCGGAATCTTCGGCAAGCAGCACACGCAAGAACTACAGCAACTGCTCGACACCTACTACCGACTGGCGTGGCAACGGAAGCCCGAATACATGGGCTACGAGATAGAATGGGACACTCCGGAAAATGAGCGTTTGCACGACAGCGACTTCTCCTTCGACGACGGCACGGCACAACGGCGTCTGTCCGACTACCAGACGATCTCCGACCGTGTGAGTCGACTCATGCGCTCGCTCCCTCCCACTTACCAACCTGCATTCTTCGAGATGCTGGGCTACGCTGTCCTGTCGTCCAACCAGATGAACCGCAAATTCCTCATGGCCAAGCTCAACCATACTACAGGTAGTGAGCAGTCGGCCAAGGAGTCACGGATGGCCAACGACAGCCTCATGGTGTTGCTCCACCAATACAACCACTTGCTCGACGGGAAGTGGGACCAGATGATGTCGCAGATTACCCCTGGCTTTGTGGCCCAGTACCAAAAGATGCCCGAACTCGTGACCGAGCCCACCGATAGGTTCAAACTGCCCGAAGAGCAGCACTACCCCACTTTCCCCTACTCCATATCCTTCGACGGCATCCAAGCCACGGAGTCCTTCCGTCTCATCGAGGGTATGGGGCCCTACTGGAAGGTACTCCAACTGGGTGAGCCCCTGGATGCCGTACAAGACCCCACCAGCCATGCTTCACAGCATATCGACATCCAATTTGAGATGCCCTCGGCATCCGATTCCCTGACTTTATGTATCTCGTGTGTGCCATTATGGCCCATAAGCCAAGACCGGAGCAATCGGTTTGGCGTGAGCGTGGACAATGGCGCACCCATCGTGTGCGAGAACAAGTTTGAGGAATGGTCGGCATCATGGAAACGCCAGGTGTTGGAGAACCGCAAGGACTTCACGCTCAGAATCCCCATCGACAGCAAGCGAACCAAGCATACGCTCACCCTGATTATTGGAGACCCAGGGCAGCTCATCCAGCGCATCAGTTTCTCCACCAAATAAAGATGCTCGCATTCCAAAAGGCCTTTACAAACAATCATAATCACTCGCTATCGGTGAAATAGCCAAGAAAGAATGTGCGATAGGTTTGAAAAAACCGCTGAGGCGAAAAAAAGAAGGCAAAAATTTGCATAAGAAAAAAAATAGCACTAATTTTGCACTCGCTTTTTCGACCCGTGTACCTATCCCCAAGGACAAGGCACACGACAAATCAGGAGAGATGGCAGAGTGGTCGATTGCAACGGTCTTGAAAACCGTCGTACCGAGGGGTACCGGGGGTTCGAATCCCTCTCTCTCCGCCACCCAATTTTCATCAAGTCGCTAATCCACAATGGGTTAGCGACTTTTATTATGCCCGTGTCCCCAAGGATTCTGAATTTTTGGGGACGCTGTGGGGACGCAAAACGCCTTTTTCTGTCCTCTATTCGGCAACAGGGTTCACTTCTGACAAAGGTGTTTTTGAAAAATCTTGAAATTAAAAATTGTTAAAAGTCGCTAAATAGTGTGATTCACGAAGGCCTTGATGAAAAATCTTGAAAAAAGGTGTGGTTTCCTCTATTTTCCGATGATTGCCTGTTACGGTTTCGGACTGGCGCACTAATTGCCGTTTTTTACCTTTGTTGCTTGTTTTTGCCGTTATGGTGACCTTTCCTAACGAACAAGACACCTACGGGTTTTTACAGCTTGGCTGCATTGAGACTGACATTTTGCCGATGGTTGCTGATGCACGCCTGATTTTTCCGATATGGGAACTGGTTCCTTGCAACATGGTACTTAACCTACAAATGAAGTTCATTCAAACAGTTTCATGTCTTTTCTTCTTTCTTTTTTCGTTGATGGAGGTTTGATAGACCACCCGTAATCCCTTAGGTTTTCTTTCAATACATAGTCGATGATGGCATTGCGCTTGTATTGCCTGGTGCCTCTGATGAACTTGGGCTGCTTCTCCTTTGCTTGAATCACCTGTATTACCTGTGCCCAGCTGTCCTTGCATTTCATGGCCTCCTTTCTTATTTCATTCATATAATAGAATACTTCCTTGTCGGTGAGATACCGTTTGAGCAAGGTATCGACAACCATTTCCTGATATTCTTTCTGACAGTCATAATAATCGTTTGCATGGAGCTTTTGGGCTGGTGTCTTTTTCTCCGTTGGTTCAAGCTTCTCTTCAAATGGACACAATGGTTCATCACCGTTTCGCCACGGCAGCTGCTCCCCCTTCTTGGGATGTTCTCTGGTATAGACGTAAAAGACAATGGATGACACCTTTCCCCCACGTCCCTTCCTTTCGCCTGCTTGATAATCAAACCAAACATCCGAAGCTCCCCATTTATACATGGCCAGCAATTCCTTCTGAGCGGCATCCAGAACGAAGTGTCTGATGTTCTTGTAATTCCTATATCTTTCATGCAGCTCGGTCTTGTTTGTCCTTACATCTTTCACCTCTTCGAAATTGAAGAGATCCCTGAACTTGTCAATGTCCAACACGAACACCCTCTTCTTATAGGTCTTACCCTCAAATTTTTTCTGGCGGTCCATTCTTCTGTACTCACCACCGTACCGGCAGCACAGCTCATACATCTTCTGCGAATACTTCGAGCGCAGATTCATGGCAGTGCCTACGTCGAAGGACGTGAAGTCCTTGTTGAGGTTGACAAGATAAGGCATAATCTCCGGCGACATCCTGACCACATAAACGTTTTTCTCCTTATCATAATAGAAGGTGTCCACCCAGTGCGCCAAGCCCTCCATCTTTTTCCCTTGCTCATTGTAGCAACAGACGGGAAACGCCTTGTTCACCAACGATTTGAGAACCTCGTATGTTCGTGGAACATTCTTCTTGCCTCCGATGATTCCCAGGTCATGGTCGGTGAGGTGGAAATACAGTTCTTTCCATCTCTCGGGAACACCCAGTCCTTCCTCTACGAACTTGTGCTTGACTTCCTTGGTGAGGAAGTACATGGCACGTCGTTCGAGGAGGCTGCAAGCCATTGGCGATTGTATGACAACATTCGACCAACTGACCTTTTCATGATGAATGCCTATCATGCTCATCTTAAGCGGATAACAGTTCTTTTCCTTTTTCATAATAAATATATGAGCGGGTGAGTATAAATGATTTGCTGCCAGACTGACATCCTTGTTGATGCAAAAGCCATGACAATCATACCTCTCTATAAGTTGTCCGATAAAAACACCCATTCCAATTGTGGCGATGCAAAATTACATCTTTCCATATTGCCTGCAATGGATTGGTTCACCTCCCGAAAATAAGCCTGTAAAAATTTTTCCAACTTTACTTCAAACCTTCGTTTGAGCGCATTTTCTACCAAGTTCGGCGCATTTTCTACCAAGTTCCAGCGCATTTTCTACCAAGTTCAGCGCATTCCCTACCAAGTTCAGCCCCGATAGTTTCTCAAAACCCCGATGAACAAAGGGTTTTTGCCCACCTTTAAATAAAGCTTGAAAATACATTCAAAAAATAAAGCTTTATGGAAACCTCGAACCGAAGGGAAAAAGAAGATGCCGAGGTGTCGTCAGTTTGTCCAAATTCCCGCAGCCCTCCCATCTGAATGGGGCCGACGTGCCGCTCGCCGGAAAAAAAGTTGGTGAAGATGGTGATGAAGCTGGAGCTTCCGGTAGTTCACCTCATTCCCATGGGGCTATATCATAAATGATGACGGGTGTCAAATCGTGTAATTATGTATGCCCATGCGCTCGTTGATGACACTATATACTTTTCGTATATTTGTAATTTTAATGAAATATAAAAAACTATTTTTTGTATTTTTATAAATACTAAAAATTACATTTATGCTAATACTAAAAAATACATTTATACAAATTATAATTTTAGGATTTATCATCTTTCTATTTTTCTAAAAATTGTATTTTAATAATTTGATAATTTGATATTTATGTGTTTTACATAAGCATTATTTAACAATAATAATGTATTGAAAAATTACTATCGTCAGGATAAATGCTTACCTTAGCGGCCTGCATTGCAGGTGTGTCTTCTGGGATGTCTTCTGGCAAGGTGTGTAAGGCAAGATGGCTTGCCTCTCCTTTGCCATCACCAGCCGGTGGTGAAGTCAAGACGGTCATACGGTTCTCATCGTTGTATGCAAGGCAGAAATGGCCTTTCAGGTCACAGCATGTACGACTCAGAAAAATTGCTTAGCAAGTTGTACTTTTGTGGCCACAAATCCCCTCCGTGGATATGCCCCCCAAAAGTCGTCTTGCCTGCAACAGCAGGGAAACAATACTCGCAACTCGTATTATTATATTTAGGATAACATGGACAACAGGAATATTGTACGCAAGGTAAGGCTTACGCCGGAGGAGGATGCTTTGTTCAAGGAAAAGGCAGCCAACTATCCGACGATCAGTGGAATGATAAGGGATGCCGTCAGACAGTTCAGCGACATCGGCACTATACGTAGGATTGAAGCATTGACAGAGATGGCTGTGCTCTATCGAAAGTATCAGCAGGACTTGGCATGGCTTGGCGGCAACTTCAACCAGGCAATGAAGCGGGCCAATGAACTCGCCATCGGCGGCGAACTCACCCAGAGCTATTATGAGAATGTCATCGTGCCGCAGCTCACCCACCTCCTCGACTTCTTAGAGAAGGTAAAGGATGAGCAACACAAGATATTCACGAAACTGACACGGAGGGCAAAATGATAAAAAATGTTTTTGCAATTTACCATCTTTGTAAAAATGTATTTTTATAAAATGCTATTTTTATGAAATACCATTTTTATGAAATACCATTTTTATAAAATACCATCTTAGTGAAATGCTATTTGGGTAAAATACCATTTTATGATTTCACATCTTTATAAAATACTAAAATATACAAAATTATAAAATACAATTTTTGTGATTATGATAGCCACGATACTTCCATCCAGTGCCAACTTCCACGCCGTGGAATATAATGAACGAAAGGTCGCACAGGGCCGAGCCGATCTGTTGGAAATGACCAACTTCGGCTATATTGCCATAGGCGATGCCTACACCTGGGAAGACCTCACCTCGTTTCTCTTGGATTATTCCTCGAAGAATGGACGCATCAAGTACCCGCAGTTCCATCTGGCCATCTCATGCCGGGGCAACGAATACACCCAGGAAGAACTGGTCGAGATAGCCCATCAATACCTCCGTGAGATGGGCTACGGCGAACCCGGACAGCCCCTCTTGATATATGGCCACCACGACACCGACAACAACCACATCCATGTCATCACCAGCCGGATTGACCCGAACGGAAAGAAAATCGACCATAACTTTGAGAAGATGCGTTCTCAGGACGTTATCAACCGCATCATGGGCGTTGATGAATCCCAACAAGTAGGCGAAGCGATGTCCAAGGCATTCCAGTACCATTTCTCCACGGTACCACAGTTCACAGCCATCCTCGAAACCATGGGCTACGAGTGTTACACCGAAGATGACGAGATTGTTCTGAAGCGCAACGGCGAAGTGCAGGAGAAAGTGAAAATTCAACTTGTAGAGAGCAAAATCAGTCAAGAGAAGCTGGACAAGAAACGTATGGCCCAACTCAAAGCCATTTTGAAGAAGTATCGTGATATGTCTGCCAATCGTCGGGAACTGCAGGATGCCATGAAAGCGAAATTCGGTGTCAGTCTGGTGTTCCTTGGCTCCAAGGATTCTCCTTATGGCTACTTGATTGTTGACCACCATACGAAGGCCGTCTTTAAGGGTAGCGACGTGGTAAAGGTCAAGGAACTGCTACAATTTCAATCCAAGGAAGAGCGCTTCAAGCAGGTGGATGCCTTCATTGACCAGATGTTGGATGACAACATCAACCTAACCACCAAAAAACTCAACCGGCTTCTCCGCCGTCAGTTTGGTACCAAACTCTTGAATGGCAGTGTCCGTTATGGCGATTCCACCTATCAGTTGCCTGGGCACATTCTGACCACGCTGCGATCCAACGACCGTCGAGCCTGGCTCCAGTCCTTTTGTCCCACCAATGAGCAGGAGCGACACATCCTTTGTACTATAGGCAATTACAGCCATCCTGAGCGTATCACCATCCAGTCCACCCCGGGAACCAACGTCAGCAAGACGGTATCGCATTTGCGCTATATCTTCGACACAACTTCTGATGATGCCCTCGTGGACAAACTCCACGAGGACGGCTATTTCATTACCCTTGTCGATGACCAGTACTATTGCATCGACTTCGCCAACCGCACCATTATCAATATGAATGACCATGGCCTTGATGTGAAACGGCTTCAGTCCAAACAAGCACAGAAACGACAAGGCCAAAGGCAACAAATCTCCAGTCCTGGTGTCGGTCGCGTTATAGAGATGGTGGCCAAACAGCGTGGAGGGTCACACGACAGCAACCGTGAGTGGGAAGTTGGTGGGGAAAATGAATTGGACGATGGGAGAAGGATGAAAAGATGATGATTCTATCCTTCCCACCAAAGCAAGAACTTCAGGCCATAGGCTTCAGCTTTTTTTTCAAGCTCCTTATACCTCGTCATGCTACTGCTATAATATATTGAAGCACTCCCTTTGATGGCGATATAGCCATGGCTTATCAATTCTTTGATTGTATCAGTCCTCGGTTTACTTTTGCCTATCAATCGTAATGTGCTTGACTCAAGCCCCCATGATTTTTTGTGGCGTTCTCGATCGAGCATTCTTTTTGCGGCCAGACTATAAATCTTGCTTTTTTCTTTCTTGCCAAGTTCCAAGTTGTGCTGATGGCAGATACGGTAAACGGTACGTGTACTCACACCTGTCTCCTTCGCCATCTCCTTCGCCGTATATCTGCCATGCATTTCTTTGACTGTCTCGATGGTTTTGCCGCGTGATTGATATAGCGGTGACTTGTAAAGATGCATTTCCTTGGCCTTGCGGCGAACGGTGTTCAAACTTACCTTGAATCTTTCAGCAAGATCCTTATTGGACATGACGGGATATGACGTGATGAAATCTTCCAACATTTCATCCGTCCATACGATTGGTGGTCGTGCCATATCCTCACTGGTTTGGGAGATGACATCGATGACACACTAAAAGCCGCTTTATTTTTGGAATCCGTATTTTCATAATCCACTTCACCTTTGATTTCGATTTGATAAAATTTTCCAGATTTCATCGATAAAACAAGTGTTCCGACAGATTTTGTCAGAGTTGGTCATTTATCAGAACAGTTCATTTGTTGAGATTGCCATAACGGATACGTCTGTTTCCAAATTTGCTTGTCTTGAAATGTATTTCCTCAAACATTTTCTTGTCTATGACGTATTTCCTGCCAAACTTATGGATGGCGGCGTCGTACTTCCCACTCTTCAAATATGTGTATGCAGTCCTTACGCTACAATGGAGGAACTTCGCCAATCCTTCCATGCCAATGACATACATTCTCGGATTTTCATAAAATCTCTCTGCAAAATCACCATCAAGACCACTGGTGTCAGCAGGAAGCGCCATTGCCTTGCTGCATTTTGAGAATTCATCAGAGATGATATTTCTTAGTATTGGCGTGAACTCCTCAATGGTCATCTCACCAAGCGACATGTTCAACATGTCTTCAGTTCTACCTTCCATATTTTTACTATTATGGGAGATTGGTGCACCCTCTCCCGGTTTTCAACTTCCCAAACATCGCACACCAAATGCCACACGTTTTTTGCTTGCGTGCAAGCACCGATGTCGGCAATTTTTCGACATATCAAAGATGCCAATAAAGGCAATGCCGTTGATGCAAAATTAGGAAAAACAGGAAGGATATGAAAGATAAAAAAAGTTAAACGCTCTTTTTTAGATAAAAAATGGGGTTTTGAACACCTATTTGTCGGGTTTTGAACACCTATTTGTCGGGTTTTGAACACTTTTGTCGGGTTTTGAACACTTCATGGCCTTAACCTCAACTGCCATTTTCCACTTTGCTCATCATTGAGAATGGTTCCTTTTCCTGTTGTTTTTTACTGTTCATTTTCATTCTTAGTTGCATCTTTTTTCCACACAACCACCGATGGCTCTTGCCATATGACAATAAAATTAAATACATAAAGTATGCCCCTACAGTGGTTGATTAGGCCGACTTTTTAAAGTGGCCCAGTTTGTCATTTCATTTTACAAGCAGAAGAAACGGATCGTTTTTCATTTCGTTGCTTCATTTGCTTCGTTACTATATTTTGATTTGCATTTTGATAATAATGTTTCTTGGTCGTATGTTGAAGGAATAGAAAGATTCTGAGAGGGAGCCGAAGGAGGTGTAACGATAGTCCGTCTCGTCAAGGAGATTGCTGGCTACAAAAGCGAGGTCAATGCGTTTGGAAAGGAGCCAGCGGACAGAGGCGTCGAGGAAAGTGATGCTGGCGGTCTGGTCGGTGGAGAAGCGCGTGTAGTAATGCTCTGCGCCGAAAGCAATATGCCACTGGTCGGTAGGCAGGAACGTAACGGAGAGGTTTTGTCGCAAAGCATTGTGGATGGCCTTTACTGCATCGACCTTGTATTGATTGTTTGTGTAAGTCAGGCGATAGTCAGTGGAGAGCCAACGGGTGAATTTGCCAGTGAACTTGGGCGCAAGGGTGATGAAAGTAGAGTTGTAAGGCTGTTCAACATTCTGTCGCATCATCTTGGCACTGGAGTGTCCAAGAGACGCATCAATGCCTACGGTGATTTTGGCTGACCAAAGACCTTTGCTGATGCCGCCATTGAGTTGAGTGACGGAGATATCGTTCCCACAGGCGACAAACTCGGTAAGAATACGGTCGCCGATAAACAATTGGTTTTGCATCAGGGGCTGATAGTCCTGTTGGTATTTGACAGAAAGGTTGACAAAGAGCGAGGTGATGGGGTTTCGGTAGCGCAGTCTGACGAAAGCCGAACGTTGCCGCATGCTTTCTGCGGATGGTGTCTGAAAGGTGAGGTTTCGGAAGTCGGACATGATGACGGTTTGCGTGTAACTGCTTGGCGTGACTGGCTGGAGGCTGTAGTTGAGATAAGCGGAGAGGTCGGTCTTGGCCGTGAGTTGGTGGCGAACATAGACCATCGGCGAGACGGACACAAAGTGCTTACTGTTAGAGGTGTCGGCCAGTCGGTCTGCCACATGATAATAATAGTAGCCAATGGGCAGCGAGAGTGTCAGCCACCAGCGATGGTGCTGATAACGGGCTTCAGGCGAGACGTAAGTTTTGAGGACGGTGAAGTCTCGACGGCCCTCTAAAGGATAGTCTGGCAGCATAAGACCACCGAGACTGCTTTGAAAACGGTGCAGGTTGAGGTCGATGCCACCACGGGCGTAGAACGACCAACGACGCAGAATACAGCCGTAGCGTGCTTCAGTAACAGAACGGAAATCATCGATGGTGAGGTCTTGCAGAATGCTGTCGGTAGCAAGCGAATGGGGCTGATGTGAGTAGCGGTTGTGCGACGAGATGGTCAGTAGGCGGCTGTCAATTCGGCGAACCAGTTGCAAATCGTTGGTGATGTCGAGGGCAGGGAGGTCGGACTGTTGCCGTAATGATTGCGTACCGCTGACGGCAGACGCAGCACGATTCCACAGGGCATCCACGCTGAGATTGTCCTTCAGATAGTTATTGCGTCGATTCAGTTGCAGTGACCATTCGCCGTTTAGTTGGTGTTCATGGCTACGCATCGTGTTCTGCTCTAAGAACGAGGGGATGTTCTTGTCGAAATAGCGAGTGGTGCAGGTATTGGCGAAATCCAAGCGGTCGGCCTGATACGTGGCATTCAACTTGACATCAAAGCCGTCGGCTACGTGGCGGGCATTGCTTGACTGTGCCAGAAACGAAAGATTGTCACGGGTGCGCAGTTCGTCGAGCGGTGCAGAAGTGGTGCCGATAGCGATATAATCAGGCCACGGATTGTCATTATAGCCACTGTTGAGGAGAGCGTAGTCAGTGTGCCTCTGGCTCTGACTGCTGGGGTTCCATCCAGTGTCGTTCAGTCGCAATGTCTCCATGTTCTGCCATTTCCTGGCAATGCGCATGGCAAACAGGGATGCGTCGTAGAGCAGAGGCTCGGCACCCATGCCGCCATTCAGAATTCCAATCCAGCGGGCACGGGCGGCTTCTTTAAGTTTGATGTTCAGTCCGGCTTGCTGTGAGAACTCCAGTCCCTCAAGCACCTTCACGGGCTGGTGGTTCTCCATAATCTCCACGCTGGCCACGTCGTCAGGAGAGATGTTATTGGTGGCCACGCCGTAGCGGTCGTTCACAAAGTCAGAGCCGTCGATATAGAATTTGTTGATAGGCTCGCCGTTGTACTTGACGGTTCCGTCCTTCGCCACTTCCACACCGGGTAACCGGCGCAGCACGTCGGCGATGTTGCGGTCTTGCTCATGCGCCCATTTGCTCATGGAATAGACCAGCGTGTCGCTTTTCTGGATGATGTCGGGAGCCTTGACGATAACGTCCTTCAGTTGTGTGGCCTCCGGCTTCATCTTGATGTTCATCGGCCCTTCAGCAACATCTACTACTATGCTGCGGTAACCCATCGACTGCACGCGGATTTGCGATGTCTCGCCTTTCAGGGAAAAACGCCCGTCCTTGTCCGTGATGGCATAGACTTTCCCGCCAACGACTTGCACGATGGCACCCGCCACAGGGCCGCCACTTTCCTCATCGGTTACGATGCCGACGACGGAATTCTCCTGACCGTGGCAGAGGGTCAGATTTAGACACAAATATAAAAAAAGGATGTTGAATCGCTTCATCGGATCATTGCCTCCAATCTCGTTCGATGTAGTCGAAATCAAGAGTTCGGGGTTGGGTGAGGTCTGTTCGTGGCTGACCGTCGGGACCTTTCACTTCCACATTGACACCATTCACATTCATCATATAGGCAAAGGGGTCAACATCGCAGCGGTATTTGGTGGCATAGAACTTGGCACGTGTGGTTTTATTGAAAGGCACATCAGGCATGGTGATGGCACGGTCGGCCTTTGAGTTGATGCCCACACAGGTGAACTCATATTGCCTGCCCTCGTCATAGACCTGCATGATGAACCCCGGCAGGCCACCAAACTTCCATGGGCCATCGGCGACGGGCACTGAATCGGTGTAGAATGCCGTCCACTTGCGACCACGAAACTCACATACGGCACTCTTGCATTCGTACCCCAAAATCTCGTGTGTTTCATCGGTCAGCGTCCATTCCTGCACAGGGATGTCCTCTTCGTAGAGGAACCAGTCGGTGGAAACCTTGTCGGTGACAGTGAAGCGCCCCAGCGGATAGTTTTTGTAGATGCTGAAGGTTTCGCCTCCCACATAACTTTCTGGGTTGGCACTGATTTGTTCGGGTGTGGAGACACGTATCAGGGAATCAATCTGCATGGCCCGGAAACTCGTGAACTTCGACATACCGTAAGCCACTTGCAGCGTCATTCGGTCGGTCTCATTCCGAGTCACGTCGGTGGTGTCGGTCAGGTACTTGTAGTCGTACATGAACTCCATGACTGCCTTGCCGATTTCCTTTTGCTCCACGGGGGTGCCTGTGTTGATACCTACGGTCTTGCCAGCCTTGATGACATACACTTCCTTCCTGTGCTCCACTTCTTGTGCCATCATGGTGCCGACAAGGGCAGAGGCGAGGGCGATGGATAATACTCTTTTCTTCATATCAGTTTGTGTTAAAATTGGAATTTGCAAATACCGATTTATGGCTGCGCCTCGGCATAGCTCAAATGAATTGGCGCTGCTATCGGCTTGCGCATGAATCGCAGTTGCAAAACTATGGCGATTATGGCTTGTAGGCGAAAAAAATTATTACTGAATGATTAAGAATTATTACTGAATTATTACTGTTTTGGATTTTTAGGATTCTTTCGGGCGTAGTACGGTGTAAAATGTGTAATATTGCAGTATGGAAAGAAGAATCAAGTTCATACACGGCCTGACCATCTGTGTCATCATAGCCTATTGCATTGCGCAAGGCTATTGGCTGTATAGCCGTTTTCAACTGTCATTGGAGGAATACAAAACCGAATTGTATGACACCATCATCGCCTGTGCTAAAGAAGAGATGGCGGCCAGGAGGAACTTGCCACACCCTCCGAGAATTTACGGCAATCAGTCCAGAATGTCATACGGCCAAAATGAGGAAAATGCCGTTGAGACGTGGACCTATGAGATATTCGTCATCGACACGTTAAATCATTCTTTCTCCATTCCCAAAGGTGTAGATGGCTCCAAATACCTTTTGGAATACATTGCAAAAATCCGTGACAAACATCCGACGGAAGTGCCCGAAGGTATGGAGTTGTTCAAGTTTACATGTAACAACAAAGAAGTCAATGGAACCAATCAAGTGCTGGAGGCACTCAACCGTTTCATCGTAGACCATCAACACCCATTCCAAGTGGCAAGGCTCGACAGCATCCTGCGCTCACGGGGAATTATGGCAAAAGGTATTACAACCGTGAAAGCTGACACGATGGTGTGGCATCCGTCGATGCATTTACATACCTCCATTTGGAATTCGGCAATGACAGTGTCGTTTCCTTACGACATTTTCGAGGGGCAGCAGGTCGTGGTGGAAACTGCCATAAGCATGTCACCCGTCATCAAGCGGATGGGCTATACACTGCTGATGACCATCATACTGTCATTTTTCCTTATCTTCTGTCTGGTCTATCAAATCCTCACCATCCGCAAGCAAAGGCATATCGAGACTGTCCGGCAGGAGTTCATTCACACGATGATTCATGAACTGAAACGGCCTATCTCAACGCTGAAGATGTGCATGTCGTTCATGGGTGACGAGCGGATGATGCAGGACGAGGAGAGCAAGCAGCGAATACTTGCCAGTTCGTGCAATGAACTGGACAATCTGACCTCGTATTTCTCGAAACTGCGCGACATCACATTCAGCGATGCCGCCGAGATACCGTTGGTGAAGACCGATTTTCATTTGCGTGAACTGATGGAGGAATGTATCAGCAAACAAAACATTCCCAACGGCAAGGAAGTGAGCATGGAAATCGTGGCTCGGGACGATTTCGAAATAAGAGCCGACCGGATGCATTTGGCCAACATCGTGTGCAACCTGCTGGAGAATGCCATCAAATACTCAGGGAAGTCGTTAACTATCCGGATTGACTATATGATGCGAATGGACGGACAACTGCGAATCACCATGGAGGACAATGGCATCGGTATCGCAAAGACCGACCAAAAGTATGTGTTTGATAAGTTCTACCGCAGCAAGAAGGCCAAAGACAAGGCTATTCCCGGCATCGGCCTGGGACTGAGTTATGTGAGACTGCTGGTTGAGGCACATGGCGGCACGATTGCTTTTGAGAGCACCGAGGGAGAGGGCACCACATTCACCATATTAATACCACAGACGGATGGAAAAGATTAGGATATTGCTTGTTGACGATGACCGCCAGAACTCCGAATTCCTGTGGAAGTTTCTGGAGGTGGAGGGTTATGAGGTGAGTTATGCCGAGAACGGGCGCTTGGCGTGGGACATGTTTCCAACAGTCCATCCCGACATGGTACTGCTTGATATCAACATGCCTGAAATGAATGGCTTTGAACTGGCACGGCTCATCCGTGAACGCGACCGCGACGTGCTTATCTTTTTCCTCACCGACCGAACTGAAAAGGCCGACCGTTTGAAGGGATTCGACTTGAAAGGCAACGACTACATTCCTAAACCGTTCTATCCCGAAGAACTCATTGCCAAGATTAAGGAGAGATTTGAACACCGCCAGCCTTCGTTGCCTTCGCGTATGACCATAGGGCAAACTATCTTCGATAAGAACCTCTCCATGATAGAATATGCAGGCACAGTGCGCCACCTCTCTGCCCGCCAGACAGAAATCCTTGCCATCCTTTCCGGCCATATCGGCCAGACCGTAGAGCGTGATACTATACTACAAAACGTCTGGGGTAACGACAGCTACGCCAACTCTCTTGCCCTCAATGTTCAGATTACCTACCTCCGCAAAGCACTCGCTCCCGACCCCACCATTTCCATCGTGTCGCTGAAAAAGCGCGGGTATAGATTGGAGGTGAATAATAGATAGGCAAGGGAACCAGGTCAAGAAGAGACTATTGTTCTGAAAAAGAAGTCCGATTTATCTGTTTCACAACGAGTACGTCTTTGTATAACCAAACTTTATTTCTTCTTAATTGTGAACTCCACTTTTTGTATTGCACGCTTGTATACATTGCATAAGATGAGGGCGTAGTGCAGCGTCTCGCCCTGAGGCATCGTTTGCTGTACGTGTGCCATCTCGCTATCGGTAAGTACGTTCTTGAAGAGGACAGCAGAACGATTGCTCGGCACAAGGCGTATCTCATCGGTAAGTGGTGAAAGAACGTAGGCGTATGTCGCCATATAGCGGGCACCTGCCTGCCATAGCGGGTGGCTTTTGTCGAGAATGTTTTCCAAGTAGATTCGTGCATGCTTGTCGAATTCGGGTGTTGGCGTGCCATCGGCGTATGTCACATTGCCATCGGCATCCACCAGATATTCACCTCCTTTGGCTATGGCATACTTCTCTATCGGGCACAGCTGCTCATACTCTATGTCGGCCTCGCTCTTTACTTCTTTCTCCACAGGCTCTGCCACCTCTTCCACTTTCTTGTCGGCGAGGATGCGCACCAGTTCGTATGTACGGTTGCTGGCATCCTGGGGAGGATTGGCCAGAATAGTCCGCTTCACGCGCAGCACGTATTCATGACCTCTTTCGTAAGTGAAGCCTTTGACTTCGCTAAAGTA
>CADADN010000042.1 GCA_902786665.1 uncultured Prevotellaceae bacterium | reverse complement strand
GCACAGTTATGTGTTGGAGTTGAAATACCTCCCCTCGAAAGCCTCCGACGCCGAGGTGGCGGCAGCCCGAGAGAAGGCCATCGACCAGATCACACGCTATGCCGAGAGCGTCGGGGTGGAGCGCACCATCGGCCACACCCGGCTTCACCGCCTCGTCATCCTTTGGCGCGGCATGGACATCGCCGTGGCAGAAGAAATAGGTTCCTCAGAAAGTGAACAAATGTCCCTTTAACTCCCTATGAAAATGAACAAATGTCCCTTTAACTCCCCTTTAACTCCATAAAAAAGAACAAATGTCCCTTTAACTCCTTCAAAAAGAACATACGTCCCTTTAACTCCTCTTTAACTCCCCTTTAACTCCTCTTTAACTCCATAAAAAAGAAATACCTAAATAAAAAAATGAAAAAGAAAATCCTTGTTACGGGTGGCACGGGCTTCATCGGTTCCCACACCACCGTAGAACTGCAAGAGGCTGGCTACGATGTCGTCATCGTGGACAACCTTTCCAACTCCAAAATCGAAGTAGTGGATGGCATAGAGAAAATCACTGGCATACGCCCGGCTTTCGAGCAGGTGGACTGCTGTGACATCGATGCACTGAAGGCGGTGTTCGCCAAATATCCCGGCATCAGCGGCATCATCCATTTCGCTGCCAGCAAGGCGGTGGGTGAGAGCGTGGAGAAACCACTGCTTTATTACAGGAACAACATCAACAGTCTCGTCAACCTGCTGGAACTGATGCCGGAGTTCGGGGTGAAGGGCATCATCTTCTCCTCGAGTTGCACCGTCTACGGACAGCCGTCGGCAGAAAACCTCCCGGTGACTGAAGAGGCCCCCATCCAGAAGGCACTCAGTCCTTACGGCAACACCAAGCAGATCAATGAGGAAATCATACAGGACTACATCCATAGCGGTGCCAACATCAAGTCGGTCATCCTCCGCTATTTCAATCCCATCGGAGCACACCCGTCGGCATTGATTGGCGAACTGCCCTTGGGCGTGCCCATGAACCTCATCCCCTTTGTCACACAGACGGCCATCGGCGTGAGGGAGCAACTCAAGGTGTTCGGCAACGACTACAACACTCCCGACGGAACGTGCATCCGCGATTACATCTATGTGGTGGACCTGGCCAAGGCCCATGTGGCAGCCATGACACGAGTGCTGGAGCAGGACACCGACCCCGTGGAGGTGTTCAACATCGGTACGGGCAGGGGCCTCAGCACCTTGGAAGTGGTGCAGGGCTTCGAGAAGGCCACCGGTGTGAAACTCAACTGGACCTTCGCTCCCCGCAGGGAGGGCGACATCGAGAAGGTTTGGGGCAATGTGGACAAGGCCAACAAGGTGCTTGGCTGGAAGGCCGACACACCTCTTGAGGATGTGCTCGCCTCAGCCTGGAAATGGCAACTGAAACTCCGGGAAGACGGCATCATGTGATGCGGTTTCCATAGCTTGAATCTTCAACAGGGGGCTCCATGTGGAGCCCTTTTTTTGCACACCCGCCTAAACTTGCCTTCTCCTTCCGCAGATGGCTTTGTATGGGCAGTTGAGGCAGGTGGCTTTGTCGTCGGTGGGTTGGAAAGGTTCGTTGGGTTCCAGGATGTGTGACACCACTTCAGCCAATTTTTTCTCGAAATCGTCGATATGGGGTCGGATGTCGAGGATTTTATCCTTTCCGAATTTCAAGACGGGGTCGTAGTCTTTCTTGCCGGAACGCTGGATGAAGAGCAGGGCGGGACTGACAGGCAAGCCATTCGGGTTCACTTCCTTGTCGCGACTCACGAGCATGGCATATAACATGGCTTGCAGGTAGTAGTCGCTGTGTGACTTGATTTTTTCATGAGCGAATACTTCGTCCACCCCTTTGAGCGGCGTTCCGATGTCTTTGCTGCCGGTTTTGTAGTCCACCACGCGGATGCGCCGGCCATCGGCGTCGTCCACTTCGTCCAAACGGTCGATGCGCCCGCCTATCCTCACTTTCCTGATGCCTTCGCTTGTGGTCACCTTGATGGTGGAGAAGATGTCGCCCTCATGCCCTCGGATGGTGAAGGGAGCCAACTTCTGGTCGATGGTCAACAATTGTTTCAGATAGTGGGTGAGTACCTTGCGGTTGATGAGTTGCAGGCCGTTGTATTCCGGGATGTTGGTCTGGTCTTCCGTCTTGAAAAGATTTTTCATGAAGGCCTTGTTCAGGTTGCGGTCTATCATGGCAGGGTCTTTCAGCACGCTTCCTATCTGCTGGGGATGTATCACCACGCCGGGTTTTGCGAAGGGGTGCTTTTCGTCGATTGTGCTTCGGTCGATGCCGCTGACCTCGTCGTAGATGAATTGGATGGCGTCGTGGAAGATGCTTCCAAACGTGCGGTTGTCGATGTCTTCGGTCTCATCTTCCGGTTCGCGGATGCCGGCCACATATTTGTAGAAATATTGCAGCTGGCAACGTATGAAGTTGTTGATGGCGGTGGGCGAGAGGGTGGATATGCCGTTGAGGTGTTGCATCACCTCTTTGCTCTTCTCTATGCTGTAGCGCTCGGTGATGGTGGGCTTTTGAGTGGTGGTGAGAGCCTGTCGTGTGATGTGGTGCGGACTTTCCACTATGAGTTGTAGCATGAAACGGCTTTTCTCGCCGGTGTGCTTTTCGTCGGGGGTGTTGCCATACATGATGGTGATGTCGGTGGCGCGTTGCAGCAAGCGGTAGAAATAGTAGGCATAGATGCCGGCTTTCGTGTCCATCGTGGTGAGTCCGAAAGCCTTGCGCAGACTTTGCGGGATGAACGACGGTGAGTCGATGCCCTGCGGCATGTTGCCTTCGTTGCAGGAGAGCACGAGGAGGTGGTCGAAGTCGAGGTTGCGGGTTTCGAGCACGCCCATCACCTGTAGTCCTATCGCCGGTTCGCCGTGGAAAGGTATGGTGGTGGTGGACACCACTTCCTGAATGAGGCGTTGGTAGGTGACGGGGTCTATTTTCAAGTCGTCTTTCTCGAAGAGGTTTTGAAGTCGGTTGAGCAGGGTGTATGCCCTGAAGAGCGACTCATGGGTGAGGGGTTCCTCGTCCTCGTTCTGCCGTGCCGACATCGCCACGCTGCGCAGGATGTCGAGCATCCATTGGTTCACCTCCCTGTTGACATTGTATTCCCTGTCTTTGGCTTGTGAGACACCGATGTCGCGGAAGAGCAACCTTGTGCCTTCGTCGGTGAGCAACTCCTCGCGAGTGGGGTAATAGATGTGGCTGGTGACGAGTTTCGTGCACAATGCTGCTGCGTCGGGGGTGATGTAGGTGGCGTAGGGATGCCTGAGGACGGCGAGAACGAATTTCTGACGATACTTGTTCCTGCCCGAGCGGCCTTGGAAGGCCAGTTCGGCGAGCAGTTTCACCAATGATGCGGCCGCCGTCTGCATGAGAGGGAAGCCCGTGGTGATGTTGATGTCCGACACGCTTTCCGGGATGGAATGCAGGACGGTGGGCAGCAAACCCTCGTTGCACAGCACGACTGCGCTACGGTTGCCGGCTCTCACGCGCCGTTCGTCGCCGAGCCATTGGCTCACATAGCGTCCCTGTATGCTGTCGGTGGGGGCACCGATGAAGGTGATGTCTTTCTTTTCCGAGAAATGGTCGTAGATGTCGGAGTCGTTGTCGAATTCGTTGGGGAATTCGTTGATGAATTTTTTCAGCAGTTCTCCTGCTTCGTGAGGATGCTTTGCAGGCTTCGCGGGCAAGTAGTAATGGTCGAAGTCCCAGTAGAAGATGGCCTTCCCCTCTTGGCGAAGGCGCTTGAAGAGTCGCCGCTCCACTTCTTGCAAGGCGTTGAAGCCCACGAAGGCGTAGGTGTTGCCGCCGAAGTCAGCTTCCTCGTCGTCCACCACTTCGCGGTAGAGAGCTCCCTCATAGGTCAGGCCTTGTCGGGCCAGCCGTTGGTGGAAGTCGGTGTAGATGTCGCTGAAACGGCTCCACAACTGGAGGAATCTCTTTTTCAACAAGCTCGTATGGTCTTCACTGAAGTCTTGGAAGAAATGCTTGAGCACTTCCACTTGGTGCGGGGTGAGGTATTCGGCGGTGTCATAGGAATGCAGGTCGCTGAGGTTGGCAAACAAGCCTTGTGCGTTGGCCATGCTCTTGTCGATGTCGTCGAAGTCGGAGAGCAGCACCTTCCCCCAGGCATAGAACTTGTCGAGGCTGTCGTCGCCTCCCGAACACGAGACGAAGCTTTTCCAAAGTTCGAAGATGAGTTTGATGTCGTCGGCCACGATGAGTCGGGAGTGCTCGCGGAAGAGGTCGCTGATGGTGGTGATGGATGGGCACCACAACGGTTGGTCGGTCAATCGTGAGAGATGTTCCTTGAGGAAGAGCGAGGCACGTTTGTTGGGGAAGACGATGGTGACTTGAGAGAGGTCGTTGCCGTATTTGTCATAGAGGTGGCGTGCCACATGCTCGAGGAAGGGCGTGGTGAGGGCTTGGCGGGGTTCTTGCATGGCGGAAGGGGTTGGTTCGATGGGTTTCATGGCTTTCTTTTAGGTTTTACGGGTACGACTTTGTTTTCTCCTACATACCAGAGGTATCCTTCCACCTTGTTGTGGCCCATTTTCTGGAGTTGTTCGATGTATCTTTCCACTTGTCCCTTGTGTCCATTCCACGGCTTCCCGAATTTGAAGTCCACCACGATGGTCTTGTCGCCAAGGGTCATCACTCGGTCGGGGCGCATTTCCTTCAGTTCGCCTTTTTCGTTGTGGTAGAGGATGGTGCATTCGTTGTGGAGTTTCCATTTGGGTGAGAACCATTCCATGACTTTCTTGTTGGACAAGGCACGTTGCAGAAGGTGGCGCAGTTCCTCGGGACTGGTCTCGTCGTAGATGACGCCTTCGTGTTCCATCTGCTGCAACACGCGTTCGATGTCATCGACGGTTCTCAGTTTGGAGAAGATGTTGTGGAGCAGGTTGCCTCGCTCGATGTAATTGGCGCGCAGCAGGGTGTCTTCGTCTGTGTCGGTGAAAGCCTGGCTGTTGTTGCTTTGTCGGAAGGTGGCTCGCGAGGGGTGCGACTTCAGTTCGATGCTGATGCTGTTTTCTGGTTGCAGGAAGACGTTGTCGCTCTTCTTCTTTTCTTTTTGCCCTTCTTCGGGAATGTCTCCCGAAGTCATAGTGGCGGGGCTTGTGTCCTCCCGCAAGTCTTCAGGAAAACACTGTCCATATTCGAAGACGATGTTCCCGTCCTGCTCTGTCTGCACGGTGGCGTCAAGTGCGTCGAGTGTTTTCACCTTTTCATCGGGCAAGGTGTATTCGAAAGGTTTTCCCAGCAGCGGCAGGCATTGCTCCACGAGCACGCTTCTGTTGGCATGGGTGTTGGCGTCGGCTTTGGATGATTTCGCTTTGGTGACGCCGAAGACGAAGAGTCGGTTCTTGGCTCGCGTGAAGGCTACGTAGAGCAGGTTGAGGTTGTCGACCGAGTTTTGCAGATGTTCCCTGAGGTAGCTGTCTTCATAGACGGTGCCTACCATGTTGCTTTTGCCGTAATCGATGGGGAGGACGGGTAGTTGGTTGAAGGGTTGCGTTTGTGTCTTGCACCATAGGATGTTGCTCTTTTCCAATTTCCAATTGCAGAAGGGTATGATGAGGTTGTCGTATTCCAATCCCTTGCTCTTGTGTATGGTGACCATCCTCACGCCGTCGACATTGTCGCCGTGGATGGTTTTCTTGTAATGGTTCTCGTCCCATGCCTGCAGGAACCTGCTGATGTCGGAGGTGTTCTCTTTCATGTATTCGGCCAGGATGTCGTGGAAGGTGCACAGGTAGGCGTTCTGCCCGTCTATTTGTTCCAGGTGGAAGATGGTGTAGATGCTTTCCACCAGGTCGGTGAGGGGCAGTGTGCGCAGGTGTGAGAAATCCTCCGGGGTGCGGAAGCCTTCCGGCAGCCACTCTTGGAAGGCGTGTGGCCCGTCTTCCACGTCTGTGGAGAGCATCAAGGCGTCGTCGGCGAGGGTGCTGCCTTTGATTTGGTGTTGGAAGGTTTTTGCCAGGGTGCCTTTGCATAGCACGTCGGTTTCGTTGACGAGTACCCGCAGGGCCGTGATGATGGTGACGACCGACAGGGAGGAGTCCAGTCGGAAGGCTTCGTCGGAGACGATGTGGATGTCGGGTTCGTTTTTTTGGAAATAGTCCGCCGTGCGCTCTATTTCCTTGTTGTCGCGTGAGAGGATGGCGATGGCACTTTGCGGCACGCCGTGCTCCGTCAGGTCCTTGATGGTGTCGGAGATGCGCTGCATGATGGTTTCCTCATGGCGCTTGGGGTCCATGAGTTCCACGAGAACGTAGCCGCTGTCGTCTTTGCCCCGGGGCACTTCTTGTGCCACGTCGCTGTAGGCTAGGCGCAGCTGTGCGGCTTCCGACCCCACGAATCCTGAAAGGCGTTGGTATTCCAGTTGGCTGGCCACGATGAAGAAATGGTTGTTGAATTCCACCACCTTCCGTGCTGAGCGGTAGTTGGTGTCGAGTGATTTCACTTCCACCATCTCCTTGGGGAATTCCTGTTCGATGTTGTTGAGCAGTTGCCAGTCGCCTGAGCGCCATCGGTAGATGCTTTGCTTGACGTCGCCCACGATGAGGTTGCTGGTTCCTTGGTGCATCAGGTCTTGGAGCAGCACCTTGAAGTTGTCCCATTGCACGGTGCTGGTGTCTTGGAACTCGTCGATCATGATGTGTCTGAGGAAGGCGCCTGTCTTTTCAAAGATGAAGGGGGTGTCGCTGCCCTTGATCATTTCGTTGAGCATGCCCTGGGTGTCGCTGAGCAGGAAGCGGTTGGCGTCTTTGTTGAGTTGTCTCACGGTGTCCTCGATGCTGCTGAGCAGCCTCAATTGGTCCAAGTGGTTGAGGATGAGTTGGGCCGACTTGCCTTGGCGGTAGCAGTGGTAGCGGTCGGCCTCGGCAGCCTGCAGGATGGCCATCAGGCGGTTGCGTGCAAGGTCGATGATGGCGGCTCGGTTGGGGTGTGTCTTGTTCACCCAGTTCTCGGGCGCCTCAAGGGCGGCACTGACAAAGGAGTTGGGCGGGTTGCCGTCATAATCCCCGCTTTGTAGTTTGGCAAAGTAGGCGGGCACTCCTTTTGACCCTTGGTAGAAATCTTTTGGGCCATAGCCCGCAGCCGCCTCGAAGAATTGGTCGGCATGGGCCTTCATGACCTGCTTGTTGTCATTGATGATTTTCAACAGCTGTTTTTTGTATCGGTCGAAGAATTGGGAGTCGTTGAATACTTGTTGAAGGTTTTTACGACTTGCCTTGTAGGAGTCCTTGAAAATGTTTTCCCCGAAAGACTTCACAAGCCGGATGACGTTCCATGTCTTGTCTTCGTTGATTTTGTCGATGATGTATTCCATGATCCAGGTGAGGACAAGGTCTTGGTTTTTGAGCGAGTCGATCATCTGGTCCACGGCCTCTTGTTCCACCTCCTTGTCGTTCAGTTCGATGCGGAGGTTGGCGGTGAGGTTGAGTTCGCGGGCGAGGTTCCTGAGGATGCGTTGGAAGAACTTGTCGATGGTCTCCACCCTGAATGAGGTGTAGTCGTGGATGATGTTGTTGAGCGCCAGTCGCGCACGTTCTCGCACGGTCTGTTCATCCATTCTCGTCTCGTTGACGATTTTCGCAAGGTAGTCCTTGGAGTCTTCGTAGCCGTTGGCCAAGCCATGGAGTTGGCTGATGATGCGCTGCTTCATCTCCTCCGTAGCCTTGTTGGTGAAGGTGACAGCAAGGATGCTGCGATAGCTCTCCGGGTTTTTGACCAGGAGTTTGATGTATTCCACTGCGAGTGTGAAGGTCTTTCCGCTTCCCGCGCTGGCTTTATACACTTTCAAGGGTGTCGTGACTGATGGCTTTTCCATGACTGTTGGTTGTTGTGACTCCGGGGATGTGCCCTACGGCATCCAATCTCACCTTGATATAGTTTCCATACGGAGCGGTTCTATCACAAGCGTTTGTGATAGAACCGCAGCGTATGTTTTTTCCAAGAATTTTTATTTGATGACGACTTTCCTGCCGTTTCTCACATAGACACCCTTCTGAAGCGGGGTGTCGCTCACGCGAACGCCGCCGAGTGTGTATGTGCCTTCGCACTGGACTTCGCCATTGCCGATGGTGCTGATGCCGTCGGTCTGCTCGAAGAACGGGAAGCCATTGGCGTTTTGGTCGCTGCCGGTGTCGCCCTCCTCGTCCTCGATGGCCAGGTAGGCGCAATGCCCCTTGTTCTCGATGCTTGCACCTCCTTCCACTTGATAGTAGAAGCCGAGGCTATTGGCGTTGTCGTTCTTTACAGAGAGCATGTAATACTTGTATCCTGCTTCGCTTATCTCGGTGGTGACATCGGTGCCTTGCAGGTCGCTTTCCACGGCAGGCCCGTTATCGCTTGTCACCGTCAGGGTGTAGGTCTTGTCGGGGGTGCCTTCAAGCACCACGCCTGTGCCGGCGGGTATCACGCTGCCTGCGGGATTCAGTTTCGCCTTGCCGTCTTCGATGCTGACGCCGTAGGCCCATAAATCCTCGGGTACAACAAGGTTGCGGTCGCTATAATACAATGTGGAATAGCCATACTTGCTGATGGTCACTTCCACAGCGGGAAGGTCGCCGGTGCGTGTGAGGTAGATATAGTCCAACTCAAGGTTGGAGTTGTAGGTTGGGTCAGTATTGTTGATGGCAACAGCATAGCCTTCAGGAATGGTGACATTGGCAATGGATTTCTCTGCTTGTTCTGCACTTGTCCATTCTTCAAATGTTCCTAAAGAGCCTTCCACAAGGTTGCCATCGGCGTCCACCAAGAAAAGGTCCAGTGTCCCAGGGTTTCTGCCGTTGTTGCGTGCCCGCAAGGTCACGGTATAAACACCAGAGGTGAATGCATTTGTCTTTACATAAGAATTCTTGAAGAGTCGCTTGGCCATGCCATTGGCATATCGTGAGGGGTAGGCGCCATCGGCGGCCCAGGAGTGGGAGGGTCTGAGGTCTTCCACCTCGCTGAACCAGAAGATGTCGCTTTCGCTGTATGTCTTGTAGATCATTTGGTCGGCTTCAATGTTCACTCCGTAGTATGGGTCCGATGTGTTTTGGGCTATCATGTACCATTTCCCTTCGCTATTCACAGCCTTGGTGTAGTAGGCCACGGTCGACTGTCCCTCCAAGAGTTCACCTTCGGCCACAACATCCAAAACATTGTTGTTGTCATCCACTGCCACCACTTGATAGGTGAGTGGGCGGGCCTCTCTGTAAACGATGGTGACCACGGTGGAGCCGTCTTCGGCTATGGTTTGCTCGGCAGCGTCGTCGCTGTCATAGATGTAAGTCACGTCGTCGATGGTGAACATGTCTTTGTCGCTTTCATAGATGACGGGTTGCGTGCCTATGGCGCCGTTGCGGGTCTCTGCCTCTTTCAGTTCCGTCGTGTAGTCGTCCAACATGAATTTCACAGTGTATGTGCCTTGGTCGAGTTCTCCCATGTATTTCACATAGAACCAGTCCACGCCGCTGGCCGACGAGCCTTCGCTTGAGAACGACAAGGTGGAGTTGGCTGTCACGGAGAATGTCTCGGAGTTGGCCAGGTAGTTGGTGCCGGTGGTGATGGAAGTGGTGAACACCACGTTGTCGCCCACCTTGAAATTGACAGCGCGAGAATCACTGTTGCCGTTTACGCCTCGCATGAAAATCTGGTATTTTCCAGGCTCCAGTGTTGTGGCATTGACATAAGAGCCGGAGGTGTGCCCCATGTGGCCGTATGAAGCTCGGTTGAGGTTGTTTGCTGTCGATGTTCCTTCCACATCCTCAGCCTCGGTGTAGAACACCACGTCATCCACGGTGCCTGCGGTGTAGGGGATGTCATACACATAGTCGTCCTCGTTGATGGTCAGACTTGATTGATACCATCCGGGGTTGGTGGCTTTGGCCGTCTCATAGAGGGTGGTGCCGGAAAGCACGTGCTGTGGGAAAAATACATCGAGTTGGTTGGAGGTGCTTTCCACCGTGCCGCTTTTAAGTTCCTTGAGCACGTTGTTGCTGCCATCGACGGCATTCACCTTGTAGTCATAATAGGTGCTGGCAGAAACCTCCTCGCTGATTTGGATGGCTTCAAGCACCGGGTTGACTGCATAGTTCTCCCTGCCTGCTTTGTAATGCCCGAACTCCACGTTGGAGATGGCAGTGGTGGAGGTGGCGTTGACAGAGGTGGTGCCTATCATGGCGTTCACGTTATGTGAATCCTGGTCGATAGAGATGGTCACGCTGTAAGTGGAGGCTCTGTTGTAGGTGATGGACATCTCGGTCGCAGTCCCGTCGATATCCACTGTTGCTTTTTTGTCTTGCTCGTTAAAGCATATCGACACACCGCCCATCTTGATGTAGTCATAACTGCCGCTGCGTCCGGGAGCTCCACCCGTTTTCAATTTGGCTGTCAGTGTCACCTTGGTCGTTGCTGTGACGGAAATGCCATTGGTCAAGGTCCATCCTCCGTTTGTTGATGTTACATTCAGTCCCCCGTTGATGGTGGGTTGGCAAGAACTTGCCGTCCAGCTTGAAAGGTCGTTGTCGCTCCACGCTGTTGTGTAGCCTCTCTCGTAAATCACGTTCTCTGCTTGACTGGCAACGGCGACAAGAAACAATGCCGTTGTCAGCAGCCAGGATTTGAATAGATTTTTTTTCATCATTAGTTTTTATTTTAGGTTTGTTCTGTTGATTCCGTCTGTCATGATGGATAGACATGGATAGTGCAAAAATACGGATTTTTTTGAATGGTGCAAAGATATAAAAGTTATTTCATTGCAAAAAACGTTCGTTTCGTTTTTTTCGACTCACCTCATTATTTTTGCTATTGTATGTTCGTTTGATATACTTTTTTCGCCTTTTTTGCGTTTGATAGGAAAACGGCATTAGATCTGGATGGTATGAAAAGGATGAAAAGGATGTTCTTGCTCCTTTTGGGCCTCTGCTGTGTCACATTCGTGGCATGGGCAGGCGGTGGCAATGTCGGTTATGTCAATCCCTGGATTGGCACGGGAGGGCACGGCCACGTATTCCTTGGGGCCAACGTGCCTTTCGGCTTTGTGCAACTGGGTCCCTCCGAGCATACCCGTGGGTGGGACTGGTGCTCAGGCTATCACATTTCCGACTCCATCCTCATCGGGTTCGGTCATCTGCATCTCAGTGGCACGGGCATCGGTGAGTTGGGCGATGTGGCGCTCCTGCCCGTTGCCGACAGCCGTCAGCGGGAGGTGCGTTTCTCCCACGAGGAGGAACGGGCGGAACCGGGCTTTTACCAGATTGACTTGCACGCCCCCGAGGTGCGGGTGGAACTCACCGCCACGTGTCGCGTGGGGTTCCATCGCTACTCTTTCCGAGGGGCTGACGCCTTGTTGCGTCTCGACTTGCGTCAAGGCATAGGGTGGGACCGGATGACCAGGACCTCCATCCAGCAGGAGAGTCCCACCGTCGTGTCGGGATTCCGCTATTCGAGCGGATGGGCTGAAGAGCAGCGCGTCTATTTCGTGGCGGAGTTCTCGCAGCCGGTGAGGATGGTTGAGCAACAGGGCGACACCGTGGCCCTCTTGCGTGTGGAGGACTCGTCAAGACCCCTTCTGGTGAAATGTGCCTTGTCGTCGGTGGGGGTGCCGCAAGCCAAGATGAACATGGCGGCGGAACTGCCGCATTGGGATTTCGACCGCGTGAAGCGTGAGGCCTCCCAGGCTTGGGAGAAGGAGTTGGGCAAGGTGCGCGTGGAAGCGGCATCGGATGCTACTGCCGACGACCTCGTGGTGTTCTACACCTCGCTCTTCCATACCATGGTGGCTCCGTCGGTGTTCTGCGATGTCGACGGCTCCTACCGGGGAGTGAGAGGAAGGGTGCACCAAGTGAGGCATGTCAATTACACCACCTTCTCCCTATGGGACACCTATCGGGCAGCTCATCCACTCATGACGCTCATCCACCCGGAGAAACAGGCCGACATTGCCATGTCGATGTTGGACATCTTCGACCAACAGGGGAAACTGCCGGTGTGGCACTTGATGGGCAATGAGACCGACTGCATGGTGGGGAATCCTGGCGTGCCGGTGCTGGCCGACCTGGTGCTGAAAGGTTATGTGGAAGACAAGGAGCGCGCCTTCAAGGCGATGAGGTCGTCGGTCCTGCTCGATGAACGCGGGATGGGGTTGCTGAAGCACTATGGATACCTGCCATATGACAAGGACTCCACCTACGAGACGGTGGCGAAGGGGCTGGAATACGCCCTCGCCGACCATTGCGTGGCCGAGGTGGCGAAGACGCTGGGACACGAGGATGACTACCGCTATTTCCACCAGCGAAGCCTTGCCTACCAACAATACTTCGACAAGAAGACGGGCTTCATGCGGGGCAAGGGTGCCGACGGGAGGTTCAGGGAACCTTTCAATCCCTTCCGCACCATCCACCAGCACGATGACTATACGGAGGGTAATGCGTGGCAGTACACCTGGCTCGTACCTCACGATGTCCATGGACTGGTCGGCCTTTTCGGGTCGGAGGAAAGATTCGTGGAAAAACTCGACTCGCTCTTCATCGTGGAGGGCGACCTCGGCGAGGGGGCGCCGCCTGATGTGTCGGGACTTATCGGCCAATACGCCCATGGCAACGAGCCCAGTCACCACATCATCTACATGTATGACTATGTGGGGCAGCCGTGGAAGACGGCACGGCTCGTAAGGAAAACCATGGAGACGCTTTACCGCAACGACCATGACGGCCTCTGTGGCAACGAGGACGTGGGACAGATGTCGGCGTGGTATGTCCTTTCTGCCATAGGGCTCTACCAAGTGGAGCCAGCCGGAGGCAAATATGTCATCGGCTCGCCGCTGTTCTCGAAATGCGAAATCGACGTGGGTGACGGGAAGACTTTCCAAGTCGTCGCCCATCAAGTGGGAAAAGATAACATCTATGTGCAAAAAGCCGTGCTCAACGGCAAGCCACTCTCTCGCTCTTTCCTCTCGTACGAGGAAATCAAGCAGGGGGCTGTCCTTGAACTGTTCATGGGCTCCTCTCCCTCTGACTGGGGCTCACGAATAGGCGACCGCCCATGAGAAATCAGGAAACAACAAAACTTGAAATAGAGATAAAGATGAAAAAATATTTGCTTTTGTGCTTCTTCGCTTTGACTTGTGCCGCCGGATATGCCCAGCAGGCCCAACACGTTCTCTTCAAAGGCATACCACTCGGTGGGAAACTTGATACTTTCCGCCAGCAGATGCTCGAAAAAGGTTTCGCACTCAATGACAGGAGAACAGACACTCCGGGTACTTGTTCCTTCGTGGGTAAGTTTGCAGGTGATTTCGTGGAGGTCAACTGCATCTTCTCGCCTGAGACGAATACGGTGAGCAAGGTGGGCGTGGACTTCAAAAGATGGACGGTGGTGCTTGAAGGTGGAGAAGGGGGCGTGTCGCGCAGCCAACAGAGTCAGCGTTTCGACCAACTGGTCACGTCCATCTCCAACAATTTCGGGAAGCCCACCCAGGATGTGAAAGGGGCGAGAGGCAGCGTGGAGCGCATGGCGCTATGGAAAGTGCCAGGCGGTTCCATCCATCTTGTCTTGCACAACATCCAAGGCAAATATGTCACGCTCTCGCTGCTGTTTAGCGATGGAGTGTAAGAAGAGATAGGGGGGCAAGGGGCTGGAGCAAAATGCCCCGATGTTTATACACATATCCCACTTGTTTGATTTATAGGATGCATGGTGGGAACAACAACCCCGAAGGGGTGGCAGAATGCAACTTCATATACTTCATATCGTTGCTCTGCCACCCCTTCGGGGTTGTTGATGCCATATCATTGTCAAGCAGGGGTTACGCTTCGCTCCACCACCTGCCTGTGGTCGTACCAGCCCTTCGGGCTTCATTTCACAACCGGTTGCCATACAAGATAAACCCTAATTTTGTAAGGCATTTTTACTTCCAGAACTTAAATCCTTTTTATTCGATGCTGCCGGATTCTTTAGACCCTTCGGGAAAAAGCGGCAGAGCCGAGCGGCAATTGACTTCCGCTTCGCACGTCGACCGTTGGTTCCGGCAGAACATCCTTGGCAGAACATTCTTGGCATTGGGTTAATAAGTCTTGAAAAACAACAAGTTACAGACCCCACCCCTGCCCCTCCCCTTGAGGGGAGGGGATAACTAACACCGATATTTGCTCAAACAGAACTCAATTTTCAATCTTCAATTTTCAATTTTCAATCTTCAAATCTCAAATCTTCAATCTCAAATCTCAAATCTCAAATCTCAAATCTACTTCACGCTGTTGCACCGCTTGGTGTAATAATCCTTGAAGTCTGACCATTTGTAATAAGGATATTGGGTCGTGGGCACGGGGAGGCTGGCCTCAGCACCATTGAGCATGCATTTGACAAGGATGTCTGAGCTTTTTTTGCTGCGGTAGAAAATCAACTGGATGTTGGAGGCTTTGCAGGTCTCCCAACTCTGGTAGCAATTCTTCACCTCGTAGGGGTCCAAAGGGTCTTTGTCGGCGCCGTTGATGCCCATCAGTATGGTGAGAGGTCCGAGGCAGGTGTCGTGACCGAAGCGCAAGTCGGCTATATGGTCGCTGCTGCCGTTGAACACTGCGTCAGCCTTCTTGATGATGTCTTCAAGGATGGGTACCATCTCGTTTTGGTCGGGGAAAAGCCATGAATATGTGCCAAGGTTCGAGGCTTCCCACTGTTGGGCCAGTTCCTCGTCTGTGACGATGTTGCCCATCATGCCCTCATGGCCGATGTTGGGTAGTGAGGTGTAGAGGTTGATGAGGTCCTCGCCGAGTCGCCTGATGTTGCCCGGCAGTCCCTCCGTGCTGGTGAAGACACGAGGGATGACCTTCTCGCGCAGCGAGTTGTCTCCCTTGAACTGGTCGCGGTTTTGCTCGTATCTGGGTTTCGACTTCGGCCATGTGCGTTTCAATGGGTTTTGTCTGTCGGTGGGCACCACGCCGTCGAGGGTGAAGCGTGAAGACTGCTCTCTGATTTCAATCTTCGGATTGCATTGCACCAGTTCCTGGCAGAAGGCGGACATGCTGATGACGCAGCGGCCTGTGAGAGAGGAAATGGCCAGTACGTTGCCACCTTTCTTGAACACTTCCGGGAAGCGGTTGTACATCGTGCGGGCGATGCCCTGGTGCTGCTCCCAACCCAGGTCTGATAGTTCGCTGACTCCTGTTTTCAACTCATCCTTGGCGGCAGTGAATTTCTCATAGAACGCTTCACCGGCGGCAGTGAGTTGGTGGTTGTTGTGGGCGGTGGTCAGCACGGAGTCCAAGGTGTTGTAAAGCAAGGCATTCCAATAGTAGCGCGACCCATGTCGTCCATAATGGCTGATGTAGAACGGCTTGTAGCCCTTTGGGGGCTTTGTCAGATTGGTGGGTTGGGATACGTAGGGGTAGTCGGTGCCATAGGCTTTTCGTGGCTCAACCTTGAGTTGGTCTAATGCGGACATCCCTTGCGCCCAAATCGACAGGGTGAGGAATGTGAGGAGAAGGGTGGTGAAAACTTTCTTCATGGAGTAATGGTATTTGATATTTGTTAGTCAGAATCGCGACAATGATGCTGCGCATCGCAAATTTGGTGTAAAAGTATGAAAAAAATGCAAAACCACAAAATATTTCTGACAAAAACTGAAACATCCGCCAAGTCATTCTTGGCGGATGTCCTGTAGAATCAACCAAAATGTTTAAAGAATGTCTTGGCTGATTTGCCGCTCGACTTGTGACCGTTTACATACCGGCTTCCAACAGCTGTTCGCAGATGCTCTTCATTCCGTTGATTGACGGATGCCCATTCTGCTTCTCGATGTCATGGAGTTCAACGAGTTTTACATTGTAGTGCTTGCAGACTTCGCGCATGGACTCATTGACATTCTCTCCCAACTCCGAGTTCAAGATGAAGCAGATTTCAGCCTTGGAATAACGCTTCTGTAGCATGTCGGTGAGGCAGGCCAGTGCAGGACGGAAATTCTTGCAGTCGTCTGTCGTCCAGTCCGAGTACTGATATTCTCCCATGGGAGAGCGGGCCCATGCGTCGTTGGTGCCCCCGAAGACGAAGATGATGTCTGGATTGCCAAGGCTGTCCACGCGTGAGATGAAGTTGTTGCGCGAAGAATCCATTCGGCCGTATCCTGTGCCACAGATGGTTGTGCCGCCCCACGAATCATTCTTTTCCAATTCATAGCCTTTTGCCTTGAGATAAAGGCTCCACCATGTCTGTCCTATCTCTGTGACATCGTTGCGGTCATTGGGATAGAAGGATGAGTAATTGGAAGGAATGATTCCAACGAAAGTGGAGTAGGAGTCACCGAGGACCGACACTTTTTTTTGCTGAGCTGATGTACAGGCAAACGTTGCTGTCAACAGCATGAGTAAGAATAGTTTTTTCATCTTATAGTTGATATTAAGTTATTCATATAGGGGCTTTCCCTTGCATTGTCATCCTTTTCAAATTTCGGCTTGCAAATTAACGATATTTCTATGAAAACTCCAAAGAAACAAGGCAAAATTATCTGAAAACAGGTCTTTTAGGATGTCAAGGACTTTAACTTGAATTATTTATTGCATGGCATCTCCAATTGCAAACCTTGATTCATCACGCGCTCTGCTCTGCCGCTTGGCTCGTCCAAGAATTATCACGCGCTCGCCATACGCTTGGCATGTCCAGAAATTAAGAATCATTTACGCTGCTAGATTGGAAATTCAAGTGAATAATGTATGTTAAAAAAGAGGACAAAATTTGTGTGTGTCAGCCATTATTCTTACTTTTGTAGGCTAAAACAATCCTATCAACGATTTGGCGAAAATGAAAAAAACTTTCCTATTATGCTTGTTTGCTTTATTGCTCTTGTTGGAAGGCCATGCCTGCACCATGGTGTTGGTGTCGGGAAGTGCCACAGCCGACGGCCGCCCGCTGATGTTCAAGAACAGAGACTCTGCAGAAGGTTATAATGTGGACATGCGTATCGTGCGAGGCGAAGGATACACCTATCTGGCACAATTTCACTATGCCGAAGGAAACAGGGTGGGACCTTGGGGAGGTTTCAATGAAAAAGGCTTTGCCATCTCCAATACGTTGACCTACAATGTCACCGCAGCTGGTACTGACGGCAACAGTCTGACTATAGAAAAGGCCTTGCTCTCTTGCGAAACAGTGGATGATTTCAAGGAAATGCTGGATTCCATGCTTAATGTGGCTCCTTTGAAAGTCAAGGCAAATTTCGGTGTGTTGGACGCCCATGGTGATGCCGCTTTCTTTGAGGTGTGGGCTACCGGTTACCAGAAATATGATGTGAACGACCCCGAGATTGCCCCCGACGGAATACTGGTCCGAACCAATTACAGCCTTTCGGGCTCCACAAGCAACAGGGTGGGAGAGGACCGATACACCATCGCTTCCAATTATATGAATGGCTTGTCAGAGGGGGTGAATTGGCGTGACTTGTTGCAACTGCCCAGGTTGCTCGTGAACAAGAAAGGCACCAACCTTTGCAATCAAGCCCCTCAAACATTCCAAAATGAGAAGGCTCTTACTCTGGATGGGTACATCCCTCGCAACGTCTCCACCAATGCGATGTTGATTCAAGGGGTGAGGGAAGACGAGTCGCCTCTGCTGACTGTATGTTGGTCGATGGTGGGAACGCCAATCACAACGGTGGCGGTGCCGACGTTCTTGACATCAGATGATGAATTGCCTTCCAAGGTCTTGGCTGATGGAGGTAAAGCGTGGCTGTGCGACAGAGGCAGGGTGCTGAGGGAGTTTGTCTTCGCTTACCCACAGAGTGCCAAGAAGATAGACTTGGCCAAGCTTTACAATAAAGAAGGCACGGGCATCATGCAAATCGTCAAAGGAATAGAAGAGGATGTCCTTGACAGGGGAGAGGCCCTTATCGCCGAAGCCCGTGAAGCGGGGGAATTGACACCATCGGCCTGGCACGCATACTGTGAATGGCTTGACCCTTATCTCGAAGGTTCTTACGACAGTGCTTTCGCCTTTTTGTGGAAGAGGGGAGATGTCAATCAGGACAACCACGTGGATGTGACCGATGTGAGCGTCTTGGTGAACATCTTGCTGCGAAAGTCCAATCCCACCTCTTCTTCAGATGTCAATGGCGACAAGGGAATCAATGTCACCGACGTGAGTAATCTGGTGAATATCATCCTTGGACTTGAATAGAAGGAAATCGTGGCTGATTTGTTAATTAAAGTTATAAATCGTCACTTTTTCGGTGGAAATGCTTGCAGATTCAAATTAAATGGCTAAATTTGCAACGTGTTTTTCATAGTATTAGATTTAAGGTTAACAAAAGGTTGGAGTACAGCGGTACTCCATTTTTTTTGCCCCTGATTGATATAAGGGTTTATGGGGCTAATGGGCTTTATGGGTCTTATGGGTCTTATGGGCTAAAAAATGGAGAACACCAATGGCATTCTCCTATCTCTTATGCTTTGCAAGAAGAAACGGTCTTCACGAGAAAAGGCTGGCAAGAAAACTCCTGCTCTTCTTCTTGGTCTTTTGGTTCTTTCCACCGCCGAAACGGTTGTATAGCTTCCATGCGAAAAGGATTCCGTCGAACACGGAGACGCTGGTGGCCATGAGATTGGCGAAACGATGTGCGGGAAGATTGCTCTTCTCCTTGTGGAACAAACTGTTCCATTGTGTCTTCATAGAACTATTGTCTTGCTGCAACTCCTTGCGCAAGGCTTCTTTTCGCGCCCTGATGTCATCGAGCGACTTGTAAGTAAACGAAGGTTGGTCGGCCATGGCGTCAATTGTTGAGGAAAAGATCGGCTAAAAATCTGACAAGAGGCTTTTCTATCCATTGGCGGCGCTTGGCCAAAAGGAGGACAAGCAATGCCAGATAGATGCCAGCGACAAGGGCAAAGGACCACACCATGCCTATTTTGGCGCCCAGCCCGTAGGCCAGGGCGAAGGAAAAGTAGGTAAGCATCAGCATGGCAAGCAGCAACACCAAAAGAGAGATGGCTGCCACGGTGAGCAGCTTTACCACCTTCTCTATGACATCTAGCTTCACATACTCCGACTGTATGCCGATGTAATGCTTGGCCGATTCCACCAACTGGGCGATGGTCTCTATGTTCTTGTCGCTGGAAATCATAGGTTGAGGATTAATCGATGGCTTCTTCAGCGGCGTCCTTGATGTCGTCTACCAGATCTTCCATGTCCTTGCGGGAAACCTTCAAGTTGTGCTTATTGCAGAAGTCTTGAACGGCGTCGGAGATACGGTTGCGGGTGTCGGTTCCTTTGTCTGGAGCCATCAAAATGCCTAAGGCGGCACCGGCGATGGCACCACCGATGAATGCGCCAATGTAAGTTAGTTGCTTCATAATGGTAATTTTTTGTGGTTGAAAAATGATTGTCTTTTTGCTGTTGCCCGACATGCGCAGGCAATTCGATAGCAAATATAGGCATTCTTTTCTTATACACCAAATTTCTGTATCATTTTTTTAAAAAATGTTTGATTTTGTTCATTTAACAAACTTTATAAGGTGAATGTTGCGTTTTTTTGCCGAATTTGAGTAATTTCGCACGTGAAATAGAATATTGTGTATAATTCAACTTTTTAATCAATTCGACATGAAGAAATTTCTAGTAATCGTTGCTGGTATGGGCATCGTCCTCGCATTCAGCAGTTGCAAATCCAAGGAGAGTGCCTACAGGCAGGCTTACGACAAGGCAAAGGCGCAGGAGGCCGCCATCACCGAAGAAACAAATGTCTATCAGGACACACCAGAGGTGACACCGTTCGTCGACACGCCTTACATTGACAATTCCGGTCAGCAAGAACAGAACTATGACAACGTGCCGGTACGTCAGGAAGATGTCTCCGTCGTAGGAGGTGGCGCCCTGAAGGCTTACAGCGTCGTGGTGGGGTCCTTCTCCGTCAAGTCAAATGCCGACGGGCTTGTCTCCAGACTACGCTCAAGAGGGTATGATGCACAGTTGGCTTACAACTCTGCGCGCAATATGTACAGGGTGGTGGCCACTACATACAACGACAAGGCGAGTGCCGTGCAGAGTAGGACAAAATTGAGGGGCGAGTTCCCCGACGCATGGCTCTTGTATTACGGCCGTTGATGAAGTCGTGGCAAGAATCTTATCCATAGACTACGGCAAGAAAAGAACAGGACTGGCAGTCACCGACCCGCTGCAACTCATTGCCGGCGGGTTGGCGACTGTTTCTACATACCAGTTGCTCGACTTCCTAAAGGCCTATTTCCAAAAAGAGTCCGTGGAATGTGTCGTGGTTGGAGAACCACGACAGACCAACGGCAAGCCCAGTGAGAACATGGCGCGTGTGAAGGCTTTTGTCGGAAGGTTCAGAAAAGAGTTCCCTCACATCAAAGTGGAGATGTATGACGAGCGATTCACCTCGACACTTGCGCACAACGCCATGATGGATGCCGGACTTGGCAGGAAGGCACGGCAGGACAAGGCTCTTGTCGATGAGATCAGCGCCACCATCATACTTCAAAGTTACATGGAGTCGAGAAGGGCGGGGCGCACCCCCTCTTCAACCTAAAACCTAAAAAAATGATATTACCTATTTATATATATGGGCAAACTGTGCTGAGGAAGGTGGCACAGGACATTCCCGACGACTTCCCCGACCTGGAGAAATTCGTCGCCGACATGTATGACACGTTGGCCAATTCCGAAGGCATAGGACTGGCAGCACCTCAAGTGGGAAAGGACATCCGGGTGGTTGTCATCGACCTTGACGTGCTGGGGGAGGACTATCCTCAATACAAGGGATATCGCAAGACCTTCATCAATCCGCACATCGTGGAATACGACGACACAGAAACTGACTCCATGGAGGAGGGATGCCTCAGCCTCCCGGGAATCCATGAGAAGGTGACACGCCCCACTCGCATCAAGGTGACTTACAAGGACGTTGACCATAATGTCCACGAGGAGTGGGTTGACGGCTATCTCGCACGGGTGATGCAGCATGAGTTCGACCACCTCGAGGGCAAGGTGTTTGTGGATCGCATTTCGCCCTTCCGCAAAACCATGATAAAGAACAAGCTAAAGGCATTGACGCAAGGAAGATATAGTTGCGGGTACCGCACAAAGTCTGCCAGCAGGTAAGTAGCTCCACTCCTCTTTCGACAGGGTATGATGAGACGCCTGTTCATAGCACTCTTCGCACTTCTACCACTCACGATGTCGGCACAGTTCAATGTCGACAGACTTATCATGAGTGGCAGAAGTGCTTTGTATTATGAGGACTATGTGCTTGCCATACAGCATTTCAACAGGGCCATCATGTCGAAACCCTACCTTTATGAGCCATGGTTCTACCGGGGGGTGGCAAAATACTACCTCGACGACTTCGTAGGAGCGGAGAGCGACTGCTCGGAAGCCATCAAACTCAATCCTTACATCACCGGCATGTATGAGTTGAGAGGACTATGCCGAATAAGAATCAAGAGGTATGAGGATGCCATCGCCGACTACGACAGGGCATTGCGTGACGAACCGTCGTCACAGAACTTCTGGGTCAACAGGATGTTGTGCAGGGTTGAACTCAAAGACTACGAGCATGCACAACTCGACCTCGACACCATCATACAGAAATGGAGCACCTTCGCAAGGGCATACTCCATCAAGGCCGGCATTTGCCTCATACAGAAAGACACCCTCGAGGCAGCCAAATGGCTCGACCATGTCAACGAACTCGACCCTTACGATTGGGAAGCCTGGCTGACAAGGGCCAACATCAGCCTGTCGAGAAAACAATGGCTCGACGCCGACAAACAACTCTCGGAAGTCATCCACTTGAAGCCCAAAATGGTGGGATGCTATCTCAACAGGGCGCTGGTGCGTCTCAATGTGAACAACCTCCGCGGGGCAATGGCCGACTACGACGCGGTATTGGAAATAGACCCCGACAATTTCATGGCTCATTACAACAGGGGAATCCTCCGTGTGCAGGTGGGGGACGACAACCGCGCCATCGAGGATTTCGACTTCATTGTGAAGATGGAGCCCAACAACATCATGGCGCTCTACAACCGGGCGGTGCTGCTGCACAAGACAGGAAACCTGAGAAGGGCCATACAGGACTATTCCAAAATCATCGACCAGTTTCCCAACTTCTGGGTGGGGCTGAGTGCAAGAGCCGAATGCTACAGGAGGCTTGGCATGACCAACCAAGCCGAGCTCGACGAGTTCCGCATCGTCAAGGCGCAGATGGAGAAGCATGTCGGCATCCAGCCACGGTGGTCAAGGGCGAAAGTGGTGCAGACCAGGAAACGCAGCGAGATAGACTTTTCCAAGTACAACCAGATCGTAGTGGAGGACGAGGAGGAGGAACTGCCGGCAATCGCCGAGCAAGAGTATGCCAGCGTTTACAGGGGCAAGGTGCAGAATCGCAAAATAGAGGTTGACAACATGCCCATGTATCATCTCTCCTTCATACGCTACAACAATGTGCTCAAGCCTTTCCAAGTCTTCGACGCCGCCGTGGAAAATTTCAACCAGAAGACAAGGCCTTTGCACACCGTCTATGTCAACTGCAATCCCAACTCGCTCACCGAGCAGCAGTCGAAAGCTGTCTTCGCCGTTGCCGACACATTGTCGAATGACCTCGCCGCCGCCACGGATGTGCAACTTCAGAAAAACATCCTGCTGCAAAGGGCCGTGGCCTACATGGTGGTGCAAAATTACGGCGAGGCGGTGGACGACCTCAACACATGCCTGGAAATCGACCCCCAGATGGCTCTCGCATATTGGCAAAGAGGGGTCTGCCTGGCCATGCAGAATGAGTTCAATGCCTCTCAAGGCGTCAACTCGGAAATAAGGGTCGCCAGTGTCGTTTACGATTTCGACAAGGCCATCAGCCTCATGCCCGACAACCCCTTCGTATATTATGACAGAGGCAACATACGCCTCGCTGCGGAGGAATACCAGCAGGCCATCGATGACTATACGAAATGCTTGGAACTGAATGCCAACGTGGCGGAGGCTTACTACAACAGGGGACTGGCAAGAGTGAAGGCCGGACAACAGGAAGAGGGGGTGGCCGACCTCAGCAAAGCCGGAGAATTGGGACTTTACAGCGCCTATGGCATGATCAAGAAGTATGCAAAGTAGCAAGGTAAAAATCCTATTCCCTCCTAAAAGTTTTTGGCACCAGCTACTTTTTCAAGTCCCTTTTTCTTTGTGGTGAGCGAATTATTCATTACCTTTGCCGCAATTTCACAAATATCCGTAAATTTGTCATGATTAAAATCACTTTCCCCGACGGCACCGTGCGTGAATACGAGCAGGGTGTCACCGGACTTCAAATCGCAGAGAGCATATCGCCGGCTCTCGCCCGCAACGTTGTATCTTGCGGTGTCAATGGCGTAACGGTGGAACTCAACCGTCCCATCCTTAGTGACTCAACCATAGCCTTGTACAAGTTCGAGGACGAAGAAGGAAAGCACACCTTCTGGCATACCAGCGCACACCTCCTCGCAGAGGCGTTGAAGGAGCTTTATCCCGGAATACAGTTCGGCTTCGGTCCGGCCATAGAGAATGGCTTCTTCTACGACGTGGTGCTCAAGGATGGCAAAACCATCTCTGAAGCCGATTTCCCCATGATCGAGGCAAAGATGATGGAATTGGCCAAGAAGAACGAACCCGTGGTGAGAAGGGAAATCTCAAAGGCCGACGCGTTGGCTGAGTTCAAGGCCGACGGTCAGGATTTCAAATGCGAGCATATCGACCTCGACCTGGAAGACGGCACCATCACCACCTATACACAAGGTGCTTTCACCGACCTCTGCAGCGGTCCCCACCTGATGAACACCGGACTCATCAAGGCATTGAAAATCACCAGCACCTCTGGATGCTTCTGGCGCGGTGATGCCAACCGTGAGGACATGACTCGCATCTATGGCATCTCGTTCCCCAAGAAAAAGATGCTCGACGAATACCTCGTCATGCTCGAGGAGGCCAAGAAGCGTGACCACCGCAGGATTGGCAAGGAGATGGAATTGTTCATGTTCTCCGACCGTGTGGGAAAGGGTCTGCCCATCTGGCTTCCCAAAGGCACGGAATTGAGGCTCCGCCTCCAGGATATGCTGCGTGGCATACAGAAACGCTTCGGCTACCAGGAGGTCATCACCCCGCATATAGGAGGCAAGAACCTCTATGTCACTTCCGGACACTATGCCCATTACGGCAAGGACTCCTTCCAACCCATCCACACACCGGAAGAGGACGAGGAGTACATGCTCAAACCAATGAACTGCCCGCACCACTGCGAGGTGTTTGCCAACAAGCCGCGCTCCTACAAGGACCTGCCGCTGCGCATTGCTGAGTTCGGCACCGTCTATCGTTATGAGAAGAGCGGCGAATTGCATGGCTTCACCCGTGTGCGCTCCTTCACCCAGGACGATGCCCACATCTTCTGCCGTCCCGAACAGGTGAAGGGAGAGTTCCTCCGCGTGATGGATATCATACAGGCAGTGTTCAAAATCTTCAATTTCGATAACGTAGAGGCGCAAATATCCCTCCGCGACCCCAAGGACACAGAGAAATACATCGGTTCCGACGAGGTGTGGGCGGAGAGCGAGCAAGCCATCATCGATGCGTGCAAGGAGAAAGGCCTTGATGCGAAGGTGGAATATGGCGAGGCGGCTTTCTACGGACCCAAACTCGACTTCATGGTGAAGGATGCCATCGGCCGCCGCTGGCAGTTGGGTACCATCCAGGTGGACTACAACCTGCCGCAGCGATTCAAGTTGGAATACGTCGCAGAGGATAATTCCAGGCAGACGCCCGTGATGGTGCACAGGGCACCATTCGGTTCCATGGAGCGTTTCACCGCCGTGCTTATCGAGCACACAGCAGGGCATTTCCCCCTCTGGCTCATCCCCGACCAGGTGGCCGTCCTCCCCATCTCGGAGAAGTTCAATGACTACGCCTGCAAGGTGGCAGCCTATTTCGATGAACAAGGCGTGAGAGCTGTCGTCGACGACCGCAATGAGAAGATAGGTCGCAAGATACGCGACAACGAACTCAGCCGCGTGCCTTACATGGTCATCGTGGGTGAGAAGGAAGCAGCCGACGGGTTGGTGTCCATGCGCAAGCAAGGCGGTGGTGAGCAAGCCACCATGTCCATGGAGGACTTCGCCGCCCGCATCAACGCCGAGGTGGCTGAGATGCTGGAGGCCACAAATATCAAGCCTCAGGACTAAACAAACAGATAGTCATCAAATATGATGTCCTTGCGGTCCGGTTCTTGTAAAAGATTACACCCGGATACGCAAGGACATCTTCAATTTCCAATAATTAACTCAATCTTCGCAAGTAAGGGCTAGTGATCATACGTCCCTTTAACTCCTCTTTAACTCCTCTTTAACTCCCTTTGAACTCCAGAAAATTGAGCAAAAGCGAATCTTCAATTTTCAATCTTCAATTTTCAATCTTTCAGTGTCTTTTCCTCCACACCCAGTGCCATAGGCGGAAATAGGGCTCCCACAGACACTCTGAGGGGAAATAGAAGATGAAACGCAGGTCTCTCCATAACACTTTGATGTTGTGGCGCAATGGCGTTTCCTGTTCGCCACCCATCACGCGTTCGTCGAACTTCCCGAAATTCCCGCCTTCCAGAATCTCGTTGAGGAACAATTGTCCGATTCTCTTGTTGGGGCGGCAAAGGAGTTTCTCTTCTGGGAGTCCAAGCACGTTGTGGAGCACCCACATCATGGCACCTGCCATCTTCAGCAATCCCAGCCTCCGAAGTTCTTTCTCGTCTGGCTTGGGTGCGTCGGCAGGGTAGTTGTTCAGCAGATGGTAGTAGTCCACCACATGGCGCAGTCCCACGCCCTCCCTGATGAGATGGTTGTAGACATGGGTGAGCAAGAAAATGGTGTTGAATGTCGGCGTGGGGGTGCAGAATCCCCATTCCTCTTTCTTGTTGGAGAAACATTCGTCGCCATGCGACTCAAACCATCGTTGCAGGCGACGGTTGTGGAAGGGGTTGCTCAACCATGCAGGACGGTAATGCACCTCGATGGGAACCTTGCCTGTGCTGATGAACTCGATATGGTGATAGACGCGTTTCATGCCGGGGATGACGGAATCGATGTAGGCGATGACTTTCTTGTCGCCGCCTTCCACCCATATGTCGATGTCGCCGGGTGTGCGCATGTATGGGGTGGGGTAGAGAAGGGCGTTTCCCTGGCCTTTCAGCAGGCAGGAGCGGAACCCCTCGCGTAGGAAATTCTTCCACACCCAAGCGGCTTTCTTGTAAACCTTCTCGTTGTCCTTCTCTATTTTCTTCTTCCGGGCCATCCACCTGAGGACGCACGTCTCCGACAGCTTCATGCCACCAGAACGGTCTAGTCGGTCGATGCCTTCCCAAAAAGAGGCTTCCGCCGTCTGATGGCGGGCAAACATATATAAATCGTCCCAGTCGATGTCTTCCACACCTGCCGGTGGGGAAGCGGTGTCGTCCAGGCTATAGCGTAGAAACTCCAAATAGAGCTGATTCTTATCCATATTGCTTGCAAAGATAGTGCAAGCCGAAGACAATACAAAACAAAAAATCCTTTTTTTGTTTTTATTGTTGAGGCGCCGCCTATCTTCGCCCAAGGGCAGAGTAGTGCAAGCCGAGCGGAATGCAAAACAAAAGACGAAGTTTTTTGTTTTCATTCCCGAGTAACAAATTGGGCAACACACAAGATGAAGCCTCGAATAACGTTTTTCCCAAGCCTCCGGCTTGGATGGTTCACAACCACCCCGTCCCCCTCCCGACATCGGGAGGGGGCTCAACCGCACCTACTCGGTGCTCGTTCATTAAGGTACCGCTCCCTTAAAGCGGTCGCTGTGAAGCTTTACGCAACATAGTTGCGATTTTCTGTGTTCGCTTCGCTCACCTTGCTCAACTTTGCTCAACCGTGTTTACTACATCAACAACATTTTTGTTATGTGGAAAGCGCCGCCTATCTTCGCCCGAGGGGCAGAGTAGTGCAAGCCGAAGACAATACAAAACAAAAAATCCTTATGGTTTCTATAGTTTTCATAGTTTCTATAGTTTTCATAGTTTCAATAATTATTTTAGCTTCTATTGCTGTTTATGATGATTTTATAGTTGATAATTATCAATTAAAACCTTTTGAAGTAGTTAATTTTCCTTTATTTCACCGATTTTTTTAACTTAATAGTGTTAATTGTGTGACATTATTTCTATCTTTGCAATATGAAGAAGAAGACGATATGGGCCGTGTCCACCATTATGGGCCTTTCTTTCCTTGCTTTGCTCTTCCTCCAATTGAAGTACATCGATGAGATGGTGAGCATGAAGAAAGACCAGTTCGACGAGTCGGTTACCCGCTCGCTCGACCAGGTGTCACGCAACCTCGAACTCAATGAGACACTGCGTTTCTTGGAGAGCGATATCAGTGCAGCCAAGCGCAAACGCATGTCGAGCGACACCGCAGTAGTGAGTGCCGTGGGTGACATCATTCTCGGAAACAATGACTATTATTCCTTTGAGACAAAGGTGAACGAGCACAGTCCCGGGGAGATTCCCAAATTCATTATCGTCAGAAGTGACAAGAACACCCTGTCGAAGTCGAACAAGTCGATGCAGGAGATAGTCCGCAACCGCTACGTTTACCAGAAGGCCCTCCTCGACCAGGTGGTGATGAGCATCCTCTATTCCGCGTCGGAGAAACCGTTGGAGGAAAGGGTCAATTTCCGACTCCTCGACCAGGAGTTGCAGGTGGAGTTGAAAAACAACGGCATCGACATCCCCTTCCATTTCACCGTGGAGACACAAGAGGGCAAGGAGGTGTATCGCTGTTCCGACTACAACGAAGAGGGCGAAGAGTACACCTACTCACAGGTGCTCTACCGCAACGACCCAGCCAATAAGACGGGAATCGTCAAGATTCATTTCCCGTTGATGAACAAATACATCTTCTCCAGTATTCGTTTCATGATTCCATCCATCATGTTCACAGTCATCCTGCTGGTCACCTTCATCTTCACCATCGTCGTGGTCTTCAGACAGAAGAAATACTCGGAAATCAAGAACGACTTCATCAACAATATGACGCATGAGTTGAAGACCCCCATCTCAAGCATCTCCCTCGCCTCGCAGATGCTCAACGACGAGTCGCTTGCGAAGAGTCCGGCGATGATGAACCACATCGGGACGGCCATTCAGGAAGAGTCCAAGCGCCTCAAATTCCTGGTCGACAGGGTGCTGCAGATGTCGATGTTCGACAAGCACGATGCCATCTTCAAGAAGAAGAACATCGACCTCAACGAGATGATGGAGAATGTGGCGCATACCTTCACCCTTCGTGTGGAGCACACAGGAGGAAAGATCATGACAGAAGTGGGAGCTGTGGACTCCACCATCTGTGTGGATGAGACGCATTTCTCCAATGTCATCTTCAACCTTCTGGACAACGCCATCAAATACAAGAAGCCCGACCAGCCTGTCAACCTCGTGTTGAGGACATGGAACAAGGACGACCGCATATTCATGTCGGTGCAGGATGACGGCATAGGCATCAAGAAGGAGAATGTAAAGAAGATTTTCGACAAGTTCTACCGTGTACACACCGGCAACCTCCATAATGTGAAAGGCTTCGGCTTGGGGCTGGCCTACGTGAAGAACATCGTGGAGCTGCACAAGGGCGACATCAAGGTGGAAAGCGAATTTGGAAAGGGTACTAAATTTACGATATCATTACCAATCATCAAAGAATAAGCTATATGGAAGAAAAACTGAAAATTTTGTTGTGCGAAGACGAGGAGAACCTCGGCATGTTGCTTCGCGAGTATCTCCAGGCTAAGGGATATATGGCTGAACTATGTCTCGATGGAGAGGCTGGATACAGGGAGTTCCTGAAAAACAAGTTCGACATCTGCGTCCTCGACGTGATGATGCCTAAGAAGGATGGCTTCACCCTGGCACAGGAAATACGTCAGGCCAATGCGGAAATACCCATCATTTTCCTCACGGCAAGGCAGTTGAAGGACGACATCCTGGAAGGATTCAAAATCGGTGCCGACGACTACATCACAAAACCCTTCTCTATGGAGGAGCTCGTGTTCCGTATCGAAGCCATTCTCAGGCGCGTGAGGGGTAAGAAGAACAAGGAGTCCACACTCTATCACATCGGACAGTTCATCTTCGACACCCAGAAGCAACTGCTCACCATCGGTGAGAAGCAGACCAAACTCACCACCAAGGAGAACGAACTCCTCGCCTTGCTTTGCGCCCACGCCAATGAGATACTCCAACGCGACTTCGCACTGAAGACCATCTGGATTGACGACAACTACTTCAACGCACGTTCCATGGATGTTTACATCACCAAGTTGCGCAAGCATCTCAAGGATGACCCGCAAATCGAAATCATCAACATCCACGGAAAGGGTTACAAACTCATCACACCCGAGGAGGAATAAAAGTAATAACGGTGCGCTAAAAAGGGGAGTTAAGTGGACATATGTCCCTTTAACTCCCCTTTAACTTCTTTTTAACTCCCCTTTAACTCCTATAACTCCAGCATCTAATACTTGCTGTCTTTTTTCTTCTTGGCCACATACAGCACCGTGCCTGCCACCACAGCCAGCAGGCTGAGTAGCAGATACCAGTTGCGGTTGTTCATTCCTGTTGGGTAGCCAACGACAATCATCACGCATCCCAGCAGAAACAAGGGCAAACCAAGGCGAAGACAATATCTCTTTAGCTTCATATTTCCATATTTGGATGCAAAAATAGCAAAAATATTTTGTCAGGTGAAGAAAAAGCAGTAATTTTGCACCGCATTTTTGCAAAACAACATTTTATCATTAATTTTTTAGTATGAATCAATACGAAACCGTTTTCATTTTGACTCCCGTTTTGTCTGATGATCAGATGAAGGAAACGGTCGCTAAATTCAAGAAAATCCTTACCGACAAAGGTGCGGAAATAGTGAATGAAGAGGCCTGGGGAAGACTGAAACTGGCTTATCCTATCCAGAAGAAATCGTCAGGCTTCTATGTGCTGATTGAGTTCAAGGCTGAGCCAGATGTGATCAAGACGCTCGAGACCGGCTACCGCCGCGAAGAGAAAGTAATCCGTTTCATGACTGTCAAACTCGACAAGTATGCTGCACAGTATGCTGAGAAGAGACGTATTAAATTAGGTAAAAAAGAGGAGGCTTAAAACATGGCAGAGAAAGACACTGAAATCCGCTATCTGACCCCACCGTCAGTCGACACAAAGAAGAAGAAGTATTGCCGTTTCAAGAAGAGCGGCATCAAGTATATCGACTACAAGGATCCTGAGTTCCTCAAGAAGTTCCTCAACGAGCAGGGCAAGATTCTTCCCCGCCGCATCACCGGAACATCTCTCAAGTATCAGCGCCGCGTGGCCACCGCTATCAAGCGTGCACGCCAGATCGCTCTGCTTCCTTACGTAACCGATTTGATGAAATAAAATTAGGAGGATACAGGTATGAAGATTATACTGAAGGAAGACATCATCGGTCTGGGATACAAGAACGAAATCGTGGAAGTGAAGCCCGGTTACGGCCGCAATTACCTCATCCCACAGAAGAAGGGCGTCATCGCTTCTCCCTCTGCCATCAAGCAGCTGGAGGAAGCCATGCGTCAGCAGGCTCATAAAATCGAGGCTCAGAGAGCTGCCGCACAAAAGCGTGCCGACCAATTGGAAGGCGTCGTGGTGGAAGTGGCTGCCAAGGTGAGCACCACTGGTGTGCTCTATGGCTCAGTGAACAAGAACACTGTTGCCGAGGAATTGGCAAAGAAGGGCATCGAGGTCGACCGCAAAATCATCACCATGCACGACATCAAGAGCGTGGGTGAATACGAGGCTACCATCCATTTCTACAAAGGTGTGGAAGTGAAGCTCCCCGTAAAGGTCGTGGCTGAGAACAAGGAGGCTGTTGCTCCCGTGGTGGAGGAGAAGCCTGCAGAGGAAGCTCCCGTCGAGGAGACCCAGGAAATGATCGACGAGAAGGAAGTTCTCGAGGACATCGCTTCCGCTGAATAAAAAGACTACAAGGAAGGCTCCTGTAAAAAGGATGAACCTATACCATGCGAGTGAAGAGACGGTCACGTCACTTCACTCGCTGTCTTTTGTGGGGGGCTATGGGACTTTCTGGGTTTTATGGGTTTTGTGGGGTTTGTGGGTTTTATGGGGCTGATGGGTTTTATGGGTTTTATGAGGTTTGTGGGGATAATGCTTGCATCGCTTTTGACATAAGTCAATAAATATTCGTTTTTATGCAAAAATCATTCGTTCTTCTTTGTCGTGTGCGCACACAGCACTACCTTTGCGTCGTCAAAACAAAAACGATACATTTTAATTGCATAAAGATATGGATATGTTTATCATTGCTGTCCGCATTCTTGGCGTGATGGCTGAAATCAAGGAAAAGACGCATAAGGTATTCGGATAATATCGATAATAAATAAAAGGTAAGGATTGTTTTTCATAAGATCAAAGGTTGAATAGCGACTGCGACACACACGGTGTCGCAGTCGTTTTTTTGTTATTTGCAGGTAGTGAATCGTCTTCTGCAACAAAATTTCATCTCTCTTTGCATTTGTTTTGTTTTTTTTCATTACCTTTGCGGTGTTAATACGGTAATTGACGAAACACAACGAAAAATTGACGAAAACAACACCGATATGAAACAATTGGATTGGGCTAACTTGTCGTTTGGCTACATGCCTACCGACTACAATGTGCGGTGCTACTACCGCGATGGAAAATGGGGCGAAATAGAGATTTGCTCCGATGAGTATCTGAAACTTCATATGGCGGCCACCAGCCTGCATTATGGTCAGGAGGCTTTCGAGGGACTCAAAGCCTATCGTTGCCCCGACGGGAAAGTCAGGGTCTTCCGTATGGACGAGAATGCCGCCCGTTTGCAGAGCACATGCAGAGGCATCATGATGCCGGAGGTTCCCACCTCGCTCTTCGAGGAGATGGTGACCAAGGTGGTGAGGCTCAACCAGGAGTACATCCCCACTTATGAGAGCGGTGCCACGCTCTACATCAGGCCGCTGCTTATCGGTACCTCCGCACAAGTCGGTGTGCATCCCGCAAATGAATACCTCTTCCTCATCTTCGTCACCCCCGTGGGACCGTATTTCAAGGGTGGCTTCTCCACCAATCCCTATGTCATCATCCGCGACTACGACCGTTCGGCACCACTTGGCACGGGCAAGTACAAGGTGGGTGGCAACTATGCCGCTTCCCTCTTCGCCAACAACCTGGCCCATGAGAAAGGCTATGCTTGCGAGTTCTACCTCGACGCAAAGGAGAAGAAATACATGGATGAATGCGGAGCCGCCAATTTCTTCGGCATCAAGGACAACACCTATGTCACACCGAAGTCAACTTCCATCCTGCCCAGCATCACCAACAAGAGCCTTATGCAACTGGCTGAAGACCTGGGCATGAAGGTGGAGCGCAGACCCATCCCCGAGGAGGAACTGTTCACCTTCGAGGAGGCCGGCGCTTGTGGTACGGCAGCTGTCATCAGCCCCATCTCCTATATCGACGACCTTGACACCGGCGTGCGCTACGAGTTTGGCGACAAGCCGGGCCCCATCTCCAAAAAGTTGTACGACACCCTCCGCGGCATCCAGTATGGTACCATCGAGGACAAGCACGGGTGGACCACGGTGGTCATCGAATAACACGCTTCGGGTGATAAGACCCTCCATATTATTATATAAGGTGGGTTTTATCACCGATATGAATAAGGCCATAAGCAATGGGAAAGGGAAAATTGGCGAAATTCGCCGATATGGAAAGGTATGAGAACGTATTCCAATACCCTTATTCTGTAGTGGAGCACGTCCCTTTCGATATGAAGGGACGGTGGCACGAGGACTATTTCCACAACGACAACCCCATCGTCTTGGAGTTGGGATGTGGAAAAGGGGAGTACACCGTGGGACTGGCAAGGATGTTTCCCGACATCAATTTCATCGGCGTGGACATCAAGGGTGCGCGCATGTGGACGGGTGCCACCCAGGCGTTGAATGAGCATTTGCCCAACGTGGCCTTCCTCAGGACCAACATCGAGGTCATCGAGCGCTTCTTCTCCCCAGGTGAGGTGAAAGAGATATGGCTCACCTTCAGTGACCCGCAGATGAAGAATCCTCGCAAACGCCTTTCCAGCACAACCTTCCTGGAGCGGTATCGCAAGTTCCTCGTCGATGGGGGAGTGGTGCATCTCAAGACCGACTCCAACTTCCTTTTCACCTACACCACGTTGTTGGTGGAGAAAAACAACCTTCCTGTGCTTTGGCGCACCGAAGACTTGTATCACGACGACGGCATGGACGATGCCACCCGGCAGATTCTCTCCATCCACACCTATTATGAGAACATGTGGATAGAGCGGGGGCTCAACATCAGGTACATCAAATTCCGACTGCCTCAAGAGGGAGTCTTGGAGGAAACTGATGTGGAGATTCCACTCGACGACTACAGGTCGTATCGGAGAGACAAGCGCAGCACGCGCGAGACGGCGAAATGAAAAGAAAAGGATTGCTCGGAACTTCAGTGTGTGTTATTCCCCCAAATTCAAAATTCTTCCGATACATATGTTCTAGAATGGAAACAACCCCGTTTGATGCCTTTTAGTGTGCGAAATGTCATATTTTGGTCAAATATCAAAGTCGTGATACAAAAAACAAAGTAAATGTTTCTTAAAGAAAAGATAACTATAACGCTTTTTAATAAATTTGCAAAGATTTTAAAATGACTATACTTTATTGTAATTAAAATTCCTAATTTTATCAACTTAAAACAAAACTCTATGAGCATTACGAAATTCTTGAGAATGCCTTTAGCGTTGCTGTTCCTGCTTTGTTTGTTCCCAATGGGAGCAATGGCTCAAGGCATTGTGAAGGGAACGGTAATTGATGAAGCTGGTGAACCGATTATTGGTGCGAGCGTGTTAGTGCAAGGCACCAAGGCTGGAGCAATCACCGACTTCGATGGAAATTTCAGTGTGGAGGCTGCAAGCAATGCCACATTGCAAATCTCTTACGTAGGCTATGTCACTGAGACTGTCAGTGTACAGGGCCGGAATAACATTCAGGTTACCCTGAAGGAAGATGCAACCTCTCTGAACGACGTGGTTGTCATCGGCTACGGTACCCAGAAGAAAAAGCTGATCACCGGTGCCACTGTTCAGGTCAAGGGTGATGATATCGCCAAACTGAACACCACCAACGCACTCGAGGCCATGCAGAGTTCTACTCCTGGTGTGCAGATCACACAGTCTTCCTCACAGCCTGGCAAGGGTTACAAGGTTTACATCCGTGGTATCGGCACCACAGGTAACTCGGCACCTCTCTATGTCATCGACGGTGTGGCAGGTGGAAACCTTGATGGCATCAACCCGAACGACATCGAGAGCATCGACATCCTCAAGGATGCTGCATCCGCTGCCATCTATGGTGCACGTGCCGCCAACGGCGTCATCCTCGTCACCACAAGGCAGGGCAAGGCCGGCAAGATTGAACTCACCTACAACGGCGCCATGGGTTGGTCCAACGTCTACAAGCGCCCGCAGCTGCTCAATGCCCAGCAGTACATGACCATCTTCGACGAGTACAACTTCAACACCTCTGGTGCTCCCCTCAATTGGAGTGAGTATGTGCCCGCCGACATCCTTGCCAAGGTTAAAAACGGCTGGGAAGGCACCGACTGGTGGGATGTGTTCACCAACGAGAATGCTCCTCAGCAAAACCATTCCGTGACCTTGACTGGTGGTACTGACAAATCCAAATTCGCTATGTCCTACACCTATACCGGCAACGAAGGTATCATGGGTGCCGACATGGCTTCTTTCTACAAGCGCCACACCATCCGTGTCAACAGCGACCATGTGCTCTTGAGAGTGAAGGACTTTGATGCCATCACCATTGGTGAGAACATCTCCATTGGCTACAGCAAGAGTCACGACTTGGCAGAAGACGGCATGTACTGGAGCTATATCCACAGCTTGCTCCAGACTTCCCCGCTTATGCCACAATATGCAGAAAATGGCGACATCTACAACTACCAAGATCTTGATGGCAATATCACTTATGGTAAAGGTTGGAACCCAAGTATGTTCAACAACCCATGGGAGAACCTCAAGAAGGGTGGTTTCAACTCTTTGGCAGAGAGCCGCAACATCAGTGCCAACGCTACTGCTTTCGTAACCATCCAACCCATCAAGGGTCTGAGACTCCGTTCACAGTTCAACTACAGCTGGGGCTCCGGTGCATATCGCAACTTTGGTGAGCCACGCACACCTGCCGAAGGTGCTGCTATCGTGAATGAATACAGCGTGAACCAGAGCACTTGGCTGAGTGGCAACTGGTCTTTGGAGAACACCCTTACCTATGACCTTCCTATTTTCAATGGTCACAAGATCACAGCCATGGCAGGTCAGTCATTCCAGAGTACTGATTGGAGCGTCAACCTTGGTGGTTCCAACAGGGTTCTTTACGGCAACCAGCTCGCAACACTGAAGGGTTGGGATTCTGCATGGTTGACAAACATCAAACTTGACAATGGTGCTCCTACATCTTCTTTGACTGGCAGCCCCAATGATGAAGAATACCTCGCCTCTTGGTTCGGCCGTGTGAGTTGGGACTACAACGAGACCTATATGGCTACCGTTACCATGCGTTATGATGGTTCAAGCATCTTCACCGATGGCAAACGTTGGGGCTTCTTCCCATCTGTGTCTGCTGGCTGGGTGGTGAGCAATGAGCCTTTCATGGAGAGCACCAATAGCTGGCTGGACTTCTTCAAACTCCGTGCATCTTGGGGTCAGAATGGTAACAAGGATATTGCCAAGTACCAGTATCTTGCCACCATCGCTCTGTCTGGCAGTGCTAACGACAGCGGTTACAAGTTCGGTTCCGATATGGGAACTTCAGTCAATGGCATTCCACATACCGGTGCCTATGCCAACATCGTGCCCAACCCCGACCTCACCTGGGAGACCTCTGAGCAGCTCGACCTCGGTTTCGACGCTCGTTTCTTCAAGAGCCGTCTGGGTGTAAACTTCGACTGGTATAAGAAGACCACAAAGGACTGGCTGATTACTGGTCCGATGATTGCCATCTATGGTACCAACCCTGCAGCCATCAATGGTGGTGACGTGGAGAATACCGGTATCGAGCTCGCCCTCACCTGGAGAGACAGGATTGGCAGCGACTTCAGCTATGACATCGGCGTCAACCTTGCCACCAACAAGAACAAGGTTACCCGTATTGCCAACGAGAACCACTACATCAATGGTTCCGGCGGTGTCCTCTCACAGGGTACTGAGTATATCTTCCGTGCAGAGGAAGGTAAGCCTATCGGATACTTCTACGGCATGTCCTACAGTGGCATTTGGCAGAATCAGGAGCAGATTGATGCAGCTCGTCAAGCTGGCAAGGCTGTCCTCGACAACGCACTGCCCGGTGACTGCATCTGGGATGACTGGAATGGTGATGGTGTAATCACCTATGCAGAAGGAAAAACTTGCGACCGTCATGAGATTGGTAACCCCAACCCGGACATGACCCTTGGTGTCAACCTCGGTTTGCAATGGAAAGGTCTTGACTTCGCTGTGAACGGTGCCGGTGCATTCGGCATGCAGATCATGCGTTCCTACCGTTCATACGGTGACGACCCTGACCAGAACTATGATACCACCATCCTGAACCGTTGGCATGGCGAGGGTACTTCCAACACCCAGCCTCGTATTTCTGCTACTGGTCACCAGAACACCATCTGGGTGTCCAACCGTTATATGGAGGATGCAGACTACTTCAAGATCAAGAGCGTGACTCTCGGTTACGACTTCAAGCATCTCTGGAAGGCCTGCCCATTGCAGCAGCTCCGTTTCTATGTACAGGTTCAGAACCTCTGCACATTCACTGGTTACACCGGCCTCGACCCAGAAGTGGGTTCATCAGGTGGTGTTGAGAGTTGGGCATCTGGTATTGACCTCGGTCTTTACCCACCAGCTCGTACTTTCTTGGTTGGTGCAAGTATTAAATTCTAATTCGACAACAAGTTATGAAGAAATATATATTATCAGCAGTAGCTGTTTTGGCAGCAGCAACTTTGTTTACATCTTGTAACGACATGTTGGACACCGATCCACGTGTGACAGAGATGACTGGGGCTACCTTCCCTGGTAAGCCAGCAGATGTTGAGGCCGAACTTGCCGCCATCTACAGTATCATGAACACGATGGGTGGAGGCGATTCAGACAATCAGAATATCTTTTTCTGGTGGGAGGTCATGTCTGACGACTGCTACGGAAGTGGTGGTTTGCAGGACAACAAGGTGAAGTCTCTCCACCATCTTGTAGAGATGAACGTCAATCAGTATGAAACTCCTTTCATCCTTCTCTACGGCGGTATTTCACGTTGCAACAACACGATTGAGACCATCGACAATGTGCCTTGGGCTGAATCACAGAAGGGCCAGCGCGACCAACTCCTCGGCGAGGCTTACTTCATGCGTGGTCTCTACACACTTTGGCTTACCCAGCTGTTCGGCGATGTGCCTCTGATTACCAAAACCGTCATTACCGAAGAGATGCAGAAGCAGGCAAGTGCTGAGGAAGTTATTTATCCTCAGATTCTCTCCGACTTCGTTTCTGCCAAGAATCTCATGGGGGTTGACAAGGGTAGAGGTGATGGCCATGCCAACAAGTTCGTTGCCGAGGCTTTCATGGCCCGTGCATATATGTTCTGGGCTGGCTTCTACAAGGGAGTCAAAGAACTCGTAGGTTCTGCACCCGCTATCACTCTTGTTGAAGGGCAAGAGGCTTGCCCCGGAGGTACTCTTTCCAAGGAAGACATCATTGCAGGTCTTAGGGACATCGTTTCCAATGGCGGTTATCAGCTCTGCGAGGACTTCCGTTCACTTTGGCAGTACTCCAACAGCCTTCTCTGGCAAGAGACACAAGATGGCGGTGGCATCGTAGAGATTAAAGACCTCAAAGACGATGCTGGCAACATCATAGGAAAGGATACCGTTCGTACCGGCCACGGTTATGAATTCATCAAGGACATGGACAAGAAGAACTGCTTCGACATGCCAGGCATGGGTAACGGCAACACCGAGGAACTCTTCCAGATTCAGTTCATGAATGCCTCTTCTTGGAACATTGGCGGCACCTATAACGCCCAGCGTATGTATTCCAACTACATCTCAGTATTCTGGGGGCTTCGTAATGGTGCTTCCAACCAAAATGGTGACCGTAACTTGACTTATCCGTTCAACCAGGGTTGGGGCCAAGGTACTCCTTCTTGCAACATCTGGGATGACTGGACAGATGCAGAGAGAGTCGGTCAATATTCTGACTTCCGTAAAAAGGCTTCTTTGATTGACCTCGACAATGAACTCGCTCAATACACTTACGAAAAGGACGACTGCGAGGAGTCTGGCTATTCCGTAAAGAAGTATGCCGAGGTGAACCTTGACGCTTGTGCAGCTAACAACGATACATGGTGGTCCATGTGTGATGGCTACGCCAGCAGTTCACTCGCTAACAAAATGCAGGGCGACCACTTCGAGGACTTCTATCTGATGCGTTATTCCGACGTTCTGTTGATGCTTACCGAACTTACCGGTGAGGCACAGTGGATGAACCAGGTTCAGGCACGTGCCGGCGTTCCTCAGACACCTTACTCATTGAAGGCTGTTCAGGACGAGCGTCGTTGGGAGTTCGCATTTGAGGGTCTCCGCTTCAACGACATGCGTCGTTGGACCGGTAAGGATTGTTCCAATAGCACTTACGCTCCTGACTATCTCGAAAAACAAGCTGGCAAGCAGATTGTCTGCCTTGGCCAAAAGAGCAACAAGAGAACTATGAAACACATGACGTGTTCTTGGACAGAGCGTTATAAAGCTACCAACGGTTTCTTGGCAAAGCCTCAAGCCCAGATTACCCTTATGAATGGCAATATGGAGCAGAACCCAGGTTGGGAAGCTTCTGATACTAAGACTCAATATCAAGTACTTTATTAATATTATTAGTAAACAATATGAAAAAGATATTTTTGCTTTTTGCCGCAGCATGTGCGTTGGTAGCTTGCGACCCTGTCCATGAGGACATTAGCAATGCTGGCCACATCACTATTGACGAGCTCAGAGCTAAGACCTCCATCACTGTCGACAAGTCACCGAGTGGCTTGAATGGCAACCAAATTTTCTGTAGGACCTCTGCACCGGTCAATGCCAAGTGGAATATTGGTGGCAAGGACTTCGTCGGCAACTATGCATGGAAGAAGATGAAGCTCGGTAAATATATGGTTTACCTTGATGCTCTTTGTGCCGATGGAACCATCCTTAAGGATAGTGTCGAGATTGAATGCCAGGAAATAACCAATGCACTTGAGAAGTTCATGCTCTGGGAAGGTGAATTCACCGTAGGCGGTTGGGACGCAGCTCCCTTGCGCTTCAGCGACAGCGAAGGTCAGAATTTCCCAACTCTTTCCGACGATTTCTACTTTGGCCTCAAAACTCTCGTTCTTGACGTCAAGGAAGCCTCTGAAGGTTGCACCGCTCGTGTCATGAACGGTTGGTGGAGCACAGTATATGCTGAGGGTATTCCTCTTTACTCTGGCATGAAGTGGGAGGTGCCTATCACCGAGCAAATCGCCAAGGAGTGCGCCAAGGGCAACGGCGGTGAAGGCCGTGACCTTAACCTCTTGATTACCAACGGCCAGGCAACATTCACCAGTGTCTATTATGAGGAATAATTCCTCGTTGGTATAATTAGTATTAGGCTGACTCTTTTATTGAGTCAGCCTTTTATATTTTTTTTGGCAGTTTGACGGGAAAAATGTATCTTTGTAGCCAAGAAACAAACAGCTGAAGAATATGATGGTCAACGAGCGCAGGTATCCAATAGGAGTACAGACCTTTTCTGAGATTATAAAAGGTGGCTATGTGTATGTAGACAAGACAGACTTGGTGTGGAAGATGACAAAGGTGAGCAAGTATGCTTTCTTGAACCGTCCGCGCCGTTTTGGCAAGTCGTTGTTGTCGTCCACTCTCCATTCGTTCTTTGCCGGACAGAAGGAGTTGTTTGAGGGACTGAAGGTGATGCAGTTGGAACAGGAATGGACGGAGTATCCTGTGCTCCACTTCGACATGAGTACAGCCAAGGGACAGGAATCGGCAAGAGGCCTACAGGAGAGAATCCGTCTACAGTTGAAGGACTACACCAGAATATATGGTAAAGATGAAGATGAAGTAACACCTGGCAGTATTCTTGTGGGACTCATCAAACGCGCATACGAGCAGACCAATCGTCAGGTAGTAGTCATTATTGACGAATATGATGCTCCGTTGCTCGAAGTGCTCCATGAGGAGGAGAATCTGCCTGCTTTCCGCAAGGTGATGCAGGAGTTCTATGTGCCGCTTAAGGCCTGTGACCCCTACATCAAGTTCTGCTTTATTACAGGTATCACGAAATTTTCCCAACTGAGCATCTTTTCGACCATCAACAACCTGAAGAACCTCTCCATGCGGCCCGACTTCTCTGCCATCTGCGGCATCACGGAAGAGGAAGTGAAGACGGTCTTTGCCGAGGACATCCGGGTGATGGCTGGTAAATACGAATGCACACCCGAGGAGATGTTTCTTAAGATCAAGGACAGGTATGACGGCTATCATTTCTCAAAGGAGTCGCCCGACATCTACAACCCTTTTAGTCTGCTCAACGCTTTCGATGATGGTGAGCTGAGCAGCGGTTGGTTTGCCTCGGCCACGCCCTCCTATCTTATCCAGCAGATGAAGCATTTCCGAACGGACATTACCTCTTTGGAGATTTTAGAAGAGCCGGCAGATGCTTTTGACATTCCTACAGAGGCCATGACTACAGCTCTGCCTTTACTCTATCAGAGCGGCTATTTGACCATCAAGAGCTATGACCGTGAGTCGGAGATGTACACGCTCTCCATCCCCAATCAGGAGGTGCGCATAGGCTATACCAAGGGCTTGTTGCCTATTTTTACAGGAATAGAAGTTGGCTATACGCAAAAAGGCTTTGCCTTGAAATTTTGGCAAGCCTTGAGAAAGAATAACTTGGAGCAGGCTTTGCAGGAGATGAAGGCTTTCCTCGCTGCCGTTCCCTATGTGGAGGGTTTCAAAAAGAAACTGGAGGAGGCCGCCACGGCAGAGGGGTTCTATGAGTACACGCTCTGGCTCATCTTCAACATGCTCAATGTCTATGCCCGCACGCAAGTCAAGTGTGCCGGAGGTAGAACGGATATGGTGGTATGGATGCCCGATGCGATATACGTACTGGAGTTGAAGGTCAATGGTACGGCAAAAGAGGCTCTTGATCAAATCAACGCAAAAGGCTACGCCGCACCATACGTCACAGATGGACGTCGTGTGGTAAAGGCCGGCATTTGTTTCAATATTGATACACGTACTATTGATGACTGGATTATAGAATGAATAGCAAAAGCAAAATATCTGATGTCATCCTCTATGTGAGCCTGTTGGCTTTCATTGCATTTGTCGCATATGTATTACACATCAACCAAGAGGTGCTTTATACGGCACACGACCGTTCGGAATTCATCTACGGAGCACCATTCTTCCATACCCTTTTGTCAAAACCCTTTGGCTTGATGCAGTATGTGGGAGCCTGGCTCACACAGCTATTCTATTATCCGGCCTTGGGTGCAGGTGTGTTGGTGTCGATTTGGTTCCTCGTGTTTTTGGTAGGTGCCAAGGCATTCCGCTTGAGAGGAAATGCCTCCGCCCTGATGCTTCTGCCTATAGCTTGTTTGCTTACATCGATAATCGACCTTGGCTATTGGGTTTACATCTTCTCCATCAGAGGGTATTGGTTCTCCCAGTCGTTAGGTTATCTTGCCATGCTCCTGCTCTTGTGGGCTGCCCGCAGCACACCCCGCAAATGGCATCTTTTCTGGTATCTCTTGGGCTTCTGCTTCTATCCTCTGCTGGGGTGGTTTGCCTTGCTTTTCATGCTCTGCCTTGTGTTGGCAGAAAAGCCCTCTTGGCGTGAACTGATAGGTTTGGTCGTGCTCGTCTTTACTGCTGTCATCTGGCGTGTTCTGCTCTATTCGAATCAAAACCCCGATGACGTCATGATGGCTGGCTTTCCCCGTTTCGTGACCCCTGTCGATTCAAGTGAGCGGCTCTCCATTCCGTTCTGGGTGCTCGGCGTGGTTTCCGTACTCATTGCATTGTATGGCTGGTTCATGGCCAAGCGCAAGGAGACACCAACCAAACTGATGTGGTTCGTTCCCGTTTTAAGTGCCGTTGTGGGCATTGTTTTCACTTGTTCGCTCATGTTCCACAACAAGAACTACATCGATGAAATGCGCATGATACGCCATGCTGAAGCCGACAACTGGCAGGAGGTGCTTCATATGGCAGAAGAGAACAAGCAACCCACCCAGACGATGGCCATGCTCATAAATATTGCCTTGATGAACGAAGGAGGGCTGCTCGACCGTTCGTTCAAGTTAGGCACCCCTGGCGCAGATGTCTACAATCCTGACTCGCTCCACATCGGTCTGCTGAACATTGCTTCTCCTTTAGTGTATTACAACTACGGGAAGATGAACTATGCCATCCGTTTGTGTTATGAAAATGCAGTCGCCACAGGATTCTCCCCCTTCTATATGAAGATGGTGTCTCGCTGCGCCCGCGCAACCGGAGAAGAGAAACTGGCAGAACGATACAACACCTTGCTGCGCCACAATATGTTCTATGGCAACTGGCAACCGACCCCCATCACGAAAACCGTAAGTGAGTTGCAAAAATCTTTCACAGACGAGATCAACGGTGTAGAGAACAACAGCGAGCGTTTTATCATCTACAGTTTCAGCCATTCAACCGACACGGTCAGCAAGGTGGCTTCAGAACAGGCGTTGTTCTATTCCATGATACGTTGCGACTCCGGTCGTTTCTGGGCGTCACTGCGCAAATATGTGAAGATGAACCCGGATGCGAATTTCCCCTTGCATGCTCAGGAAGCCTATATCATGTATATGGACAAGTCTCCGGAAGAAAAGCAAATCATGCTTCCGGTCGAGCAGCCCGTTTACGACCGCTACAAAAAGTTTTGGGAGACGCTTGAAAACCTGATAAAGAGTGGTATGAAACAAGATGAGATAGGTGCAAGGATGCACGGCGAGTGGGGGGACACCTATTGGTACTACAACATCTTCGGAAGAAAAGCCCTATGATGAACTTGCCGTAATTGTAATCGAAATCGAAACGCAAGAAAACAATGAAAAGACATATCCACCCATTTTTCCTGTTCCTGGCTGCCGTCTCGCTGCTCTTGCCATCGTGTGCGCATCACCCCGACGTGCCCGCTACAAGCCGCGAGGCCAAGTGCCTGCCCGCCATCTTCCCCGATTATTGCGACGTCACCGTGCCTTGCAATATCGCACCACTCAACTTCATGCTCCCCGCCGACCAGTATGAAGAGTGCGTGACACGACTCACCACGCCCGACGGGCAGCAGCAGACCTACGGTGAAGGAGTGAAGGTTCAGATTCCAGAATCGGAATGGCACGCCATGCTTGATGCCTCCAAGGGCAAGAGCATCAAGGTGGAGGTTTGGGGAAAGACTATGGACGACCAAGCAAAGTCCGGGGGTGAGGAAAAAGGCGGATGGCTGTCGTTCAACCCGTTTGAGATACATGTGGCCGAGCAACCCATCGACGAGTATCTGTCGTATCGCCTCATCGAACCATCCTATATCGTTTACGACTACATGGAGATTGCCCAGCGCAACCTCACCTCGTTTGAAGAGACACAGATTTTCAACAACAAAGTCAGCTGCGACGACCCCAAGGGCCAGTGCATCAACTGCCATAGTTATCAGAACTACAAGACCGACAACATGTTGTTTCATGCGCGTGTGACCCGAGGAGGCACGGTCATTGTGAATGACGGCAAAGTGTCGAAAGTGGATTTGAAACGCGACAACACCATTTCCGCTGGAGTCTATCCGGCATGGCACCCTGCCGCCAAACTGGTAGCCTTCTCCACCAACCAGACACACCAAGTGTTCCATACGGCACATCCCAACAAAGTGGAGGTGTTCGATACGGCCAGCGACCTGATTCTCTATGATGTGGCGACCGACTCAGTGAGCATCATCTGCAACGACCCCGACCTTTTGGAGGTGTTCCCCACTTGGTCGCCCGATGGCAAATACCTCTTTTACTGCAAGTCTGTCCCACTTCCCGATGAGTTGCGCGGTGATGACAATGACATCAGCACCACATACCAGAAAGTGCAATACAACCTCTATCGCCGTTCGTTTGACGTGGCGACACGCCATTTCGGCGAAGAGGAACTCGTTTATGATGCCGCCTCGAAAGACAAAAGCGTCACCTTGCCACGCATCAGCCCCGACGGACACTATCTGCTCTTTGCAGAGGGTCGGTATGGCTGTTTTCATATCTGGCACCATGATGCCGACATCGTCTGTATGCCACTCGATGGCAACCTGAACGTCGACCAAGCCCAAGAGGCACCGTCGCCCCTCGACCTCACCCGCCTCAACAGCGAAGGCTTTGCCGAGAGTTATCCCACATGGTCGAGCAACGGCCATTGGATCATGTGTGCGAGCCGTCGGGGTGATGGAAACTTCAGCCGTGTCTACATATCCTATTTCAACAACGGAAAAGTAGAAAAGGCCTTCCTTTTGCCGCAGGAGGACCCTGAGCAAAACATCACACGACTGAAAAGTTACAACCGGCCGGAGTTCATGGTGGAACCCGTCAGCATCAGCGTCGATGAGTTCCGCAAGGTGTTTTATAATAAAGGTGAATAAATGACGCTAATTCCCCTAAAAAGTAAACATATGTCCCTTTAACTCCTTTTTAACTCCCCTTTAACTCCTCTTTAACTCCCATAGAAACTCCCCTTTAACTCCCCTATAACTCCTATAGAAACTCCCCTTAAAAGTAAACATATGTCCCTTTAACTCCTTTTTAACTCCCCTATAACTCCTCTTTAACTCCTATAGAAACTCCCGCAATAAATGAAGATTATCCGTATAATTTGCACCCTCCTTTTCGGGGTGGCCGTCCTCCTCTTTTTCGGACTGGCCTATCCGCATCACCTGCATTATCAGGAGCAGTATCAACTTTTCCTCTTCGACAGTTCCTATGTGTGGGATGTTGTCAAACTGCCAGGTGGCATTGCTGACCTGTTGGGGCGCTTCTGCACACAATTTTTCCTTTTTGCATGGGTGGGGGCTGCCATCATCGCGGTTCTGCTTTCGCTGGTTCAACTCCTGACGCAACAGTTGGCCTGTTCTTCGAAGCCCCAAACGGCAGTGCCAAGCGGGAGGTGGCTCTATGGCCTTACTTTTGTTCCTTCGTTCTTGCTTTGGCTCTTCCTGCTCGACGAGAATGCGTTGCTGGGCGGAGTATGGGCCGTCTTGCTCACACTTCTCGCCTCTTGGCTCTTCGACTTGGCTGTCAATAAGCGAGAAGAAAACCAAGAAAGTTTGGATGCTTCCGAACACAAGCAGGTTCAACCGAAGCGTGAACAGGCTCGTATAAAGAGTCAAATTTCAATCAGTTGGACTCAATGTGCTCTTCTTGTTGCCGCTATTCCCATACTCTATTGGATGGTGGGCCCTGTCTGCTTGGTGTTTTTCCTCCTTCAAGCTTTACGCCCCAAATTCTCTGTATGGTATTATGGCGTGTTCGTGCTTATGGCTATCATGCTCATCATACTGGCCTTTTATCTCCCGGTACCAGCCAGCAGGCTATGGTTCGGCATACATTACCATCGCTACCCGACAGTGTTTCCGACCCTGATTTGGGCTGCTGCTCTTTCCGTTTTCGTCCTCGCACTCGTTGCCCGTTTCTTCCGCCGTTCTTCGCAAGCAAAGCGAAATAGTTCAAACGCAAAGTCGCGCTCTGCCCAGAGCAAGAATTTAAAATCTTCAATTTCCCGCTCGGCTATGCCGCTTGGCTTGTCCAAGAATCTTCAATCTTCAATTTTCAATCTTCAATCTTCAATCTTCCTTCTTGTGGCTGTTGTCATGGGGACACTTGTCTGGAAAAACAGCAATTTCAAGGCGGAAAAGGTGATGCAATACGACTTCATGGCACGTTTCCAGCAATGGAACCGCATACTTGAAACCATCAACGCCGAAAAGCCCAACAATCAAATCGCAGTGACGGTGCAGAATCTTGCACTGGGTATGCGGGGGGTGCTCACGAAGCATTTGTTCGATTATAACCAGAATGGCATCCTGGGCCTTTTGCCCGATATTGGAACCGATGCTACCAGTCCCCTGCCTACAGCCGAAGCGTTTTATCAGTTGGGGATGGTGGCTGTCGCCCAACGGACGGTCTTCGAGGCCCAGGAAGCGATTCTTGACTTCCAGAAAAGTGGCCGGTGCTACAAGCGACTGGCGCAAACCAACTTGATTCTCGGCAACTACGAAGTGTCTCGCAAATATCTCTTGGCGCTGCAGAAGACTCTCTTCTATCGTGATTGGGCCAACGAGACACTGCCGCTGTTGGGGGATGAAAAAGCGATAGCCAAGCATCCCGAATACGGACGCTTGCGCCAAATGCTCTACAAGGAAAACTTCTTCTTCGGCGACCATGTGACTTCTGAGATGCTCAAGAGCCTCTTCCTCAGCAACAAAGACAACCATCTTGCCTTGGAATACCTGAAGGCCTACTATATGCTGACGGGCGACCGTGAAAACTATTCCAAATTATTACTTGAATACCAGTAAGCGATGAAAAAGGTTTTATATACACCTATTATATTTATAATAGGATTGATGGGATTGATGGGTTGCACCACAGAAACCGTCGATGGAGCAAAGCAGGAGAAAGGTCTGCCTCAGATCTATCCCGACTACCTCGGTGTCACCATACCCGTGAATATTGCTCCACTCAATTTTTGTATGGCGGATGAGAGGGCATTGCTTGTGGATGCTGTCGTCACTGACCGCCACGGAAACAACCTGCACAGCCAAGGCGAAGAATCGACAGACTTCGACCTTGACGACTGGCGACAACTGCTCGGTCAGAACGGTGGAGATTCGCTCAGCGTTACTGTCTCGGCCAAGTATGACGATGGTTGGCACACCTATCGCCCGTTCTCCATCTACGTCAGCCCCGACAGCATCGACTACGGCATCTGCTACCGTCTTATCGCTCCTGGCCATGAGGTGTGGAGCAAGATGGGCATTTACCAACGCGACCTCTCCTCATTTGAGGAGCGCGCGTTGATTGAGAACACACAGTTTGAGGGTTGCGTCAACTGTCATAGCTTCAATCGTGGCAACCCTGACAACATGAGCCTTCACATTCGTGGTCCGCACGGAGCCACACTATTGAGCAAGGACGATGGCACCATCACTGCCTATGACACCAAGACAGACCAGACACTCGGCCTGTGCGTCTATCCATACTGGCATCCTTCAGGCAGATACATAGCCTATTCAACCAACGTCACCAAACAGACTTTCCATAGTGCGCACCAGAATCGTATCGAGGTCTTCGACGATGCCTCCGACCTCCAGGTCTATGACATCGAGAAAAACGAATTGATTCTTTCGCCCCTTCTCAAGCAAGAGACAGTGTACGAGACCTATCCCGTCTTTTCAGCCGATGGACGCTCGCTCTATTTCTGTGCCGCACGCGCCCTCCCTGAGGGAGAGCATCAACTCGACTCCATTCGCTATAATCTCTGCCGCATCGATTTCGATCCTGCAACAGGCAACTTCGGCGACAGCATAGACGTCATTGTCGATGCCGTGGCCCAGTGCAAGTCGGTATCCTTCCCCCGTCCCTCCTACGATGGACGTTTCCTCTGCTACACGCTCTCCGACTATGGGCAGTTCAGCATCTGGCACCATGAGGCCGACCTCTATCTGCTCGACCTCTCTACAGGGGAGAGCCGTCCCATGGCTGAGGCTAACTCCGAAGATACGGAGTCGTTCCACAACTGGAGTTCCAACTCACGATGGATGGTGCTGAGTTCTCGCCGCGACGACGGCCTCTACACACGACCTTATTTCTGCCACGTCGATGCCAAGGGGACAGTCGGCAAGGCCTTCATGCTGCCGCAGGAAAATCCACGCCGCTTCTATCGTGAGCGTTTCCTGTCTTATAACGTGCCCGATTTCATCATTGCATCCTCTCGCTTCGACGGTCATAAGGCCAGCCGCGTCATCAACGATGAGTCTCGAACGAACTTCGGTGTGCGCGGGAATTGATGTGTCGTGAGACTGTGGGCGTCCCCGCCCGCAGCCTCCTTTTCTCCTCAACACCGTAGCCACTTTCTTTTCAAAATGGGTCGTGTAAAAGTCACATTCGTCCGTTGCATTATCGGAAGCATGGGATAATCATATTCGTTTGCAATCCTTTTGTGTGGCAAATCTACTAATAAACAGATGATGCTCATTTTTGCTTTTTTAGGGAAAAACTATTCTGTCATTTAGCTTGTTTGTATCAATAATCAAGGGTATGTTACAAAAAACAAAGTAAATGTATCAATGAAAAAAGAATATTATAACGCTTTTTAATACTTTTGCAAAGTTTTTAATGGCTATACTTTTTTTACCTAATTCCTAATTATATCAACTAAAAAACAAAAACTCTATGAGCATTACAAAATTCATGAGAATGCCTTTAGTGTTGCTGTTCCTGCTTTGTTTGTTCCCCATGGGAGCATTGGCGCAAAGCACCATCAAAGGAACGGTGACTGATGCAGCGGGGGAACCAATCATTGGTGCCACCGTAAGGGTGAAGGGTAGCAACACAGGTGTAATCACCGACTACAACGGTGAATTCTCCGTGCAAGCTCCCTCTAATGCAACACTTGATGTCACCTATGTGGGATATCTTTCGCAAAGTGTTGCTGTGAATGGAAGGAACAACCTCCAGATTGTCCTGCAAGACGACAACGCCATGCTCGAGGATGTCGTGGTCATTGGTTACGGTACCATGAGGAAGAGCGACATCTCCGGTTCTGTGGCTACCGTTGACCAGGAAGCCGTGATGAAGAGGATGCCTACCAACATCGCCATGGCCCTCCAAGGCTCTGCAGCTGGTGTGATGGTCACCCAGCAGGACGGTGCTCCTGACGGCAAGTCTGCCATCCGCATCCGTGGTGTGGGTACCATCAATGGCGACGCCTCTCCTCTTTATGTAGTGGACGGTGTGCAAGTGGGCAACAACGCCGACTTCGTCAACCCCTCCGACATCGAGCGCATCGAGATTTTGAAGGACGCTTCCGCCACCGCCATCTACGGTTCCGCTGGTGCAAACGGTGTTGTGATGATCACCACCAAGCACGGCCAGGTGGGTCACACCAACATCAACTTGACTGCCGACTTCGGCTTGCAGACCCTGCCTTACACCCTCGACGTGTTGAGCCTGGGCACTTACACCGAGGCCATCCGTGAGGCCAAGAAAAACCAGGGTGATATGTTCATCAACCAGGTTTGGGACTCAAGATTCGATGGCAAGCGCAAGGCCATTGACTGGCAGGATGAGATGACTCGTGCCGCTCTTCGTCAGCAATACGGCGTTTCCGTGAATGGTGGCAACGAGAAGACACAATATAACATTTCGTTCGGTTATACTGACATCGACGGTATCGTCATCAACTCCGACTACCAACGTTTCACCACTCGTGCCAACATCACCTCCCAGGTCAACAAGTACCTGCAGGTGGGCGGCGACATCAACTACACACACAGCGAGAGCCACGGCTCCAACATGGCTTTGGGTAACAACCAGAACATGTCGTCTTTGCGTGACTTCGCATCCATGACCCCGACTCTGGACTATGTGTATGAGAATGACATCGAAAACAAGGCTGGCCTGCCCAATGGCGGTCTGATCAACGTCAACCTGGTGAACCCCGACGGTTCCTTCGGTACCGGCGCCCAGGTGACTGCCAACGGATGGGAAGGCAACACCTCCATCGGTTCCAACCCCTACGCTTCACAGAAGGAGAATGGCGAGCGTGCACGCAACGGCTTCGACCGCATCCAGACCACCGCTTTCGTCGACGTGTTCTTCATCAACACCGACGAGCACAAGCTCGACCTCAAGAGCCAAGGCACTTACACCTATTCTGGCAACAACGGTTCTGACTTCACCGGTGGACGTCATCGCTACAACTACATCAACGGCGTGCTGACAGAGATCCCGATGAACTCTGACCAGACCTATGCTTTCTCCTTGAACAACAGCCACAGCTACAGCCTCGGCATCCAGACCTATCTGACTTACAACTTGAACCTTGATGCACACAAGTTGACCTTGATGGCTGGTAATGAGGTTGGCAAGTCTTGGGGACAGTGGGTGAACTCCAGCTCAAGGTCATTCCCCTCCGTCTACAACCGTAACATCAACCTGACCATGGACCTCAACTCCAAGGGTACAGGTGGCGGCTACAACTCCGACGTGCACACCATTTCTTACTTCGCTCGTGCTTCTTACAGCCTGCTCGACCGCTACATCATCACTGGTACCATCCGTAAGGACGGTTCGTCCAACTTCTCCAAGGGCAACCGCTGGGGTACATTCCCCTCAGTGGCTGGTGCATGGCGTATCAGCGAGGAGCCGTTCTTGAAGGACAACACCTTCGTTGACAACTTGAAACTCCGTCTCGGTTGGGGTCAGACAGGTAACGCCGGTGGCGTAGCCGGAATGGCTGTCATCGCTCAGAGCCTTGACGCTGCTTACAAGTTCTATCCCGCAAACGGCCAGTCTGGTGCTTGGGGTAACGGTGCTCGTGACATCGGTTTCTTCATGCCGCTGAGAGACGGTGACCTGAAGTGGGAGACCACCGAGATGACCAACATCGGTATCGACTTCGCATTCCTGAAAAACTGGGACATCACCCTCGACTACTTCATCAAGAACACCAAGGACCTCCTCCTCTATCGTCAGATGCGTCCATCTGCTGGTTACAACCAGGTTTACACCAACTATGGTGAGATTGAGAACAAGGGCTTCGAGTTCGCTATTGGCTACCACAAGCAGTTCAACAAGGACTTCGCCTTCAACGCACGCCTGACAGGCTCCACACTCACCAACAAGGTGAAGAAGATGGGTGACCCGCTCTATAGCACTTGCTCCGCCAACGGTACCACCATCGACGGTTCACAGGTGGGTGCCATCGACGGCAACGGACACTGGAACAACCACTCCATCTGTACAGAAGGTGAAGCCGTGGGTTCTTTCTATGGCTATGTGACCGACGGTATCATCAAGAACCAACAGGAGTTGGATGAATACTACAACTACCTGTGGGGACACTCAGCAGAAACCAATCCCGACGGCTCTTACAAATGGGTCGGCGGCGGTGACGTAGAGTCCAAGGTCGACACCGACCACCCGCTGTCCATCGGCGACATGAGATTCAAGGACCTCAACGGTGACCACTGCATCGACCAGAACGACCGCAAGATCCTCGGCGACGGATTCCCCGCACTGAACTTCGGCCTCAACCTCGGTGCCTCCTACAAGGACTGGGACTTCAACCTCTATATGTATGGCGTGCTCGGTCAGGACGTCCTTTCCTACTCAGCCATGAAGCTTAGCTCGATGGTGCAGCTTGACGACCAGACCGTGCCTAACATCCTCAAGGATGCTTACGAAGATGCATTCCGCAACGGACAGGGCACTCTGCCTCGCCTCACCATCCTTGACCCCAACCGTAACTCCCGTGTCAGCGACATGTGGGTGAAGAGTGGCGACTTCCTCCGTCTTGCCAACCTCCAGGTGGGCTACACTCTCCCAAGGAACATCAGCAACATGCTCTCCATCCAGAAAGCACGCGTGTATGTAGGTGTCAACAACCTCTTCACAATCTCTGGCTACAACAAGTATGGAGATCCTGAGTGCGGTAGCGGTTCTGTGCTCTACACAGGTCTTGACACCGGTCGTTATCCTCAACCACGTACCTTCATGGCTGGTGTGAATGTCACCTTCTAATCATACAGAGCTGTATATCATATAAAAAGTAAAAACCAGATAAGAATATGAAAACGAAATATTATATTTTAGGAATCGCACTGTGCAGCGTGACGGGCTTGGGCCTTACCTCCTGCGACAATGAGGAATTTCTGGATGTGACAGCGTATGATGTGGTTGACGAGGCTGCTTCATACGAGAGCAAGGCCAACGCCAAGAGGGCACTCAACGGTGTCTACGACATGGTGTTCCCCAATGATACATACGACGGCGACTGGGGCTTCAAGCCCAACCTCTTCACCGGTTGCCACCCGACCATCGATACACAGGCCACTGGATGGGACAAGAACTGGAACGTGCAGGCTTGGAACGCCAACTCCTCTGAGTTGCTCAGTGGATGGAAGCATGTCTATGCCGGTATTTGCCGCGCCAATGACTTCCTCGAGAAACTGAAGGGCTATCCCGCTGAGAATGTCGGTGGTGATGAATCGCTCAAATATTTGGAAGGTGAAGGACGTGCCCTCCGCGGATTCTTCTATCACTGGCTCGCCACCACTTTCGGACGTGTGCCTATGCTGGCCACTGGCGAGAACGGTGCCAACACTCCAGAGAAGGCTGCTGCCGAGACTTACGCTGAGATGTGGGACTTCATCATCGAAGACTTCAAGGCTGCTGCCGAACTGCTGGACTGGAAACCTTGGGATGGCGAATATGGACGTGCCACCAAGGGTATGGCCCTCGCTTACCTGGGCGATGCCTACATGTGGAAGGCATATCGTATTTCCGAAGGCAAGAATGGCATCGAGGGTGTGGGCGTTGCTCCCACCACTCCCGACGAGTGCTACAGACTGGCTGCTGCTTGCTTCCAGGAGATTCTGAACAGCGGCACCTACTCATTGAATCCTTCTTTCACCACGCTGTGGGATCCCGCTTCCGCATGGGGACCCGAGGCCATCTGGGTGGAGCAACTCGACGAAGGCTCCAACTGGGGCAAATGGGACAACCTGACTTCCAAGCTGATGCTGAAGTGGTACACCGCTTGTCCTGAGAACGGTGGATGGGGCTCCCTCTACCTCTCTTGGGAGTGGTACTCTTGCTATGAGAAGGGTGACAAGCGTCGCGCTGGCTCTTGCTACACCGGTGCCGTGCCTCAAATCGACCCGAACAACCCCGCTTACGATCCTCAGTATGCCGATTGGATGGAGCCTGCTGTCTATGGCGTGAACCCCTACCTCCAAGAGGTGCTGGGCAAGGGCCAGGCTGGTACTGCCACCAAGCAGTTCCACTTCAACAACGGCGAATGGGCACCTGCCATCTGGAGTTCGAAGATGTGGCGTACAGCTTCTGCCGACTACAAGTCATGGGGTGACGGACACTGGAGCCCGACTCCCATCTACTGGAAGCGTCTCCCGAACGTGATGCTCGACTATGCAGAGTGCTGCTTCCGTCTTGGAAACGAGGCTGAAGGATGGGCACAACTTGACAAACTCCGCGAGCGTGCATTTGGTAAGTTGGAGGCTGGCAAAGAGGCTGAACTCACCAGCAAGTATCTTCCCTACTACAACCAGTTTGCTGCTTGGACAGAGCGTCCAGAGTGGACTCAGGAACAGATCAACGACTCTATTGCCGCTGGCGTACCTGTTACTACATTTGCTGGTGGTCCGTTCATCAAGACTCGCACCGAGTATCCCATCCCGTTCGGAAGCAACGACGAGCTCCGCATGGGTGCCAAGGAATACTACACTCAGTATGCTGCCAACAAGGGCTTCAAATCACCGGTATGGAAGGTGGCTGTCAACACCGAGCGCCGCAAGGAGTTCAACTGCGAATGGTGTCTCCGTCCGGATATGCAGAAGTCGGGATTCATGGCTGACCATGTGGCAACCAACTATCCGAAACGTTCTGTAGAGGACCTCAAGGACGTGCCTTGGACCAACCGTGACTATGACTACAACGACCTGAAGATGGACATGCCTATCCCAGAGGATGAGCTGCTCAAGAACACGCTCCTCAAGCAGAATCCAGCTTACGTAGGACAATAATCTTCACAATCACATAAAAGGGAGGCGTTGCTATAGGGCAACGCCTTTCTTTTTTGTGTGTATCAGAAAAAAAGCGTACCTTTGCAAACAGATGTGCATCAACGATTCTTCAAAGTCAATAGGGGAACAGTTGCCTGACGTGGGTCCCTCGTTTCATAGTAGGCATGGAATATGTCCCAATGGCTTTTGGAGATGTCTTGCACAAGGTTGGTAAAAACATGATGCGATGAAAATCCTTGCATTCATAAAAGAACATTGGAAGGGGATGGTGCTGGCTGCCTTTGCCATTGCCGTGTTCATTTTCTGGTATTTCTTCTATCCACACCTGATGGCGTGGAGAGAGGAGTCGCAGTTGTTCCTTTGCAACAAGGAATATCTGCTTGAGCGCCTGGCAGTGCCCGGGGGACTCGCTCAATACATGGCTGAAGCCCTCGTGCAGTTCTTCGCCAATGCCAAGTGGGGCGCTCTGATTTACACAATGCTCTTGACGTTGACGCAATGGCTGACATGGAAGGCCATTCGACGGCTCCCCACATCTACTCCGTCAGGCAAGTCTGCCCCGTCCTCCAAATCTTGGCTCTTCCTCCTTTCTTTCGTCCCAGCCATCATCCTGTGTTGGCTTGCCACCAATCCATACATCCCGACGACGCCGCTTGTCGCCGTGGTCTTGGTCCTTGCTGCCATGGCGGTTGCTCCAAAGGGGAAGAAAACGCGGCTGGCATACACCACGTTGCTCATTCCCATCGGCTATTGGCTGGTGGGGCCGGCCATCCTTCTCGTTGCCTTGTGCAATTGGCGCTGGGTTGTGCCGCAATGGGTGTTGCTGGCAGCCTGCGTGGTGAGTTTCTCCTACCTTGCTCCTTTTCCCTTGCGTCAACAAGCACGGGGGATAGACTATTATTGGAAAGAGAATTATAAAAGCACCCTTGAGGAAATGAAATACGACAGGTGGATGCGTATGGGCAAATGGAGCCAGATAGTGGATGCTGCCAACAAGGAAACGCCAGAGGCCTTGTCTTCCAAGAATGTGGTGCAGCTGGCGCTGAAGAATCTGAATAGGATTTCATCTGAGGAGTTGATGCACACCCTCGACCCCTCCAAGCAGGTGATGAACAATATGTCGGGGGCTTTCATCATGAGTGAGGTCTTTTTCCATCTAGGTATGACCAATATGTCGCAACGGGCCGCCTTCGAGGCCATGGAGGCGATTCCCAATTACAACAAAAGCGGCAGGGCGCTCAAAAGGTTGACGGAGACCGCCATCATCACCGGGCAATATGAGGTAGCGCTCAAATACATCGCCATCCTGGAGGAGGCCTTCACCTACAGAAAGTGGGCAAAGATGGTGAAACCGCTGGCAGAACATCCTGAAACCATCCCCCAAAACGCCTTCTATCAGAAGATGCAAAAACTCTATGAAGACCAGGAAGATTTCTTCTTCTTTTAAGAGTCGGAGGGTGCATCTTTGAAGATGTCGTCAAAAGATGAAAATACAGCTTTTCTGAGGCACAAAGATAATATGATAAAAAAACGCTTCGCTTTGGAAAAAAGTTAAAAAGAAAGAAAAAGATTGACAATATGGAAAAAAACGCAAGCGTTTCTCAAAAAGGAGGAAAAATCGTGAAAAAGCGGAAGCTGACAAAAGCGTGTTTTCATTGTTCCGAAAAAGAAGGGCTTTCGTAAAATAATAGTAATCAGATAGTTTCAAGATATACTTTATTCTGTAAAATGCCAATTTATGATATTCACACAGAAGGAACTTCCATCAGAATTGAGGAATCATTTAAAAGAATATGTCTATGATGTCATAGGCTATTTGTTCAAGGTATACAAAGAACTACCATGTGGTTTGCCAGAGTATATCTATCAAGAAGCCTTGGATGTCATTCTTTCTGAAAATGAGGTCCCTCATAAGAAAGAATTCATATTTCATCCTGTTTTTAGAGAAAAGATGCTTTCTTCTTTTTTCAAGATGGATTTCTTGCTGGAACGAAGTGATGGAAATATAATTGTCGAATGCAAAGCCATTGAAAAAATAGGGGAAAGAGAGCGTCATCAACTTTTTAGTTACTTATCTACTTCGCAATTTCCAATAGGCATCCTCGTGAATTTCTCTACTTACCCAAGAGCTGAGATTGAAAAATATTATTACGACATAAACGACGCAACTATCACTCCGTTTTAAGATATGCCAAATGCCTGTTTTTCTTCCTTTTTGCGAACGCCTTGGCGTTTTTTTCAAGCGTTAGCGGTTGCCATGACCTTTTTATCAAGCGAAGCGTTTTTTTATTATCTCTCTTTAAGCCAACCTTTAGGGCTAACAATCATATAAATAGTTCCAATGCAAATTGATTTGGTTATGAAAAAGATATATCCCTTGTTTGTCTTGTTGGTGGTCGCTTGCATTCTGTCCTGCTCCACGCAACCTGAAAACGCCAAGGTGGTGGGCGAACAGCCTTCCATCTACCCCGACTATGTCGATGTGACCATCCCTGTGGGCATCGCTCCGCTTGATTTCTCCATGGCCGATGATGACTACACCACCATCGATGTCGTGGTGAAAGGGGAGAAGGGACAGTCCATCCATGCCAACGGTAATTATGCCGATTTCGATGTGGAGGAGTGGCACCAGCTCGTGGAAGCCAACAAGGGTGGAAGGCTCATTTTCACCGTCTCTGCAAAAAAAGACGGCGCATGGACGCAGTTCAAGGATTTTTCGGTCAGCATCAGCAAATATCCCTTGGAGGAATGGGGGGTCACCTACCGCAGGATACCACCCAGTTATGAGATGTACAGTTTGATGGGGATTTATGAGCGCGACCTCTCCAATTTCGAAGAGTCTCCTTTGTTGCTCAACAGCCAGACACCGGGGATGTGCATCAACTGCCACGCCCCCAACCGCACCAATCCCGAGCAATATGTCTTCCATGTGAGAGGGGAGCACGGGGCGACGGTCATCCACAAGGATGGCAAGGAGGAGTTGCTGAAAGCGAAAAACGACAGCCTCGGAGGATCCATGGTCTATCCCTATTGGCATCCGGGGGGACGATACTGTGCCTTCTCCACCAACAAGACTTCGCAAATGTTTCATCATGCCAAAAACAAGAGGATAGAGGTCTATGACTCCTCCTCCGATGTTTTTGTCTATGACACCGAGAAGCATGAGATATTGAACGACACCATCGTCATGAGAAAATATTGGGCGGAGAACTGCCCCGTTTTCTCGCCGGATGGCAAATGGCTCTATTTCATCACTGCCAAAAGACAGGTTTTCCCCACCGACTACGACAAAGAACTCTACAGCCTCTGCCGCATCGGTTTTGATGAAAACACGGGGAAATTGGGGGAGACGGTCGACACGCTCCTCTCTGCCAACAAGTTGGGGAAGAGCGTCACATGGCCAAGACCCTCGTATGATGGGAAATACATCATGTACACCTTGGCCGACCATGGCTATTTCTCCATCTGGCATCCTGAAAGCGACCTCTGGCTCTACAACCTGGAGGATGGTGGGACTCGGTGCTTGGAGGAGGTAAACAGTCCCCGTGCCGACAGCTATCACAACTGGAGCACCAACAGCCATTGGTTCCTCTTCACCAGCAGGAGGGAGAACGGCCTTTACTCACGACTCTATCTCGCTTCCATCGACGAGCAAGGCAGGGTGACAAAACCCTTCCTCATGCCCCAGCGCGACCCCAAGAGATATTACACCCAACTCCTTTACTCCTACAACACACCCGATTTCACATCCGGGCCTGTCTCGCTCGATGCAAGAGAAATGGGACAAAAGATAGAAAGCGACCAACGTGTGGACACAAAGGTGAAACATTGAAGAGTGAAGGGCGGACTGCGCCCGAAGTAGCCAAAAATCTTTAAAAACTTTGATGGTTTGGTGCAAAATGTGTATTTTTGCAGAAACAACTTAAAAAACCAAGAAAAATGAAGAAATTATTGATGTTGATGGTGCTGTTGATGACTGCTACCATCATGACCGCCAAGGACATCCGTACGGTCGTTTTGACAACCAATCCGCAGATGCATTGCAAGAACTGTGAAAACCGCGTGGTGAAAACCTTCAAGGACGTCAAAGGTGTCAAGTCGGTTGAAACCAGTGTGGCCGACCAGACCATAACCATCAGCTATGATGCGAAGAAAGTGTCGGAGGAGGATTTGATTGCTGCTCTCGACGGTGCTGGATTCAAGGCACGCAGACTCGCCGAAGGTGAAGTCATCCAGAAGGAGGCACATGAGTGCAAAGGCGAAGGTGGAGGAGGAGATTGCAAGGAATGACACTCTATCCCAAACTCATCCTCGACGCATTGGCCACCGTCACTTATCCCGGGACGAAGAAAAGTCTCGTGGAGAGCGAGATGGTGGCCGACAATTTGCGCATCAACGGGATGGAGGTCAGTTTCTCCATCATCTTCCCTCGTGACACCGACCCCTTCCTCAAGTCCACCCTCAAGGCGGCGGAAGCGGCCATACATTTCCACATCAGTCCAGATGTCGTGGTGAACATCACGCCGGAATACAAGTCGAAACCACGGCCCGAAGTGGAGAAGTTGCTGCCCCAAGTGAAAAACATCATAGCCGTCAGCTCTGGAAAAGGCGGGGTGGGGAAGAGCACCGTCGCTGCCAATCTCGCCATCGCTCTCGCAAGGTTGGGATACAAGGTGGGACTGCTCGACACCGACATTTTCGGGCCCTCCATCCCCAAGATGTTTGGCGTGGAAGATGCAAGACCCTATGCCGTGAACGTCGATGGGCGCGACCTCATCGAACCCATCGAGCAATATGGCGTCAAAATTCTCAGCATCGGCTTCTTCGTCAGTCCAGAAACCGCTACGTTGTGGAGGGGAGGAATGGCTTCCAACGCTCTTAAGCAACTCATTGCCGATGCCGACTGGGGTGAACTCGACTTTTTCATCCTCGACACGCCACCGGGAACAAGCGACATACACCTCACCTTGTTGCAGACCTTGGCCATTACGGGTGCCGTCATCGTCAGCACGCCGCAAAGCGTGGCTCTCGCTGATGCCAGAAAGGGCATCGACATGTACCAGAACGACAAGGTGAACGTACCCATCCTCGGACTCGTGGAGAACATGGCGTGGTTCACACCGGCGGAACTTCCCCAAAACAAATATTACATCTTTGGCAAGGAGGGGTGCAAAAACCTTGCAGCAGAAATGAACATCCCGCTGCTGGCGCAAATACCCTTGGTGCAAAGCATCTGTGAGAGCGGCGATGATGGTGCACCAGTGGCTGTCACCAGCGACACTGCCACGGGCATCGCCTTCATCAATCTCGCACAGGCAGTTGTCACCGTCACCAATCGCAGAAACAAGGAGAAGGCACCCACGCAAATCATACATACCAAGAAATGAGCATGGAGCTTTCCCGTCATTGATATTCCGCGTCGACCGTCAGGTCGGCGCGTTTTTCTTTTTGTCGGTCCCCTCACGACGCCCATGTCATTGTTTTTTTCATTTTTTTTTCTAAAAAAACAACAACCAATAGTTTTTTTTCCTATATTTGCCAAAACATTCCGCTGTTGATGAATGAGGCAGCAAAAACGAGGAGCACGAGTATGAAAAAGACAAGTTTTCTTTACAGGTTTTTCGACTTGTATTACGATGGCTTCAAGAATATGACACTGGGGAAGACGCTATGGCTCGTCATCCTCATCAAACTCTTCATCATCTTCATCATCTTGAAACTCCTCTTCTTCCCCAATTACATCAAAAGCAATGCCGAAGATGGCAAGGAGGCCGAGTTTGTCAAAGAGCAAATATGGGATAGGTAATATGGGAAAACATCTTAAATATAATCATTGATGATATGACACATCACATTCTTTTGAACATCGACCCGGACATGGTGGACTGGGCAAGGGCGCAATTCGCAATCACCGCCATCTACCATTGGTTGTTTGTACCGCTGACACTGGGTCTGGCCCTCATCATGGGCATCATGGAAACGGCTTACTACCGTACTAAAAACGTGTTCTGGAAAGACACCGCAAAATTCTGGCAAAAACTTTTCGGAATCAATTTCGCCATGGGGGTCGCCACAGGAATCATCCTTGAATTCGAGTTTGGCACCAACTGGAGCAATTACTCTTGGTTTGTTGGCGACATCTTTGGTGCACCCCTCGCCATCGAGGGCATCGTAGCATTCTTCATGGAGTCCACCTTCGTTGCCGTGATGTTCTTCGGCTGGAAAAAGGTGTCACCTGGCTTCCACCTGGCTTCCACTTGGCTCACAGGACTGGGAGCGACGTTTTCGGCATGGTGGATACTCGTCGCCAACTCATGGATGCAGTATCCCGTGGGGTGTGAGTTCAACCCTGACACCATGCGCAACGAGATGGTGTCCTTTGCCGACGTGGCATTCTCACCCTTCGCAGTCGACAAGTTCTGCCACACGGTGACATCGTCGTGGATCATAGGAGCACTATTCGTCGTGGCAGTCAGCGCCTATTATCTCTTGAAGAATCGTGAGCGACAGCTGGCCATGGTGAGCATCAAGATTGCTGCCATCGTGGGGCTTGCATCCTCGTTGTTGGCGGCGTTCACCGGCGACCATTCCGCTTACACCGTGGCTCAGGTCCAACCTATGAAATTGGCTGCCATGGAGGATTTGCGTGATGGTTCTGAAGGTCAGAGCCTTACCATCTTCGCATGGGTGAATCCTTTCGAACAGCCCGAATATGAAAAGGGTGGGGAGGCGCCATTGCGCATCGGTATGCCCAAAATGCTCTCTTTCATGGCCACACACGATTTCAACGGTTATGTCCCAGGGGTCAACGACATCATACGTGGTTATGTCAACCAGAAAGGTGAGAAAGAACCTCCTCTCGAAGAGAAAATACAACGTGGAAAGTTGGCTTTCAACGCTTTGGGTGAATATCGTGGCATTAAGAATGAAATCAAGGGTGAGCCGACAGAGGAGCAGAAACTCGCATTGGAAGAAAAAGCCAATGTCATCAAGGAAAACATGAAGTATTTCGGATACGGGTATATCAAGGATGCTAAAGAAACCGTGCCTTTCATCCCACTCTGTTTCTATTCTTTCCGTATCATGGTGGGACTGGGATGCCTCTTCATCCTCTTCTTCTGTGTCACCCTCTTCATATATTATAAAAGGGACATCACAAAAGGAAAGTGGTGGAAATGGTGCGCCATTGCCTTGCTTCCCATGGGGTATGTCGCCAGTGAGTCGGGGTGGATCGTAGCGGAAATGGGACGGCAGCCATGGACCATACAGGACATGCTGCCCACATGGGCCGGGGTCAGCAACCTCTCTTCTAATGCTGTCATGCTGACTTTCTTCATCTTCCTCGTCCTGTTCACAACGTTGCTTGCCGTGGAAATCAACATCCTCTGCAAGCAAATCAAAAAGGGACCGGATTATACAAAATAACTCAACTTAAACAAGTAAGGAATGATGAGGCGTGAAGAGGGTCTAAAAGAACTATGGATGTAATCTTTTCTTCCAAAATGGCAGTCAAAGTGAACATACGTCCCTTTAACTCCCCTGGATGTAATCTTTTCTTCCAAAAAGTCAGTCAAAGTGAACATACGTCCCTTTAACTCCTCTTTAACTCCTCTTTAACTCCTCTTTAACTCCTCTTTAAATTCTCTTTAACTCCTGAATAAAAAAAACGATTATGACTTACGAGTTCATGCAACAATATTGGTGGTTCCTGATTTCACTTTTAGGAGCACTGCTGGTATTCCTGATGTTTGTGCAGGGTGCCAATTCCATGATTTTCAACCTTTCCGGGGATGAGACGGAAAGAAAGATGCTCGTCAATTCCACTGGAAGGAAGTGGGAATTCACGTTCACCACGCTAGTAACATTCGGAGGAGCTTTCTTCGCTTCTTTCCCGCTCTTTTACAGCACGAGTTTCGGAGGCGCCTACTGGCTGTGGATGGTCATCCTGTTCTCCTTTGTCTTGCAGGCCGTCAGCTATGAATTCCAAAACAAGTTGGGCAACATCTTCGGACCAAGACTTTTCCAATGGTTCCTCGTCATCAACGGAATACTTGGACCACTGTTGTTGGGAGGGGCCGTGGCTACTTTTTTCAATGGCTCCAATTTCATTATTGAAAAGACGAACATCATCAACAGCGCACAACCGGTAATCAGCCGATGGGCCAATGCAAGCAACGGCCTTGATGCATTGCTCGACGTATGGAACCTCGTCTTCGGATTGGCTGTCTTATTCCTCGCTCGTATCTTGGGGACGCTATATATTATAAATAATGTGGCGGACGAACAGATACGTTCCCGAGCACGGAAAAGGTTGCTTTACAACACCGTGGCTTTCCTCATCCTCTTCCTTGCGTTCTTCGTTCGCACTTTGTTCAAGGATGGGTATGCTTTCGATCCGGATAAGGGCGTCGTGGTCATGGAATCCAATAAATACCTGCACAACTTGCTGGAGATGCCATTGGTACTTGTCATCTTGCTCATAGGTGTGGTACTGCTGCTCTATGCCATTTACAAGACGGTGAGACAAAATGACTACATCAAAGGCATTTGGCCAGGAGGCGTCGGAGTGGTGATGGCCGTGCTTGCCCTCTTGCTTTGCGCCGGGTGGAACAATACGGCTTATTATCCTTCCAATGTGGACTTGCAGAGCAGCCTCACCTTGGCCAACAGCTGCAGCAGCGAGTTCACTCTCAGAACCATGACTTATGTCAGTTTCCTCATCCCCTTTGTCCTTGCTTATATTGTCAAAGCTTGGCATGCTATCGACAAGAAGAAAATCGACAGGGAGGAAATGGCTACCGACGACCACGCTTATTAGGAGGAAGACCATGAGAAAACTGTTGCCTTTCATTTTGGTATGGGGGGTGATGCTGCCCATGCTGGCTCAAAACGAGGTGGACTCAACGATGACCAAGGTGAGACTTGAAACATCGATGGGGGACATTGTCATCGCGTTATCCAACCTTACACCTCTGCATCGTGACAATTTCATCCAACATGTGCAGGCAAAGGATTATGACGGGGTGCTTTTCCACAGGGTCATCAAGGATTTTATGATTCAGACAGGGGACCTCGCGACAAGACCTCCACAACCAGAGCCTGAGGTGAAAAAGGGGCGAAATGCACCCAAGCAACCTAAAGTGAAGAATGAGGACCTCACCATCGAGGCGGAGATATGCTATCCACAGCTTTTCCATAAAAGGGGGGCTGTGGCGGCTGCCAGGGAAGATGATGCCACTAATCCGGAGCACAGGTCGTCTGGTTCACAGTTCTATATCGTCTATGGATGGGACCTCAATCTGGCACAAGCAGAATATTATACCCAAAGATTCGACTCTGCATTCAATGGCAAATACAAAGCTACGCCTGAAGTGACGAATGCATACGCCACAAAGGGTGGGTCTCCTCATCTTGATGGAAACTACACCGTCTTTGGAGAAGTGCTGGAAGGCATGGATGTGGTGGAGAAAATACAAAACGTGGATACCGACGACGCTGACAAGCCCAAGGAGGATATACGCATAGTAAAAGCTGTGATTGTGGAGTGATTTTTTTACGGAGTTAGCGAAGTTATAGGAATGATGGATAACTTCGTTAACTCCTTCTTTTTTGCATTATTTTCAATCTTCAATCTCCAATTTTCAATATTTTCATTGATTTATGTCAAGAAAGGTGAAAATTTTCATCTTTCTTGCAAAATTTACCTCTGAAAATTTGGTGGGTTAGTGGAAAGGCTGTACCTTTGCATTCGCTGCGCTTGAAAAAGCAACGCGCCAATCGTTCTTTGAAAGGATTACATAGGAAAGACAGAGAAGTAGTACAAGAAGCAATCGCGCAGCCTTTGCCGCCCCCTGGGGGGTGTTGTCGAAGGCCA
>CADADN010000041.1 GCA_902786665.1 uncultured Prevotellaceae bacterium | reverse complement strand
CATGGCCGTATCGTTCATACTGATGGCTGCTGCCATACGGAAGCGGTTCACTATGGCACCCCAATTCCCATTTGCGTAAGGACTGTTGCGCTCAAACTGTTCCATTGTGGGCACCATGGCTCTCCTCAGCATCGACTCCCATGCATGCGTGTCGCAGTCAATGGCCATGTGTCCTTCTCCTTGTTGCGATTTGACGATCATCATCGCCCTGCACAACCAGTAACCTTGAATCAGACACAGCGGTGCATCGTGACCGTCCAACCGCTGCAGTTTCCCGGCATAGGCATTGATGATGCATGCTGCCTTTTCGTATTCACCAGCCTTGGCGAAATCCCATGCAGCTTTCATATCGCGCTCGCTACCTTGTTTTGTACCGGCATGTTGTCCGTCACGAGCCACCACCTCATAGGGTCCAGACATCTTGTATTCAGTCTGAGCCATCCCTATAAGCGAAGTGGTCAGCAGACATAGGAATGATATTAAAAACTTCATCTGACAAACCATTTATTGCTGTTGTTCAAATTGATATAACGGCAGTTGTCTCGCCCCCTCATGTAAGGGAATAGGTCATGGTTGCTCGTTCAGTATGATGCTGACGATGGATGTGACATCTGCAATGGATATGTCTCCATCGTCATTCACATCAGCTGCCACAAGGTCATAGAAGGACGATAGTTCATCGTCATTCCCAAGGATGATGTTGACAATGGCTGTCACATCCGTAATGGAAAGTATGCCATCACGATTCACGTCACCTTTAGTCGAACCACCAAGGTAAGTCAGCGTGACATTGTCCCAAACCAACCAAGTGGTGCCTGCAGCCGGCTCCTTGATACCGATGGTGAGTGAGCCGTCGGCAACGGTGACCATGAGTGTCAGCAGTCCATAGGAAGCATTGGCCGACATTTTGTTGCGTTCCGCATCAAAATTGCTGCCTTTGCAACTCTGCGTGACAACAGCTTTTTCCATCTCTGTCCCGGAGGATGCGTAGAGGTAGCCCGTGTTGCTGCCTTCTCCGTTTGCCATCTGGCAGGTAACACGGTAACGACCGTTTGGCAAGCCTTCGATGGCTTGTGAGAAATTGAAATTGGTGCTATGCCATACCTCTACGGCGCCGTTGAACCGTTGGTTGCCCCAAGTGCCGGTCATGTTCCATCCGAAGCCATTTCCTGTAAACTGAGGATTGACAACAAGCGGTGTCGCATCCCTGGGTGCCCCCTCACTTGCTTCAGACAGAAATTCCTGATGGAAGCGTGTCTTGCCAATGGCGAAAATCTGCAGGTGGCCGACATTGTCGCCTGTCTTGTTGCAAGCAATCTCCTCACCGTCCTTATAGCCGTGTGCGGGTGTCCATAGTCCAAGCCAGTTGCCAGGGTACGTGCCATTCTCAACTGTCCAGGCTGCGCCATCGTAAGCCATCAGCAACCGTGCCCAGGAGATGGGATATGGTTGGTCGTGGGTGCGCAGGTTATGGGGTGCATTCATCTCAGTCTGCAACAGCAGTCCGTCGTAATCGATGTTGCGCAGGCAGAAACCACCATCGAAGGGTTCGAAAGTGAAAACTTTCGAGAGGTCGGAAAGCGGATCTGCGGGTGATTGATAGAACAAGGCCTTGTTACCGTTCAAAGGAGCGTTGGCGAGACCTACGAGCAAGTCGGCGTCGTCACTTGCCAGGATGAAGTAGTGGTCATCTGAGAGCTGTTCCAACTCATCGGTGGAAGTGACGAGCTGGTAGCCTTTGTTTGTTGTCAACAAATTATAATAGGTGTAATCTGAAGCCTTCACATGTATTTTGTAAGAGTAGCTCACACCTTGGTAGGTGGCGGTCACTTGAGTATCGTCCTGCACATTATCGAGTGTGAGCATATCACCCTTTGTGCCATCATTCCATTCGATTTCGGCTCCAAACATGTAAGAGGGGATGACCAGCCGGAGGGTGACGCTGCTTCCAGCGAGGACTTCAACCTCCGAGCATTCGGCATCATTGATGGTCTGTATGGCCGGCACGACATTGAGGTGGAACACACTCTCGCTGACGGCTCCGCTTTGGTTGGCGTACTGGCAGGTGTAGGTGCGGCTGCTGGTGATGGCGGGGATGGTGATGACACTGCTTTTCCTGCCGTTGTCCCACAGGTAGTCGTCTGTCCAACCTGTGGTGGAACCGGCATAAAGAATGACAGTGGTGCCCTCGAGAACAGTCTTCTCGGTGCTTCTTTCGATGATGCCGTCGACGGTGATCTCATTGGTCATCACGTCGGAAGGCGCGTCGCCACAAACGGCGATGGCGAAAGCCTGTTGGCTCACGGTGCCGTTCGCAGCGGTGTAGCTGACACGATAGACATAGCTATGGTCGGCCTTTACCGTAATCACCCGGGAGGTTTCGCCCGTGTTCCATTGCCACTGTCCGGTATCTGTCACACCCTCTGGCAACTGCGGCTGTAGGGTGATTTCGCTGCCGTCGGCTGGGATTCCCTTAGAGGGGCACACGTTGTAGTTGTATTTCAGTCCACCCAGGTTGGTCTGGTTCTCGTAGGTCACTCCCTTGTAGATGATATTGCCCGATAATGGAACGATAGCGTTTTCTGCACTGACCGCAGGCCGCCAGCTGGTGAGAGTAGAGAACCCCACGTGGTCGAATCCGCCGCTGTTCTGGCTGTAGTTGCCTCCACCCCCATCAGGGCAGATTTTGGCGCTGGCAGCTTCGGAATACTGCATCCTTACACCTCGCAGGCCCTCATAGTAGCCAATGAGACGGTCCCAATAGGGACGGTATTCACCCGAGCCGCCTGTGTTCACTCCTGTCATAAGCCAGCCTGCACCCATCGTTCCGCGGCAGTCGGCATAGTTGTAGTTTTTCCATGGCAGCGAGCCGGCATCCACTCCTCCGAAGTTGGAAGCCGCCACGAACTCGGCACCGGCGGCGATACGGTCATCCATATAGGCAAAAAGGTCGTCGCCCTGATTGAGCCCCACCTGGCAGATGTCCACGGCAAGTCCGAGAGCCATCAGCGCATGCCCTTGGTCCCGCCCGCTCTCCTGCATCTGTCCGAGATAGCCCAAAGGCCCTCTCTCATCGGGCAACAAAACGGGAACGAGATTGCCGATGAACTCATTGCATCCATCATTCAATATGACACTCTGACTGGAGCGGTCCTTGTAGGTGCCCACATGGTCGTATTTATAGAAGCTGACACCTTGGTTGTACATGTGCACGTCGTCACACAGAATGCCGATGGACATCACGCAGAGGGCATTGCACAGTCCCCAGTTGCTCCAGTAGTGGCCGGGGCGCTGGCCAAGGTTGGAATAGCGTGCGTTAAGCCATGTGTCATGGCGCCGACGAAGGAAATCAATGGCAGGATTGTAGAATACCTGCACCATCCATTGCTTGAACACCTCAAAATCCTCCCGGCTCCATCCGTCGTAGTCGCGCATCAACTCAGCGGCATTAGCCCATTCATAGCCATAGATGCCTGCCGCAAGGGACACGTTCGTGTCACCACCCAAGCCTTTGCACTCCCGGGCCCACTGCATCATGATCCGAACCGCTGCATCTGCATTGGCCCGTGTCCCGCCAATCTTCCAGCGCAACGCATTCTGGAAGGCCATGGCAGCCCCACGTGCGCAGTTCATATAGTTCTGTCCACCGCTGCCACCACGAACGACAGTCTCCGTGGGCCATGTGGCTATGTCCGAACTGCTGTACTCGTTGGCACAAAGGATTTCCCAAGCCCGTTTGATGCGTGTGTCACCACTGTCCAGCAATTGTTTGGCACGGTCGATGTCCTGTTGTGAAACAATTCCACCAGGATGCACGAAACCATGGTCGGCAGTCTCCTCAAATACTTGTTTGGCCGTATAGCTAATGGTGGATTGGGCCTGGGCGAGCAGATGGGTGAGCGTCGTGACATATTCGTTGATGAGCGTTTGCGATACGCGGTGGGCTTGCAACTCCACCTGGCATATGTGGACCTCGTCTTTCAGTTCGGCCACGGCATTAGGGGCATAATTTACGCCAGCGGAAGCGATGAAGGCCAGGCACTCCTCGACCTTGGCCTCGAGCGACGTGAAATCACCTGGCGTACCATATTTGCTTTCCTCTTCCAAGAGTTGCGCTTCAGCGGCAAGCCGGGCTACTGCGTCATCGCTGACACAAGCATCGTAAATCCTGAAGTCGGCCACCTGGGTCTGCTTCAGGTAGTTGTCTCCTGAAAACGGCGGACGCCCTATCCAGTTGTATGCCGGCACTGCGGTAAATGTGGTGTTGAGCACGGGCATCTGTGTGTTGGTCTGCACTCGCTGCCCGTCGATGAACAGTTCACCACGCTGACCCTTCTGGCGGTAGAGCACATGCACCCACCTGCCTTTGGGCGAAGCATTGCCTGTCTCCATCCCGGTTTCATGGTTGTACCCACCTGTCGAGGTAGCCATCCGCTGTGCGTTCAGACGATAAGCTGTATAAGGTGATGCATCTGCTGTGTTGGCAACCGACTGCGAGAAGCACCAAAGGAAATAGCCCTGGCCTGAGAGTGATGCCGACGCATCCACGCGGTAGCACACCGAGACAGTGAAATCCTGCAAATCCTTGACAATGACTCCAGCATCGCGGGTCATATCCAAATAGCCTGAGACATTGCCCAAGTCGAGTAAGTGGTACCGTCCCATCTCTACGACCTTGGCAACACCTTTCAGACTGGCTGTCACACCAGAGACATCGTCCTTCACACTTTTTCCAGATACGTTGGAGAAGTCGAAATGCATCCTCAGATGCTCAGATGGGAGATTGTCACTCTGTGCCAAACAAGCGTTCTCCGACCATACAGTCATTCCAACGAGGAGAAGCAATGCCAATAACTTTTCTTTCATCATCAACGAAATGTTTTATGTAAGAATTCAGATTAACCATATCGATGATGCAAAGATAGGCGTTCTTTTCCATTTTAGCACATCCCCACTGTCTAAAGACATATGCCTTGTACGTCCAAATGGCCAAATAGACGTTTCGAACGTATATTTTGGACAAAACAGACAGTTGTCTCAATGTTTTTTGCAACGATATAGGGCTTCGTGATTTCGGGGAGTGAGAAACTCTCGTTCGGAAAAGCTCAAATAAATTAACCTTCGGTTGATTTTTGTCACGACTCAGCAAACATTATGCAAGCATAATTTTTTGCATTCGCTACTCCAAAAATTTGGCATTTCTCTCACTTAATCGTAACTTTGACTTCGTCGAAGTTACTCTCGTTCGGAAAAGCTCAAATAAATTTGGCATTTCTCTCACTTAATCGTAACTTTGCCATCGAAAAACAAACGACAGCAACTGTGAGACACAAACTTTCACTCCTAATATGGTGCTTGCTTGTCTGCGTGAATCACATGAGCGGACAACGGCATTGGACAGTGGCCGACGGGCTTCCGACGGGTGAGGTGCAGCAGATAGTGGAACTGCCCAACGGACAGATGTTGGTCAATTGCGAAGGGGTGTTTTGCATCTCCAACGGAAGGTCGTTCGACATTGTGCCTTGCGACCAAAGCAGAGCATACCAACTGTCCCGATACACCAATGGATATGGACTTTTTTGGGAGGGCGACTCCGTGTTGTGGCTGCACGACTTCTACAGGATATTTTGTTTTGATGCCCGCCAACGCTTGTTCACAAACGACACAGGGAACAGGCTGAACGACAAGCTGCTAAAATACATTCTTTCCGACAAGGCAAGCAACCCGCAGCCTACCCTGTCACAAAAGAGCATCATCGACTCTCTCCATATTGGCGACATAACCCTTGCCATCAACGACCGGCAAGGGGGATTATGGATTGGAACCCGCTCCAACGGCATCTTCTATCAGCCACCCCACAGGGCAAAGCCTGAAATCCATACGGGCGACGACCCGCTGATTGGCCTGGCACGCAGCGCAAGCTTGCGAAAAGGGCAAACCACGTTTGTCTTCGAACTGCCTGATGGTCGACAGCTGCGTTGCGATAGTCTTTGTCGCTTGGGGTACTACCTGCCGGAGCAACAAACCACCATTTCACTGAACGACAAACTTCCTGCCTTGAACAAATACCGCCATATGGTAGGAGCCTGCCCATTGGACAAAGACTGGGTGGCCATATATACGCAGAACGGCATTTTCATGCTCAACACGAAAACAGATACGCTGGCTTCTTTCCCTCATGCCAATGAGATTGAACGATACAGCAGCAAATACAACTGCATGCTGAAAGACCATAAAGGGATGCTGTGGATTGGAACACAGGACGGACTCTTCGTGGCCAACCCGTCAAAAACTGCCATCACCCGTGTGAGCGGATTGTCCAACAACTGCATACGCAGCTTGGTCTTGGACGACAAAGGGCATGTGTGGGCTGGCACTTCATATGGAGTTTCCCGCATCACGCCAACCGTTGTCAACATGGGAACAGACGACGGCTTACCTGCCACATCGATGATGGACAGGGCTGCGTGTCTGACAGAGGACGGACGTCTGGTATTCGCGGCAGGCGGCGGAATGGCAGTGGCCTTCCTGCCTGACGAGTTGATAGGCAGTGAGAAGCCGTTGCCTGTGGTTGTCACCCGCATTGAAATGAATGGGGAATATGTCCAAAGATTGCCCCATTCACTCTCCCATACCCAGAATTACCTCACATTCCAGTTTTCCACGCTCAACTATGCCACGCCGTCGCACGACCGTTACCGCTACCGCCTTGGGGGACTGGAGCAGGAATGGAATTCTAGCAACGACGGAAGCGGGCTGTGCATTGCCAGCTACAAAGCGCTGCCGCCAGGCAACTACACTTTCGAAGTGCAGGCTGCCACGGCATCAGGAGAATGGGGACCTGTGACAAAGTTGGAATTCGTCATCTGCCAGCCTTGGTGGTTGACATGGTGGGCTAAAATGCTATACTGCTGTCTGGGGTTGGCTATTGCAGGAAGACTCATTGCGTTATACCTTAAGAAAAAGAAGGCGAAGATGGAGTATGAGAACGACCAGCGTGTGAACCGCCTGTTCGAATTACGCGAAGAAGCCCGGCATCAGTTTGCTGAGTCGGCCAACATCGCCCCCGACAAGATCACCATCAATGCCGAGGAGGAAAAGATGGTGTCACAGATGCTGAAAGCCATTGAGACTCATATTGACGACGAACAATACAACGCCGACCAGTTGGCACGAGACATTGCGATGAGCCGTGCCTCACTATATAAGAAGATGCAAACAATACTCGGAATCACACCTACCGACTTCATACGCAACGTCCGTCTGAAACGAGCCGCCCAAATGCTTGCCGACACCCAACTGTCCATCAATGAGATTGCCGACCGTGTCGGTTTCGTCACAGCCCGCAATTTCTCTTCTCAGTTCAAAAAGATGTTCGGGGTCACTCCTTCAGAGTACCGGGAACCCAAAAATCTGCAATAACTAGAAGCTGGGGAGTTTATGGACAGGCCCTCTGCATCCGCAAGAGCCAAGGGTGAAAGGAGTACTTTACAGAGTGTGAGAGTAGTGTTTGCAGGTTTTCCAAACCTGTCCGTATGCCGCCTACCCATGGAAACAAGGGTTTGTCCAAGGGTCCTTCTGCTTCATCTTTTCTGAGATTTTAATCGGCGGTGCTCATAAACAACAAAAAACTCGAACTACTTTCCATTCATAACAGCTGTTCCAACTGCTGCACCGCCAACGTGATGTCATCGTCAAACTTCTCATGGTCTTTCAAGAAATCACTCCTACCCTGGGAAATGACCTCTAATAGTTCTTTGCTCATCTCATCAACGAAAGAGGCGACGGCATACTCGATGTCATCACGTTGCCATTCCATGGTGGAATGGACATAAACGTTCCGCTTCTGGTGCAGAAAACTATAGGCGGTCTCTATGCTGTCTTTCGTCACCATTCTTTCCCTTCCGCTGATTCTTTCTGCCTGCCATTGGCCGTGACGCCATCGTAGCCTATCGGCCTGAACTGCTTTTGCCCCTCGCTCCATACGAAACCATGGGAAAGGAGATAGTTTCTCACTTCCCTTGGTTCTCTGTTGAACGCATAGCACAATGACTCCAATGTGTCGAACTCCTCGTCACGCAAGAGCATGTTGACGCTTGACACCAAAATGGCCGGGTCTTTGGGTAGGTAATCCATATGTTACTCAATAAAAAAAATCAGTGAAAATGACAGATGCTCATCAACTTACTTGTTCTTCTTGATTTTCCATCCTATCGTAGCGACGATGATACTCACCAACGGGGAAAGAAGGTTGAAGAAACAATAAGGGAGGTAGGTTAGTGTAGCCACCCCCAGCACCGTGCTTTGCGTCATGCCACAAGTGTTCCATGGCACCAGCACGGACGTCACCGTCCCCCCATCTTCACACGAGCGGCTGAGCAAGCGAGACTCATAACCCTTTTTCTCATAAGTCTCTTTGAATATGGAACTTGACAGAATGATGGACAGGAATTGGTCGGCGGATGTGATATTGAGGAATATGGCGCACCCCACCGTGGAAGCCACAAGTGAAACCGTGCCTTTCACCAACTTGAGCACGTAACGCATGATGTCGCGCAGCTGTCCCGTGGCGGTGAGCGCCCCTGCAAACACCTGCGCACTGATGATGAGCCAGATGGTGGGCATCATCCCCGCCATCCCCCTGGTCGCCACCAGTTGGTCGAGTTGCGGCACACCGGTGGAAAGATTGGTAGCATCATAACACACCTTCATCACCCCCTTATAGAGAGTCAGCATACCCATTCCCTCATCGCTACCCGCTATCTGCCTGACAGCCTCCTGTTGACTCACCAATGCGACAACGGCTGCGATGATGGTGGCCAGGAACAAGACAACGAGTGCAGGCCACCGACGCACAATCATCACTCCTGTCGCCACAGGCACGAGGAGAAGCCACAACGAGATGTTGAACGTATTGCAGAGTCCGGTGCGGAAAGCCTCCACGTCCCCCTCCCCTGCAGTCTTCATGGTCAGTCCTGCTATGAGAAAGGCCACACTGGCAATGGCGAATGCAGGAACCGTGGTGTATAGCATATATTTAATATGTGTGAACAACGGAGTGCCCACCACGCTGGATGCCAACACGGTAGTGTCGGAGAGAGGCGACAGCTTGTCTCCAAAATAGGCTCCACTGATGATGGCTCCCGCCGTCCATCCGGCATGGAAACCCATCGCATTTCCTATGCCCAGCAACGCGACGCCCACCGTTGCTATGGTGGTCCACGACGAACCGATGAGCAAACTGACCATGGCGCATATGACACAGGTAGTGACAAGGAACCATTGCGGTGACAGGATTTGCAATCCATAGTAGATCATTGTAGGCACGATGCCCGACACCATCCACGTACCCCCGATGGCACCGATGAGCAGCAAGATGACGATAGAAGAGGTGCATGCCGCCACCTTCTTGGTGATTTCCTCGTCGAGGCTTTCCCATTTCAGCCGCCCCTGGCACCACCCCACCAAAACACATACCCCAGAGGCCACGAACAGCGACATCTGGCTGGCACCATCCAACGTGGCGTTGCCAAAAACTGAAATACAACAGACAAGGAGTGCTATGAGCACTAAAAAGGGAATGAATGCCACCATGTCGTGATTGGTTGAATGTGTGAAACATATGTCGTCCTTGATCATCATCTGGTGATGAAAATGCAAGGTTCATCTCGTCTTTTGCTTGCAAAAGTAATGAATTTTGATGAAAAATGCGATGAAAAAGGCAAAACTGTCTATGGCGTAAACGTTTACGTTAGTTTTTATTGTATTTTTACACCAAACCGAGAAAAAATGTTGTACCTTTGCACCAGAGTTAGAATGAGTAATGAATAGTTGATAATAAGTTAGTTAGAAAAGACAGAAAGGGAGCTGTTGGGAAACAGCCCCCTTTTTCATTTCTTCCCCTTTCATTTCTTCCCCTTTCATTTCTTCCCCTTTCATTTCTTCCATTGCAAACATTTCTTCCCCTTCAATCATTCCATCCCGCCAGCAACATCTCCCCCACTCTCCCCATCCACCATCTTTCATCAAAAACCATCGTCTGCACAGTGACGGTGACAGATATCATATTTGCTTCCGATTTGGCGGCCTCTGCCACAATAAAACCGTCAAGTCTTCGTTATTTGAAAGACATGCTACAACAAAAACACCTTCCGTGCATCCTTCTGCTGGCTCTGCTGCTTATGTCATGCGGCGCGGACAGAAACCTGAAGCGAGGAGAGAAATACCTTGCCTTGGGTGAATATTATGATGCCGCCAATGAATACAAGGCCGCCTACACCAAGACCTCGGCAAAAGAGCGCGACAAACGAGGGCAGATTGCAAAAAAACTGGCATACTGCTACGACCGCATCAACTTCACCCAGAAAAGCATTGCAGCCTATCGCAATGTCATACGCTATCATCAAGACGATGTAGAAACACACCTGTCCTTCGCCCGCCAACTGATGATGAACGGCAATTACAAAGAGGCTGCAACAGAATTTCAACTGGTGCTTGACTCCATGCCCGACAATCCTTTGGCCATCGACGGACTTGAGTCCGCCCGCTCCGCCCCTCGGATGAAAGAAGCAGGTTCACGCTACACGGTGAAGAAGATGGACTTTTTCAACTCCCGTCGCGCCGACTACTCCCCCATGCTTCTGGGTGACGAACACGACCAGCTCTTTTTCACCTCCACCCGTAACGATGCCGAAGGCGACGAGTTGAGTGGCATCACAGGAGCGAAGAACGGCGACATCTTCTTTTCACAGAAAGACGACAAAGGCAAATGGAGCAAGCCCCAGAAAGTGGAGGGTGGCTTGAACAGCGAGTATGACGAGGGTGCATGCAGCTTCAGCCCCGACGGCCGTGAGATGTACCTCACCCAATGTTCGTCCGACCCCTCTTATCCTCGTTACGCAAAAGTGATGAAGTCCAATCGTTCCGACGCGTCCTGGGGCAAGCCGAGCGAAGTGACCCTCACCCACGACACTTTGTCTAGTTATGCACATCCAGCCGTCTCTCCCGATGGTGAATGGCTCTATTTCACGTCCGACATGCCAGGCGGTGAAGGCGGTCTCGATATCTGGCGAGTCAGGTTGACAAGCAGCGGCATGGGTGGCGTGGAAAACCTCGGCCCGACCATCAATACAGCAGGAGACGAGATGTTTCCTGCTTTCCGTCCCAACGGAGACTTCTATTTCTCCTCCGACGGGCATCCCGGCATGGGGGGACTCGACATCTTCATCGCAGTCATCAACGATTTTGGAGAATATGAACTGGAACACCCCGGCTACCCTCTCAACTCTCAAGGAGACGACTTCGGAATGACATTCGAAGGCCCTCACAACCGAGGCTTTTTCTGCTCCAACAGGGGCGACGGTCGAGGTTGGGACCACATCTACAGTTTTGAGAAGCCAGAGATAGTGCAGACCGTGAAAGGCTGGGTCTATGAGATGGATGGTTATGAATTACCCGCCGGTCAGGTTTTCATGGTTGGCAACGATGGAACCAACGAGAAGTTGAGCGTGAGAAGCGACGGTTCGTTCGAACAGGTGCTCACCCCAGGCGTCGATTACGTTTTCCTCGCCACCTGCCGAGGATACCTCAACCATAAAGAAGAACTGCATGTCGTGGCAACCACCGAATCGGAAGAACACGTGCTCCAGTTCCCCCTGGCACCCATCGCCGTCCCCGTGATGATAGACAACATCTTTTACGACTACGACAAGGCCATTCTCCGTCCGGAAGCGAAACAGTCACTTGACGAACTGGTGGTGCTGCTCAACGAGAACCCCAATGTCACCATTGAGCTCAGCGCTCATTGCGACTATCATGGCAGCCAGGCATACAACATAGGCCTTGCCCAACGGCGCGCCCAGTCGGTTGTCGACTACCTTATCGACAAAGGCATTGCCAGCGACCGCCTCACTCCAAAGGGATATGGCAAGGAAAAGCCCAAGGTGGTGAGAAAGAAATTGGCAGCCCAGTATCCGTGGCTGAAGGAGGGAGACATTCTCACGGAGGATTTCATCAAGGCATTGGACACTGACAAGCAAGCCATCTGCAACCAATTGAACCGTCGCACGGAATTCATCGTGCTGCGCACCACCTACGGCATGTTTGACAAGGATGGCAACCCCATCGCCACTCCCCAACCCAAGCAGCAAAAAGAGAAGCCCGACCTTGACGACGGTTTCGAAATCGACTTTTAGGGAATGACAAGATTGCCGGAAGAGTTTGCCTGTTATACCCGTGGCATCATGGGTGATGCATTGTGGAACCGCTTTGTGGAAGGCATGAATGCACCACCAGAAGTGAGTATTCGCCTGAATCCCGCAAAGTCAAGCTGCTTCCTTCCTTCGCAGACCATATATGACGGAGTTGTCCCTTGGTGCCCCCAAGGGTGCTACATGCGCAATCGCCCCAACTTCACCTTCGACCCTTTGTTGCACGCAGGCGTGTATTACGTGCAAGAAGCGGCATCGATGTTCATCGATGAAATCATCCGCCAACACATCGATTCGCCCGTGATGGCACTCGACCTTTGCGCCGCGCCCGGTGGAAAGTCCACACTGTTACGTTCATCCTTGCCAGAAGGAAGCCTCCTGGTGAGCAATGAACCCATCCGCAACCGGGCCAACGTGTTGATGGAAAACATGCAGAAATGGGGAATGACCGACAGCCTCGTCACCAACAACTTCCCTAAGGATTTCAGGAAGTCGCGTCTTCTGTTTGACCTGATTCTCTGCGATGTCCCATGTTCTGGCGAAGGCATGTTCAGAAAAGACCCCGTGGCTGCCGACCAATGGAGCCCTCAGCATGTGGAGAAATGCCAACTCTTGCAACGCGACATCGTGACAGAGGCCTGGCAGTGCCTGCGCCCTGGAGGAAAGATGATATATTCCACTTGCACCTTCAACACCAAGGAGAATGAAGAAAACATACGGTGGATGATGAGCCAATTCGGTGCAGACCCCCTTCCCTTGGGCCTCCCTTCCGAATGGAAGGTGACAGGGTCTCTCCTGAAAGGTTTCAATGCCCATGTTTATCGGTTCATCCCCGGTGTGACACGAGGCGAGGGACTCTTCGCCTGCGTTATGAGGAAACCTTCCGACAGTGAAGGCCAAGCCACACCTGCCAACAAGATACGCAAGACTGCCACATCCTCTCTCAACATGCTCTGGGACGGGCTCCCACCCCATCCCGTCGTCAAGGGACGCGACAAGGTTCCCTCACATGCCATGGCCCTTCATGTAGCCCAGGACCTTTCCACCTACCCCCTTGTCTCCCTGGACTACACACAAGCCGTCCACTACCTACGCAGAGAGTCGCTCGTCTTGCCACCAGAGACACCACGTGGCTTTGTCGTCGTCACCTTCATGGGAGTTCCCCTAGGCTTTGCGAAGAACATCGGCAACCGCGCCAACAACCACTATCCCGAATCATGGAAAATAAAATCCACACACATACCCGACTATGAAGCAATACTTGAACCTGCTCGACCGCATATTGACGGAGGGCACTCGTAAGACAGACCGCACCGGCACCGGCACCATCAGCATTTTCGGACACCAGATGCGATTCAACCTGTCGGATGGCTTCCCCCTTCTGACAACGAAAAAACTGCATTTGAAATCCATCATCTATGAATTGCTGTGGTTTCTCCGTGGAGACACCAATGTGAAATGGCTGCAAGAACATGGCGTGCGCATCTGGAACGAGTGGGCGGATGAGAATGGAGAACTGGGGCCGGTCTATGGCCATCAGTGGCGCTCATGGCCCGACTACCAAGGCGGCACCATCGACCAGATAGCAAACGTGGTGAACCAGATACGCCATACGCCCGACTCCCGCCGTATGATTGTTAGCGCATGGAATGTGGCCGAGGTGGAAAAGATGGCGCTGCCACCCTGCCACACCATCTTCCAATTCTATGTGGCCGACGGCAGGTTGAGCCTTCAACTCTACCAACGCTCCGCCGACACCTTCCTTGGTGTGCCATTCAACATCGCATCCTATGCCTTGCTCTTGCAGATGATGGCACAGGTGACAGGGTTGGAGGCAGGCGACTTCATCCACACCACGGGCGACACGCACGTCTACCTCAACCATTTGGAGCAAGTGCGCCTCCAACTCACCCGTGAGCCACGTCCGTTACCCACCATGCGGCTGAATCCCGATGTGAAGGAACTGGAAGACTTCACCTTTGAAGACTTCAAGCTGGAAGGCTATGACCCATGGCCTCACATCAAGGGCGAGGTGTCAGTGTAAACGATAGGAAATCATCCAAAAGAATAAAAAAGAAATGACCATCTGCATCATCGCCGCCGTGGCGGAAAACAGAGCCATAGGTTACCACAACCGCTTGATATACTGGCTTCCCAACGACTTGAAACGCTTCAAGACACTCACCACAGGACACACCATCATCATGGGTCGCAAGACTTTCGAATCCTTGCCCAAGGGGGCGCTCCCCAACCGGCGAAACATCGTGCTTTCGCGAAACAAGAAAGACTTTGAGGGCTGTGAGCGCTATGCTTCACTGCGTGAGGCACTGTCTCACTGCGGCACGGCAGAAGAGGTGTATATCATAGGAGGAGCAAGCGTTTACAAGGAGGCCATGGCCTTTGCCGACCGCCTCTGTCTCACCGAGGTGCACGACACGCCCGAAAAAGCCGACACCTTCTTTCCTCCCTACGATGAATGGAGAGAGGTGTGGAGAGAATCGCACGACACCGATGAACGGCATCGCCAACGCTACGACTTCGTGGATTATATCAGGTGATGTGTCCGCCCTAAAACGACCGCCTTATCCCTCTTCTGGAATGTTGATGGGAAGCTGTCTGTCGAAAGCCGAGTGGAACGAAATGATGGTCTCGCTACGAGAAAGTCCCAGTGGCTGCAGCTTGTCGTGAATGATTTCAAGCAGATGATGGTTGTTGTTTGCGTAGATCTTGATGAACATGTCGAAACCTCCCGTGGTGTAATGACATTCCACCACTTCGGGGATTTTCTTCAACTCCTCCACTACGTAATCAAAATTCTCTGGATCTTTCAGGTAAAGTCCTATGTAGGCACAAGTCTCGTATCCTATTTTTTCCGGGTCGACAATGAACTGCGAGCCTTTTAGCACTCCGATGTTGAACAATTTTTGGATACGTTGGTGGATGGCAGCGCCGCTCACGTTGCATGCCCTTGCCACTTCAAGAAAAGGAATTCTGGCATCCCCAGCCACGAGGTTGAGGATTTTCCTATCCAAAGCGTCTAAATTGTGATTTGCCATAGTTCTTTGATTTTTTATGCAAAGGTAAGCAAAAAGGTTATTGTTTGCAAATATAAAAGCACAAAAAACTACGGAATTGTAACTTTAGTGTGTTTTTTGCTATTTCCCAGGCTTTGTTTTCTCCTTTCTTGCGGAATAATGCACCTTGTAGGCACCTGCTTTTCTCAGCGCCTGTTTCACCTTGGTCACCATTTCCATAGGGACGTTTTCGTCAATTTTCAGCATCACGACCAAGTCCTCCTGCTCATCAGGAAGCAACTCACATTTCATTTTTTCAATTCTTGCCGGCAAATTGTCAATTGAGACGAATTGGTCACCTGCCTGTACCATGAGGGTGTCTTTTGGATTGCCATTCATTTTACCTATCGGGGTGCCAATGAAAAGATACAACGTGTTGGGTTGTTTCCTGTGGTTGGACAGTTCAGCCCCCTGAGGCATCTGGAACTTGACTTTCTGAGGGACACTCCTCATGGTGGTCACGAGCATGAAGAAGAAGAGCACGGTGAAAATCAAGTCGGGCAGAGACGACATATTAAGCTCCGGCAGTCTCCTCCCCCTTTTCCTACGCTCAAACCTCATGGTTTCCCTCCTTCCTGCATGGAATAGTCTTCCGACACTTTCTGAGGATAATAAGTGCGTATTGCAGTTCGCTCATTTTCGTTGCATTCTGAGAAATGGCGCCCGAAACGAACCATAGCAAGACTGTCTCTCAACCCTTTGTATGCCAACACTATTTCGTTTTGGACTTTGAAATAAGCACCATAACTGGCTTGACGATGGGATTTCAAGCGAATGACATGGCTTTCCGTCACCAGGCAGTCGCCCAAGGGTTCGATATGAACCTTGTGCTTCTCAGGAAGGTTGGGCAGATTGTCAGGATTGTCAACAAACACCTTCACCCTGTCTTGCAATCGTGAAAGGTCTGTTTTTTCCCCATTTACAAGCAACACGTCGCCTTTGCCAAGCTCAACCTGCAACACATTTCGTTCTGTTGCAACGGCAGGCTCGGGTTGCTCGGTAGCCATTTTGGGAAGCATGCGCGTGAGCCCCTTGTCATCATCCATCGATGTGACAACAAGGAAGAGGATGAGGAGCGTGAAAGAGATGTCGGCAATCGAGGCTGTGTTGATCCCCGGCACCCTTCGTCTTTTCCTGCGTCTGAGTCTCATGTCATTTTCTGTTGTTCAGATAAGACTTGATGGTGGCGAATGCCACTGCAGCCGTGGCAATCACCATAAGAACGAGTGAAGTGATGACAAACATGTCGGCGGCCTTGAGCCACCCTGCTTCTTGGTACTCCTTTCCATTGATGGTGATGGCCGAAGATGAACCAATGGCGAAAGATATGCCGAGCAGCATGACAGTGAAAGCCACCACGCATATTGCGATGATGGTGACAGGCACCCTGTGACTGGTGTTGTCCTTGCGTCCTCTTTTCAACATGGCTGAGATTACAGCCCATGCAGTGACGACCACAGCCAACGCCAACACGAGGAAGACGAAGATGATGAGCACCGTTGTGAGTCGTGGCTCTATGAAGTCGGGGTCCTCAGCCCAAGGGTGAGAATATCCCACGAAATAGAACAGCGTGAAAATCACCACGGTGATTGTCACAAGCAGAAAGAGCACCTTGCGCGAGACACCGCCTTTGGACCATCCTGGTATTCTCATTGCACCTTGTTTTTATATTTCACGAGGATGTCGAGCAGCGTGATGGCCGCATCTTCCATCTGAGTGGTGAGTTGCTCGATCTTGTTGAGGATGTAATTATAGAAGACCTGCAGTATGAGCGCCACGATGATGCCGAAGATGGTGGTGATAAGGGCCACCTTCATACCCGAAGCCACGACGGTGGGACTGATGTCGCCCGCCTCTTGTATTTCATCAAAAGCCATCACCATGCCAATGACCGTTCCAAGGAAACCCAGTGAGGGTGCAATGGCGATGAAAAGCGTGATCCACGAGCATCCCTTTTCAAGGTTGGACACCTGCACCTGTCCATAAGATGTGATGGAGCGCTCGATGCTGTCAACGCTGTCATCGGCTCTCAGCAATCCTTGGTAGCAGATGGAAGCCACAGGGCCACGGGTATCGCGACAGATGTCCTTTGCTCCCTCGATGTCTCCTTCTTCAATCTTAGCGTCCACATCGTCAAGCAGCTTCTTGGCGTTCACCTCGGAAAGCGTGAGGTAGATGATACGCTCCACGCAGAAAGCAAGTCCAAGTATGAGCGCAAGCGCAACGAGCGACATGAAACCAGCGTTTCCTTCAATGAATTTTCTCTTAAGTGCCTTGTACATCCCCTCCTGGCGCACCTGTTCCATGGCTGCCTTGCTCTCATTCAACTCAGCCATTTCCCCTGCCACGAGGGTGTCGTCTTCAAGTGTGCCGGAAAGAACGGCTTCCATTTCGTCATCGTCCATGGGGATGGAGTCCGCCCTCACCTGGGATGGCGCTGCTGCCACAATGGCGATGACAACCACTGTGATAATATTCACAAACCAGTGTCTCATTGTTTGTTTATGGTATTCATTTGACAAAGTCTTTGCGGTTTCTCCGCGATGATGAGTGCAAAGGTAATCAGTTTTATCGAAATTCACCATACGAAGGTGGAAAATTAAGTTTTATTCAAATTTTTCCATTCCAAGAGATTGATCTCGTTTGGTTATTGTGGGAACTGCAATCTATATCCACAGCCTTCTTTCCATCTGCTGCATCCATAGGCCGTCTTTCCCTTGATGAGCACCCCCTGTCCGCAAGCAGGACATGGTTTTCCAACATACGGGTCTGGTGTTTCAGTCTTTCGAAGCCGTTGGGAACTTGCCTTTTTCCTTTTTTCTGGCGACTTGGTTGTCTTTTTCCCATTTTTCTTCATCTCTTCTTCAGCCTGCACGGGGATGTTGCGTATGCTCCCGTCGGTGATGACCTGTGTGACAATCTCACTGATTTGCTGCTTGAGTTCACTGATGAACTGTGCGGCGTCGAAGCGTTGGTGCTCGATGTCGCGCAGTTTCTTCTCCCAGATTCCTGTCAATTCACAGCTTTTCAACAGTTCCTCGTGTATGGTGTCGATGAGTTCGATGCCAGTAGGAGTAGCGAGCAGGTTTTTTCGCTCCCTTCTTATATAATGCCTTTTGAAAAGCGTTTCGATGATACTTGCCCTCGAAGACGGCCTGCCAATGCCATTCTCTTTCATGGCCGCTCTCAGTTCCTCGTCTTCCACGAATTTTCCAGCGGTCTCCATTGCCCTGAGCAGGGTTGCCTCGGTATAGTATTTGGGCGGCGTGGTCCATTTCTCCGTCAGCGTCGGGGTATGAGGCCCGCTTTCCCCCTTTACGAACTCAGGAAGTGTCTTTTCCTCTTCTTCTTTCTTTCCGTTGTCATCTTCGTTCTGTGAAGAGGCATCCTTGCTGTAGATGACCCTCCATCCCGGTTGTGTGATTTGCTTCCCTGTGGCCTTGAACTCCACCTCCTCCACTTTTCCCATCACAGTGGTGGTGGTGAAAAGGCAGTCGGGGTAGAAAACACAGATGAACCGTCGTGTCACCAGGTCGTAGACACGCTGCTCCAATTGGGTAAGTCCCGTTGCCGCCACTCCAGTGGGAATGATGGCATGGTGGTCGGTGACTTTTGAAGTGTCAAACACTTTCTTGCTTTTTTTCAACGTGGTGGAGAGCAAAGGGGCGGTCATCAGTTCATATCCTTTCAAACCTTTTAGGATGGAGGGACATTTGGGATAGATGTCATCGCTAAGATACTGGGTATCCACACGAGGATAAGTTGTGAGTTTCCTTTCGTATAATGTCTGTATGATTTTCAGCGTCGTGTCCGCACTGAGACTGTATTTCTTGTTGCAATCCACCTGAAGGGAAGTGAGGTCGTAGAGGTGAGGCGGCGCCTCAGTTCCTTTCTTTTTTTGCACGCTGGTGACAAAGAAAGGTTTGTCTTGTATGAGAGAGAAGGATTTCTCCCCCTCTTCCTTGCTGGTGAACTTCCCCTTGGTGGCGGTGAAAAGCGTCTCGCGATAGATGGTGGAGAGCACCCAGTAGGGCTCCGGCTTGAAATTGTCTATCTCCTTCTGTCTGTTGACGATGAGTGCGAGAGTCGGTGTCTGCACCCTCCCGATGGACAGCACCTGTCGCCCGTGACCGTATTTCGTGGTGTAAAGCCTCGTTGCGTTCATACCAAGTAGCCAGTCGCCTATCGCCCGGCATAGTCCGGCTCGGTAAAGCGGGTCGTATTGCTCTTGATCTTTGAGAGACGAGAATCCTTCACGTATGGCCTCGTCGGTCATTGATGAAATCCATAGCCTCTTCACCGGGCATTTCGCCTGCGCCTTTTGCATCACCCATCTTTGGATCAACTCTCCCTCTTGCCCAGCATCGCCACAGTTGATGATACCATCTGCATTTTGCATGAGCTGCTCGATGATGGCAAACTGTTGCTTGATGTGATCCTCGTTGATAAGTTTGATGCCAAACCTTTGAGGAATCATGGGCAAGGTGGACAACGCCCATTGTTTCCACAACGGGGTGTAGTCGTCAGGTTCCTTGAGGGTGCACAGATGGCCGAAGGTCCATGTGACCTGGTATCCGTTGCCTTCCATGTATCCGTTTCTCGATGACGTGGCACCGATTATTCGTGCGATGTCTTTGGCTACGCTTGGTTTCTCAGCGATGCAAACAATCATTAATTATCTACGGTTTATTCCTAATATATTATGGTATGGGTATTTCAATATCCGAGTTTGAGGTCGGTAAGTATGACGATGTGACGTTTCTCTGGGTATGAGTTCCGGATGAAATGGATGTAGTTGCAGATGCTTTGGGGCGAGTTGCAGTTGTGACACATCCCGTCGGCCTGGCATGGGGTCTTGATGTCGAATCGTGCCGCATTGATGGGTGAAGCCGTACTTCTAGCACGTTGCAGAGCTGCTTCCACACTCTGTGCCACCTTGTGCAATCCAACGATGAAAATAACGTGCTTGGGCCCCCATGTGATGGCAGCCACCCGGTTTCCCGTTCCATCGATGTTCACCAGTATGCCATCCTCAGAGATAGCGTTAACACTTGCAAGGTAGTAGTCCACCTCGAAAGCTTTCCTGTAAATGGCCAATTTCTCTTCCGGCGTCTTCACCTCGTCACGGTCGAAGACCTGATAGCCGGCGTCTTTCAACACTTGCGGAAGGCCGAGGTCGCGCACCGTCATCGTCCCACCCCATGTCACACTGCTTCCTTCCGGCATGAGTGACTTCACTGTTTCTATGATTTCCTTTGTCGTGCGACAATAGTATGCCTCGAAATGCCGACGCTCAAGGTTCTTGATAAGTTTCGCCGACAATCGCTCATTGCGAAGTTCTTGTGGTGTCATATGATTTCAATTAATGTTTATGAAATGCAAAATTAAGGCAATCTGCCCATAAAACAAAATAAAGCGTATGATTTTTGGCATATGTTCTTGTTTTTGTCTTTTCTAGAAAGGTCGAGATTACATATATCCTTGCATGCAAGAATTCTTCTTTATGGTGCCTATTTTCAAGAAACAATTTGTTTTCGTCTGTTTGCTTCCATAGTTATGATGTTGAAAAAATGATTTTTGGAAGGAAAAAGATGGCATAATAGGCACTAAATAGATGTTGAAATGAGGAAAATCAAAAAAAAGTGCTTAAAAGTTTGGTGGTTTCAGATAAAAGGCATACCTTTGCACTCGCATTTGAGAAAAGCATCGCAAGAGATATCAAGATGCAAGAGGATGCACCCGTAGCTCAGTTGGTAGAGCACCTGACTCTTAATCAGGGTGTCCAGGGTTCGAGCCCCTGCGGGTGTACCACTGAAAGTCAGAGAGTTACAGAGATGTAGCTCTCTTTTATTTTTGCCTTGGTGAAACGAAAGTGAAACGGTTTTCGGGCATTAGAGGCACTTTTCGGGCATTTTGAAAAGTATGGGTGAAACGATATTTTTCATTTCTGTGCATCAGATTTCAACAATCCACACCTCTTCGTTTTCAAATATAATTAAGGTATTTTTAGGTGGTGCGCAGCCATCATGGTCATTTTTTCATACAAGGTGAAACGAAAAGTGAAACGGTTAGGCCTACTTGTATGTCTCTTTTGTCATCCCGGACTTGATGGACTATGTATTTTTTCAGGGTACCCTTTGGTGGCAAATTGAATGAATATGTGTGTTCATATACATATCAAAATATTTTACCATATTAAACCAAATTAAACAGTATCAAACAAAAACGAACAATCATATATCATTGTTTTTGTATAGATTAAGCAATATCATTCAAAATTGATAATATAATTATATAATTGAAAATTTTATACGTTTTCTTAAAATTCATTAAAGCCTGATAATAACTATGAAATTTCTTTGTGTCCCCAAAAACATTTCATATTTTTGCGCCAGAAATAAATAACGAAAGAAGGCTTGCGGCAAATTGCATTCGTGCTTCAGCACATTTTCATCTGCCCGGCCACATTTTACAATCCTTTTTGGAATAGGGAGGCAACAGGATAGTTTGCCAGGTCAGCGGATCGAATCCACGATAGTTCTTCAGTCAATCATTTGATGACGGTTTAGCATATGTACTATTTATTTGATTATCAATCGCAGAGATGCGAACAATCGGATCAAACAATCAGTCAACGAACATGAATGAAAAAACTAAAGGAAATTTTAATTTAATAATAGTATGTATGATAAAAATCTTTACGGATTACATTGAGCAAGTCATCAGGGATGTCGTTGCTCAAGTCTTGGAGGCAAGACTTTCTCAAACAAAGCCTCAGGAGAACGAAGAACAGTCGGATTACTACAGCCGTGACGAGTTGTGCCGCCTTGCCCACATCTCCTCCACCACGTTGTGGAGGATGGAGCAAGAGGGACTTGTTCCCAAGGTGAAGTTCGGCAGGACCAATCTCTATCCCAGGAAGGAGATCAATGATCTTCTGGCTTCGGGTAAGTTGAACAAACACACCCGGAAGTCATGAACAATTCATCCAACCCCACCCCTCCGTCCGCTGGTACATCCAAGCGGACGGAAGGGAAAGTAGGGAATATGGCAAAGATTGACCGTATTCCCATGATTCTCGAAGCACTCCAACAAGCCGACCAGGCTGGATTGGGAGTGCCTGAGCATATTGGCATATTCGACATTGAAAGCGCCAACTTGGCCTTGACAAGAGCCAGCATGCTGAAGGATCCAGAGCAACTCTTTGACACCTTTTGGTTTGAAGAGGAGATAGGATGTCTTTTCGCCGATTCCAATGCCGGCAAGAGCATTCTGGCCGTGCAGATAGCAGAAGACATCGCCAAGAAGCAGCGTGTGCTCTATTTCGACTTTGAACTCACAGACAAGCAGTTCGAGGAGAGATACATGGACAAGGACAAAAACCACTATCATTTTCCTGACATCTTGTTTCGTGTTTCCATCAATCCCGACAAGTTGTGCGGTCTTTCCATACCTTTTGAGGAGGCCGTCATGGCTTTCATCGAGGAGACCGCCGTCAAAAGTGACACGAAAGTGCTTATCATCGACAACATCACCAGCCTGTGCATGCGTATGGAGAAGAGCGAGGATGCCTCGATGCTCGTCAGGAAGCTCAGGGAACTCCGGGCAAAGTATGGGTTCTCCATCCTCATCCTAGCCCATACGCCCAAACGCAACATGAGCAACCCCATCACACAGAACGACCTGGCAGGGTCGAAGAAGCTTTTCAACTTCATTGACAGCTGCTTCGCCATCGGATATAGCGCTCAAGGCGCAAACATCCGTTACGTCATACAGCTGAAAGTGAGGAACTGCGAGAAGAAGCATGGCCCCGACAACGTGCGGGTTTACAGCGTGGAGAAGGTCGGCCTGAAATTGAGCTTTGTCTATCAGAAAACCTCCCCGGAGAGTGTCCATCTGAGGATGCGGGTAAGGGAAGAACAGGACGAAGAGGTGTTGCACCTCTCCCAAGAGGGAAAGTCGACAAGGGAGATAGCCAGTATGACAGGCATGTCGAAGAGTGCCGTTCACCGCATCATCCACGGGGCAACACGAAAGGAAACAGGTGTCCCATCTGGAAAGACGAGACAGGATGGACAAACGGGACAGTTGGAATTGTTTCCCCAATCCCCAACACCCCAAGTGTCCCAAATGTCCCAGGTGCCCCAAGCGTCCCAAGTGTCCCAGGTGCCCCAAGTGTCCCAAACGCCACATACGTCCCAGGTGTCCCGTAGTCCCGGTGGGACAGGACAAGAAATCGGAAAGGAGGTGAGTAATGGACCAGGAGAACAATTATGACACCATCCCTTATGAGTATGTTGTCGATTCCTGTAGTGGAAACAACCAGTTCTTTCGTTTCTTGAGCCGAGAATGCCATGTTGGCCGCAAGACACTTGAAGCCCTTCAGGCCAGGTATCTCATAGGTTCCACCAAGGACGGCGGTATCATCTACTGGCAGATTGACTTTCAATCCAATGTGCGTACAGGCAAGGTCATGCACTACGACGAGCACACAGGCCATAAGTTGAAAACCGGGAACGCCATCAACTGGATACACGCCATCCTCAAAAAGAAGAATTTGGTGTCACAGGACTTCATACTCCGTCAATGCCTCTTTGGAGAGCACCTCCTTTATTCCGACCCTCCCGAAAAGACCGTGGCTTTGGTGGAGGCGGAGAAGACCGCCCTCCTCGGGACCATCTTATTCCCCAATTACACATGGGTGTCGGTTGGAGGCAAGGAAAACCTTAACGCCAACAAGGTAGCCGCGCTAACCAACAGGAATGTCGTTGTGTTTCCTGACGCGGATGCATATGGCGCATGGAAGGAAGCCGCCAAGCATCTTTTCGTCTGCCGCCGCGTGATGATTTCCGACCTTTTGGAACGCACGGTCACCCAAAAGGAGAGAGAGGAGAAAATCGACATCGGAGACGTGATGATAGAGTATCTGCAAAAGAAGATTCCCGTGGATGACGAGACCCCATTTTAATGGGGTTATAGCGCACTAGGACCCTGAAGGAGTCCATGCGCAAGGGAACATATTTCCCTTGACCCTTTCGGGGGGTTCCCCTCGACCCCTTTTTCTTTTTCCCTTATGTTCTACAACAAATGATGTTTTAAACTAATAATGTATTATCATGTCAAGAATCAGCAGCATACATATATGTCCCCTCAAATCCTCCGCGATGTTCCACAACGACCGCCGGAAGGAGATGCCGCATGTGAGGGGCGACTTTACCCACCTCAATGAGAAATGGGAGAATCCCCTGTATGAGGGGAAGAGCATCGGCGAGATCCGCAAGGACATCGAACAGCGGTATTTCGAAAACGTCCACCAACGGATGCAGGCCAAGGCTGTTCCGCTCAGGGAGGGTGTCGTCAACATCAGGGAAGACACCACCCTCGATGAGTTGCGCCACCTGGCCGACAGGCTCCAGCAGGAGTTCGGAATCCACACCGTCGCCATCCATACCCACCGCGACGAGGGACATGAGGAGGGCGATGAGTGGATCACCAACCACCACGCCCACCTTATCCTTGACTGGACCAACGACCAGGGCAAGAGCCTCAACCTGAAGTCGCCCGACATGGCACGGATGCAGACCGTTGTGGCGGAGGCCTTGAATATGGAGCGTGGCAAGAGTTCCGACGTGAAGCACCTCGATGCCATACAATACAAAAACATGATGCAGGAGCAACAGAACAGACGGCTATTGGAAACAGCGGAACAACTGCGTGAGGAAATCAGCAAGTTGCGCATCAGCCGCAAAGGCAAGGAGGCGCTTCTCCAACGTCTCGACAAATTCTCAGGCCTCTTCGGAAAGTCCGACGTACGCGTGCAGTTGGATGCCTCTCAGGACGAAATCGTCCAACTGAAAGAGCAGTTGGATGAACTCCGACAAAAGGTGGAGAACATCCAGCAGAACCTGGAGCGCCGCACCAAGGAGCGTGACAAGACCAAGGAGGAGGCGGAACGACTCAAAAAGGAACGCGACGCTTACGCCCAAAAGGCAGAGGAAAGTAAGAGACGTGCAAGGGATGCCTTGAAAGAAGTGGGAAGTTTGCGCCGCCTGCTATATCCCTGGAGATATGAACTGCCGGACGTCGTTGACCTCTCCCGCAGCAAAATGAGCAGGCACGGCGGTCGTTGTTGGCTGCACGTCACCATCGAGGGACACAACGGGTATGTCACCAAACCCATTTCCAGCCGTGAGGAGGCAATGTATGAACGCGGCGAGATTACGAAGGAACAACTCATCGCCAAGCATTTCACCGACGAGATTGACCATGCGTGCTGCCGTAAGTGGCTGAATATGAAAGGGGCTGCTTTGGAGAACGAACTGAATAAGGCTGTGAAAACCCTGTTCTTCCAACTGCCCCAAATCTTATTCCCTCATAGGCTGTTCAATGCTCCTGGAGGTTCACGTGAGGGTGAGAACCTCAACCTGAGGCATAAGAGCCGTGACGAAATCCTCCGTGAAATGGTTGACCAGGGATATAACTTGAAACTGTCGTGATATTATATGAAGGCATCGGATAGGTTGGTTCTTCTATCCGATGTTTTTATGATATATTGAGAAATGGTAATCATTGCCTAATGTGTTCTTATGTGCTTTTCAAGATATTATTGATTATGGCAAAGAACGCCCCATTGATCGCAGCTGAAGTGGTTGTTTCGTTGATTTTCGTATGCTACACCAACATCATTTATCCCGATAATGGCCCTCGACAGTGGCAACGAGGACAACCAGGTAGTCTTCGAACACTTCATAGATGATTCTGTCATGGGCTGTGATGTGGCGGGAATACACGTCGCCGCCTTTTCCTTTCAACTGTTCGGGGTGCCCGGTTCCAGTTCTTGGATGATCCACCAACTCCTGGAAGATTTTCTGCAACTTCTTGAAAAGAACAGGATTCGACTTCTTCCACTTTCGAATGACTTTGTCTGCATCCGTCGAAACTTCAATTCTATACATGGCTACATGGAATCGAAATAGCGGTCAACGTCTTCGTGGCTCGACAGGCTTATGGTCTTGCCCTCGAGATACTCTTTCCTTGCCTTTTCTATCTTCTCCTCCAGCTCAGGGGTGATGGTGACATCAACATCCCCGTCATCCACAGGGATGATGGTGAAGAGCTTGTTTTTTCTCCTGATGAAAACTTTCTCTCCAGCCAGGACAAGGTCGAAATATTTGGCCAGTTGGCTCCTGAAATCTGCTACTGTTAATGTGTTCATAATTTGTCTGTATTTTCAAATTCGATGCAAATATACAAGTTTTCGAGTAACCACCAAAATTAATGTACATTTTTCTGTACGTTATAATATTTTTTATAAAAATCGATTCGCAGGAATAGCCCCATATGGTTAGGGTGGGTTGTAGGGTGCAAATGAAAGCCATTCCTCGGCTTCTATGAGATAAGGAATGGCTTTCGGTTATGCTACTGATATAAGTTGGCTCATCTTTGCTGCTTACCACTAATAGTAAGGATGCGCTTGTCTAGAGATGGGGCGTATCATAATGAATGTTATTTTATAATTCAAGTATGATAGAATTATGGTTTCGTACCTATGCTCGCCCCACCAATCTCTGCATAGGTCACACTCTTGAGACCTGTCGTGCCGAAGTATTTCTCAATATTGCCATAGAGGAGCACTTGCTTGCCGAGGTTGCCAGGATTGTTCTGCAAGTTGAGGCCTGTGCGTACGGCACCATTGGGGAGCTGCACAGGGATGCAGTTGGCGACATTCGTCTCCGTTGGCGAGTCAGCGATGAGAAGGTTGGTCTTCACGTCGCAGCCGTCGGCGGTGAAGTGTGCACCATCCGCCAGCACCTGTCCCGAAACGTAACCAACGATGTAGGCCTTCACATAGACGCCGGAACCGGAACCTGCAGCCACGGCTGCTGCAACGCTATAGGGGTCGCCGTAGCTGCCTACGCCGGTTTGTTCACCGCCGCCACCGCCACCAGTGTCTTCGGTCTTGCCGTTGAGCGAATAGATATAGCTCTCGTTTGGCACGGTCTCTGGAACGTTGCCCCTGTAGTTCACCAATTTGCCATAGATGATGACCTCATCGCCCACCTTGATCTGGGTATCGCCATCTTGCCACTTCTTGTTGCCAAGATAGAGGGTGCGGAAGACATAGAAGGTGTTCTCATCCTTGCCATCGTTGGAGATGTAGAAGGAGGCGTTGCCGTAATTAGAATTGAACTCACCATTGTTGGCAATCTTCGCAATCTTGCCCTTGATGTAATAACTGTCGGAAGAGGGTGTGTCGGCAGCCAGGCTGCTCACGTAATTGTTAGCCTCCATAGGATTCCACGGGTTGGATAATGATCCATCACCTATTGTATTATGAAAAGGCCGCTCAATATCCACAATAGCATTGTTGGCCACTCGGTCAATGAAGTCGTTGGCATAGTTTTTCATATCATTGAACTGGGAGCCGAGGGAGTTGGAGCAATCAAGGACAAGCAATATGACAGCCCCGGAATGTACGACGGATGTTTGTGTGTTGTTTGCGGGAGTGAATTCAGAATTCTCCTGCCAATTGGATGAGGAGGGCGACTTATAATATTGGCGGATGTAGTATGTTGGAACAAGACCGTTGCCATCCTCACGTTGTAAGCCTGTAAAGGTGAAGGTCACAAAGATGCCATCTTGTTTTCCCTGCACTGTTTCACCATTCTCCGCTCTCAGACCATGGTAGGTCACGTTTCGCAACGAACGGTCAGCAAGGTTGAAGGTCCCTTCTATGTACATTGTACTATTGGAGGCCGATGAGCCATCAAAAGTAAAACGGATAATAGTACCATTGCTTTGGCCGGGGATTTTCAAACTTATGGTCTGTTTTGTACTAATGCTGATGATTTGTTCGGATATGTTCTGTAAACATTCTCTGACGGCACTCATATTGCTTACCTCGAAGGCTTTGTCGGGGGAACTGGCAAGTTTTTTCAAGTTACTTTGAAATTGTTGATAGTCCGTCACATCACTGCCACGCAACCCCAAAGAATAGGCCGTGAGAGGAAGATCCTTGATCTTCATATCCGATATCCTGCTACTCACTGCGTTAAGATACTGTTCATCTGTAGTATAATTGCCGTTCATCATCAAAGAGCCTTGGTCCAAACCGTCGGTGAACGTGATGAGGTTGACACTCCCCACCTGTGAGGGGAACGATTGATTTTGAAGCATGTCAAGAGCGTGTTCCACGGCATAATAGAGCAACGTGCCATCCTTGCGGGTTAGACCACTGACAAAAGACTTGTAATCGCCAGCCTTGTTCTTATCCAAAATACCGAAAGGCTTTTCGTAGAGTTCCTGATTGAAGCCAACGATGCCCAGATACACCAAAGGCGATTTAGCCAAGTCATAGACCTTTACACTGTCAATAATGGCAATGTTTATATGATGAAACGCCTTCCCATCATGATAGAAATACACAGACCTATTATTGAATTCGTCCACCACCATGCTGTCAACATCAGCAGCCTTGACGGAACTGAAGATATTACCGTTCTTATAGATGTCAAGAAACTTTTGAGCCTCACTGGGCAGGCAAATGGCAAGCAATGCCATAACCATCATTATTATTTTTCTCATGGTCTTTCTCTTTTTTATTTGACAATCCTTATCGTGGTGGACTTTCCATTCTCACCAACCCTTATCACATACACACCTTGCGGTTTGCCTTGAAGAGAGACTTGATATGAATTGAGTTTCCTGGCATCCTTGGTCACCAACCTGCCTTGTATGTCGTAGATAGCCACACCCTGAAGGGTATGAACACCTTCCACCCTCACCAAAGATGAAGACCTATCATAGATTATCTTGATATCAGCAACATCAAAGGACAACGGTTCAATGGATGTCGTTGGTTTGATATCCTCGCGGAAAGTCATCAATGAAATCCTGCTGTATTGATAATCCGTTCTCCCTCCGTCATACCAAATGCTGATGGCATTGTCGCCAAAAGTCAGCTTGTCCAAATTGTCCAAGGAATACACCACAGCATTTGATGCATCCTTTGTGTATACATATAGATTGTCTCCGACATCGTTTGCGGCTTGTGAAGATAATCCGTATTGTGCATAGGAAACCAATTCCATTAGCACAAATGTGAAAGTTAGTATTATTTTTTTCATTGTAAACAGTTTGATTGAATGGTAATACTGATTTTGTGCAAAATTAGCATAAAAGTTTGTTATCTGCAAGTTTTGCAACGATTGTTTGGATTAAATTTCGTAAAGTGTGAAGCAAGTATACCGGCAATACTGACATATTTAGAGAAATCTAATGTTTTTGGGGGCTGTTTTAAGGAAGTGTTTACTTTAGACGCAATAAACTATAGTAATCTTTGTTAGTTTAGGAGTGAACAGAATAGGGATTCCCCGCGAAATGGGACACAAAAAGCCCACCTGTGGTGGGCTGAGTGATTGCTAAAGTATTTCTGGCAAGGTGGGAATGTGATTATCTGGAGACAGGACGAACAGTTCGGCCACGATAGCGCACGTCTCCTGAGTCACCGATTAATCCATATGAATTAAAATATAGATAATAGGCTTTGTTTGTGTTAGAAAGATTCAGAGAAGATGACCAATATTGCCCGAAGGGGTTACTATTGTAATTGCCGTTTGGAAAATAGCCTGCAGCAGGCAGGAAGATGCTGCTCCCATTTTCCTTGCTGATGTATCTGCATCCTTTGACGCCATTGATTTCTGTCCAACTGAATGTACAGTTTTGACTTAATTCTTTTAATTGTTCATAAGTCGGCATTTGCCAGACACCACCCCATTTGACGTGGGCAACGTCGTAATCCGTTCCCGCAATATCATTACCAAGGTCATAACAGGTTCCTTCTTCTCCATCACAATGCACATAAGTGCTCCAATCGTATACATCCTTCTCTTCTGTCTCTCCCCAGGCATAATACCTTCCAAAACCTTCTGGCTTGATATCACCCACATTGCAGCATGCCCATTTCGTGCCGGAGGGCAGTCCGAGGTCGATGAGGTGCGGGTGATGTTCATCAGAACAAGAAAGATAGGGAACAATAGTGGGGTTTTCTAAAACTTTCACCTCAATATTCGCAGTCCGACCACTTTTCCTATCCGTTATGGTAATAGTGTTCTCTCCAAGGATGTAGGCAGATATAACAACTATATTGTTCTGTAAAGTGCTAGTTGCCACTCTTTCGTTGTTGTTTGATATGGTGTAGTATCCGCTGCCAGAGATGATTTCCACAGGCACTACATCACCAACAAAAAGATCGACCGTAGAAGTGGATAGAAGCAACTCCACATCCACATCTTTTGAAACCGGGCGAATGGGCAATCCCCGATATCGTTCAAAAGTGCTTTTTTTTGCAGAATTGTATTTGTTGATGAATAGCACGTCGTTTTTATTACTATTACAGTTTGTTCCGGACCAAAACATGCCTTCGTAACTATCAGAGTATACGCTTGTGATGTTTTTGTAACCTGAGAAAGGCAAGAATATTTTATTACCATTAGCACCTTTGACAACCATTTTGCCGTTTATATTTTTGAATTCGCAATTGCTAAGCAACTCATTTATGTCTGAAGTTGTAGGCATTTGCCAGCTACCACCCCAGTTCATAAATGCCGCATCATATTCTGTACCACAAATATCGCCCTCAACGTCGACATTGTAATAATATGCCCCCGAGTAGTAATAGTCTTTTTCTCTGATTTCTCCCCAGGAGAAATATTTGCCGGAATTTGTTGGACTATTTGCTCCAACATTACAGCACGCCCATTTAGTACCTGACGGGAGGCCGAGGTCAATCATATGCGGATGGTGTTTATCGGGGCAGGATGGTTGGGGGGCTACTACAGTGACGGAAATATTGACTGTTTGGTTGGTTATTGTGTCTGCCAAGAAGATGATAGCGGAACCCTCACTCACAGTGGTGACAACAATAGAATTTCCATTTAGGGCTGCTGTTGCCACATCGGCATTACTGCTCTGAACCGTGTAATTGCCGGTGCCTGAGATGACATCCACTGTTCCTTGGTCGCCAAGACTGAGAGTTAATACGTCTGATGCAACCTGAAGAGAGCCATATTCTACTACAACGATAACATCGTGATACCTCATGGTCTGAACTTCTTTAACTGTTACCAATGAGACACCTTTTGAAATGGCGTTTAGTGTAATTGTCTTGTCGTTCAAAGTTGCTTTCGCCACATCGGTATTGGTAGAAACAACCTCATAGTTGTTATAGTCACCTGTTATTTCCACTGTGGAGGTGCCACCGACAGGTATGGTAACTATAGTTGGGTCAACCGAAAATGGCGAAGAGCCCTGCAAGATAAAACCTACCAACAGATTTACATCGGTTATGTTTACGTCACCATCTCTATTCAAGTCGCCAAAATTATACTGCGCATAAGCAGTAAATGTCATTAGTGACAGCGCGAGAGATAATAGCAGTTTTTTCATTGTAGTTTGGTTTTTAGTTCTTTCTGCAAAGTTATGGATTATATATTAAACCACCAAATATTAGGTCAAGAATGCTGAAAAAAGCTAAGTTCATCTCTTCTGTGACATTTCGTCATCCACATCATAGCCACGCCCGTTGATTTTCCACTCACGGTTGCTATCTTTAGAACCGCCACGCTGCTTAACCACCTTGTCATTAGCCGATTACACGTTCTTGAAGAATATGCAGAAAAAGGATTGTAGTCAGGAATGTAGGTTTGAGGGTGTTCGGTTTGAGCTTAGAGGATAGGGCAAGATAAAGCCCACCTTGTAGGAATGGGCTGAGAGGTTTCTAAAATTATTATCGTATTCGACTAATTTCATTTGAGTATATTATATTCTTCATTTTTTATTTTTTGTGATAAACTCTCACGTAATCCACTTCCATAGTTGTGGGTAAGGCACTTTCATCAACCCCTTGTGCACCACCCCAATCACCTCCCCAGGCAAGGTTGAGGATGACATAAAACTCTTTATTGAATGGCCAAGTGTTCTTGTTTCCTTTGCCATCGTTATCGAAGTGGAGCAGTGGAATGCCGTCAACATAAGTTTGGATGTAGTTCTCGGTCCATTCCAAGGCATAGACGTGGAAGTCGTCTTCTGCTCCAACGGTGTAACGTTCGGCAGTTTTCTGCGTACCTTTCGTGTGGTTGTAGCTGTAACAGTGGATAGATGAGGAGGTGTAGTTGGGGTGGTAGCCCACCTCTTCCATGATGTCGATTTCGCCACATGTGGGCCAACCGTCGCTCTCGTTGACGGGCATCATCCAAAAGGCAGGCCAGGTTCCTTTGCCCTTCGGGAGTTTGATCCTTGCTTCCACCCAGCCATACTTCCAACCTGTTGTCTTCTTGCCATAGATGCGGCCAGAATAGATTTTACCGTTTTCCTTCTTACAAGTTATCTTCAACGTTCCGTCACACACAACTGTCACGTCGTGGTCGTCGACATAGTTCTGCTTTTCATTATTCACCCATCCTGCGTTTTTCACTTCATGCACCCAGTCTGTTCCCAAGGTTATGCCGTCAAACTCATCGTTCCAGTCTAGTTCGTAGCCATCCGGAGTCTGTATCGTTGAATCACCACCTTCTTGATTTGTATTTTCATCAACAATTGTTGCAACGGGGCGAACTATGCGACCGTGTCTACGGCTGCTGCCTTCGTACCAGTCTGCGAGGTCTGAATTAAAGTACAGACGGTAGGCGCAGTACGAGTACAACGGAGACTGCGTGGACGACCAGAAACCACTGCCGCTACCGGCATTGTAGAGGCCGTCATTCAAACGGTAGCCCGCCGCAGGTAAGAATATGGTGCCGCCGCTAGGACCTGTGAAAGTCATACCATTGACCCCGTTCTTCGTTATCCACTGAGACGAACATTTTTCGAGCAATTCCTTGATTTGGTCGAACGACGGTATCACCCACGAGCCGCCCCACTTCACATGTGCTACGTCGTATTGCGTGCCAGCGATATTAGAACCGAGATTGTGGCAGGTTTCTTGATATCCGTCACAGTAGATGTAGTTGCTCCAATCATAATAGCTCTTCTCCTCCGTCTCGCCCCAGGCGTAGTATCCGCCGTAGTTAATCGGGCTTTGGTTCTCAGGATGTTCTGTATCCACGTTGCAGCATGCCCACTTCGTACCAGAGGGCAAACCGAGATCAATCATATGTGGATGATGTTCATCCGGACATGTCAAGAATGATGTAGGTGCAGTCACTATCACCTCAAAGGAGACAGTCTGACCGCTCTTGGTATCGATGACAGTAATGGTGGCGGAACCTATACCTACTGCTGTTACAGCGACTGTATTCCCCAAAACCATTGCTGTGACGACTTCTTCATCATTGCTTTGAACATTGTAGCTGCCACTGCCTGAGATTATATCCATAGTTCCTTGTTCACCAGCAATCAATGTGAGTACGTCGGATGACAGTTGTAAGATATCGTATTCCACAAAGACAGGAATATCGATAGTTCTGAAGGTCAAAACGTCTTTAACTGTCACCGTGGTCTCCCCCCCGCCAACAGCTGTGAGTGTGATGGTCATATCGTTTACTGATGCATTAACTATATCTGGATTGGCAGGCTCGACCTCATAGTAGTAATAGCCGCCACTAATAGTTAACTTGGCAGTGCCACCAGCTTGCATGGTAACTTCCATAGGAGAAACAGAGAATGGTGAATATCCGTGCAAGACGATGTCCACCAAGTCATAATGTCCGTAATGTTCACTTGGTTGTCATGGTTGAGGTCACCCAATTTCACATATTGAGCTGAAGAAGTGAGACTCACCAGCATCATAATAATACAGGATAGTTTCTTTTTCATAGGTTATGTGCTTGATTTACTACTGCCTTTTAAAAACCAAAGTTCCAAATGACTCCGACTTTTCCTTTAATGTTTCTGCTTTTGGGTCATATGTCAAATTCTGTTCACCAAATGACTCATATTTTATCGTTACGATATTTCCTAAGCGTTTCCAGGTAAATTCGGTTGGTGAACCGCCTTGAATTGTGAAGACACCTGTTTTGTCGGATTTGAACACATATGTGTCATGGGTTCTATCACAGAAGAAAGTACCAACCATAGGGTCAGTAGATTCTTGAGATATTTTGGCCGACGGTTCCTCTGTCAGTTCCTTTAACTTCTTCACTTCGTCGTTAACGATAATCTCTTTGTAGTCACCAATAAGATTTATGGAAGCATAGGGGGTGCCATTAATTGTAGTACCTTTAAGGTAAGCACGAACTATGACTTTATTTATTCCTTCAAAGTCGGCCTTTCCTTTCTGTATGAAATAATCCTGTAATAGTTCAAGACTATCGTTCTCCAACGGATGGTCAATCTCAACGTTATAGATTAGATTTTCCGCAGGAGATATGTGGCCGTTAGTCGATACTCTTGGTTCTTCTATACTTAGTAGTTTGTACTCTGGCAGATTGATAGATAAGTTAACTTCCTCTGCTGCTGGTTCAGGTGGAGCAGCGTTGTTTCCACACGCTACTAATAAAAAAGTAGTTAAGGCAAAAAATACTATTTTCATAGCTTAAATTTTTATTATTTTGTTTTGAAATGGTTTGGGTTCCACCAAAATGCCTAGGGCCTGGTAACCCCATCAATACCCTTGTACACCCACACCGTTGTTTTTCTTTGCATACGTTCACTGCGTCATCTGCTCAGTCCTCAGCTTGACGTTATTCTACTGCAGATACGTTCAGATTGCAAATATACAAATCAGATTGCAAATATACAAAGATGTATTCAAATCGGCAATATATTAGATACATTTTTATTGCTCTCGTAATTATTGCTCCATCAATTTGAGCATTATTTCCTGCCTCTCCTTGTCCATTTCCATCAGACGGTGGAGAAGGGCCTCCTTGGTTTGATTTTGTTTGTTCCACGAGAGCAGCTTGGAATTGTAGGTCACCATAGTTTCCATATTGTAACGTGACAAATAGTTCAAGGTGGTGGCACTGCCGGAAGTCACCGTGTGGCCCATCATGGTCGAGATGTATTCTGTCGGCACTCCAGCGTCACGGAGGTTGGTGGCATATGAGTGACGGCACCAGGTAGGCGTCGGTTTTTCCTCCATCCCAATCAATGTCGTAATGACCTCCATACGGCTGGCTACATTGGCGTTTTCAAGATAAACAAGTTCTTTGATGCGCTCTTCTTCCATCTTCTCTTCGATGATGTCAAAAACCAAAGAACCGCGTTGTGGCTTACACGCTATCCTTTCAAGGATGACTTGCATCTGTGGCAAGATGGGAAAGATGACCTCCATCCCATCGGTCTCACGCATAGTCTTTTGACGAAGGAAACGCATGGCTTTCTGTTCGTGGTTAAAATAGAAGTCATCATATCGAAGTTTGGCGATGTCGGCCATGTTTGCGCCATTGGCGAGATAGGAGAAAAGGAAAAGACCCAAGGAGCGGAACAGCTTGCTCTTGTACTGGGGTGCATACAATTCCTTTCCCTCTTGGTCTTTTGTTTCTCCCTTCTCGAAGAACTCATAAAGCCTGGTCATCTTCTCCACGTTAAGACACCAATCCTTCCGATCACCTTTGCGGTTGATATCCTTCACCCCTTTGAATAAGTCCATCTTGTCAGCCAACAATACACCCATCGATGCCGCCCTACGCACCACCACACGGAAAGCTCTCAAGTAGATGCCTATGGTGCTTTGGCTCAACGCCCTACCCTCTTGAGGGTTCTGCATTTTAGTTATCCATCGTTCAACTAATTGTTGATTAATGGTAATGTCGGAGACCTTCTCCCCCATATCAGTCTTGAACCTTTTGAATGCGTCACGATAGGAATTGCGGGTGCCGATTCTGTTGGCATCGGTAAGTTCTTTCAGCACCATCTCCCACACATCATAAATGGTCATACCTTGGGCTTCCTCTTCTTTCTTGATGCCGTAAACCTTGTCGGCCAGCATTTCCATAAAATCCGTAGGACTTAATTCTCCTGTCCCAACCAAGGCTTTAGCCTCGATTCGGATTCTATCGAAGAATTCGTCATACTCCTTCCGTTTCTTTCCCTGCTTGCGGTTGTTCTCGTTGATGATGCTTGCAAAGTTTTCTGTAGTGTATCGCTCGCCAGGAATTTGAAAATACTTTTGAATATTACCCACACGCACTCGGACGCAGACAGACATCTCCTTGTCAGTGCCCTTGCGAGGGTCGAGCGTCATTGTCAACCTAACCTTGCCTTCTTTCGTACTCTTGTAAATGGGTGTAGCTGATGTCTTCATTATTTGGAACGATTCTAATTAGATTTCAAATATGGTGAAACGAAAGTGAAACGAAAAATCCACATTACATAAGATTTCGTTGCAAAGATATGAAAACTATTTGTATTTGCAAAATATTGTATGTCAATTATTTGCAAATAATTCTAAAAATTCTCGAAAACTACTGAAAACACAGTTTTACCGACTCTTAATCAGGGTGTCCAGGGTTCGAGCCCCTGCGGGTGTACATAGCAACAAATTGAAAATCAAGGAGTTAAAGATGTTAAAAATCTTTAACTCCTTTTTCGTTTTTCATCTGTGGACATCTTGTGGACATCAAGGCAGCCATTAGCAGGCTATCATAGAGGGTTAAGAAACATCAAATGAGGGTGTTAGATGTCCACAAAGATGTAAGACAATCTAGGGAGAGATTACGGGTCAGCGGATAACTCTTTACTAAGCAAGCTCTACTAATCAGATTTATCCGCTGCACCAGATTTTCTTCATTTGAACCTATAAAAAAAAGAGGTAGAGTATTAGAAAGTGAATTAAACCTTACAGGGGTTGGTTTTTGATTGCAGTCGCAATTATGGCAGTATACATTACTATTTCTTATTTGTTGTTCGTCAATTGTCTTTTTGATCTCCATGTAGTGTTTTTTGTTTTTTCAGTAATCTATGTCTGTATGTTCGAATAGAATCATGGGAGATTCCCATAATTTTGCTAATCTCTTTGTCATCTTTTCCTATTT
>CADADN010000040.1:1177-40986 GCA_902786665.1 uncultured Prevotellaceae bacterium | reverse complement strand
AATCGAGTAGGAGGTAAACACTAATCGTAGGTGTTTATCTCCTACTTTCGTGTTTACCGACCTCTCACACCACCGTACAAGCCGTTCGGCATACGGCGGTTCCTATTTTGGGTGCCATTCGAGATAGGAATCCATCAAGCAAGGATATCCTGCCTTCTTCAAGTTGGCATTGGTGATGGCGTAGTGTAGTATTGGACTACCTGCGACGCGCCAATAGCCCAAGCGGGTGTTACCCCACATGTAGGCTTGCATTTTCTCAATTCCGCACCTGACGAGGTTCGTCACTCTTGTCTTGATTTTCTTCCAAGCTTTCCATATGCACATGCGGATGCGACGGCGAAGCCATTCATCAGTTTCTTCAAGGAAGCGTTTCATATTGGCGAGATGGTAATACCCCATCCATCCACGTATGTACTCCGTCAACTTGTGCTTCCTCCACTCGTAACCCCATCCGTTGCTCCGACTTGTCAGCTCTTTCAGCCTCTTCCTCATCTTCACCTTGGATTTGGGGTGCACGGTGAGTTCACACCTGCCCTTGTGTACATAGAAGGAGTAGCCAAGGTATTTCACACCTTTGATGTATGAAACCACCGTTTTCTCCTTGTTCACCTTGAGATGTAGCTTGCCCTCGATATAATCTGTTGTCGATTCGCGCACTCGCTCCGCAGCCCTCTTGGACTTGCAGAATATCATCGCATCGTCGGCGTATCTGACGAAGGGGTGTCCTCGGCGTTCGAGCTCCTTGTCCAACTCGTTGAGCATGATGTTGCTCAGCAGGGGACTGAGCGGGCCTCCCTGCGGAGTGCCCTCCTCACTCGCCTCAAACAAGCCATGGCTGATGACGCCGCTGCGAAGATACTTGTGTATCAGACTGACAACCCTGCCGTCCTTGATGGTGCGGCCGAGTATCTCTATGAGACGGCTGTGGCACACCGTGTCGAAAAAGCGCTCCAGGTCGAGGTCGACCACGTACTTGTAGCCTTCCCCTACTATCCTCTGCGCTCCCCTCAACGCGTCATGACAGCCCCTCCGAGGTCGGAAGCCGTAGCTCGACCGAGAGAACTGCCGCTCATAGATGGGGGTCAGTACTTGGTTGACGGCCTGCTGCACCATGCGGTCTACCACCGTCGGTATGCCAAGCTGGCGCATCCTGCCGTTGTCCTTGGGTATCTCAACCCTGCGGACGGGATTCGGACGGTATGTGCCGTCCTGCAAGGAGCGTATCAGCGCATCCTTGTTGGCCAAGAGCCATGGGAGAAGCTGCTCGCACGACATCTTGTCGATACCGCCGCAACCCTTGTTCCTCACAACCGACTTGTAGGCGCGGTTGAGGTTCGAAGGGGCGAGGATGCATTCCAACAAATGCTCCTTGTCGAATGGTACTTCCACGATGTTGTCTTCGGTCATCCACATGAAAGTCTGCACTCCCCCGTACCATTCGGATTCCGTCCTATCTCTTCGGGGGCAGTCATTAGCAAAGGCTGATGTTTTCTGCATTCTATCTCTCATGAGGTAACTTTCAATTACTATCGCTTAATTATTAGGTTCTGTCCTTCGTGGAGCGTTACCGATTACTCCACTACTATGACGTCTGCTGACTTCTCACGGCAAGCTTTACTCCATGGCTTTTGTATATGCAACTAATCGCCACGTCCGTGAGACCTCCTCAGATAAGGGCATCAACTTTCCACCTTATACCTGCCACATTTACACAACCCGTTCCGAATAGCTATCGGGCTTTTGTTTGTTTAGCAACATTACCCACGGGCATATGCCTTGTATGTGGTTCCTGTCCGTCAGGCCAGATGCGCGATGGACACCCTTGCCTTGGGCTGTGCGATTCCCGCTATTAGGGCTCGCTCGGGACTTGCACCCGTTAGTTGATACTCATGCTGAGCGTACTAAAACAAAAGTCTCGGCATGCCAGGAGGATACCTGATTTGCCGAGACTTTTGCTGTTACAGCCTCAAGTGGCGGATTATTCGTCTTCCAAGAAGAGGGGGTCGTCGGGCATGACCATGACGGGCTTTTGCTTTTCGGCCTCCAGGATTCGCTCCGGGACATATTTCTTGTCCACCACGAGTCGGAACATATACTCACGGAACCAAGAGTCGGTCATGATGAGATAGCCGGCTTTCCCTGAAGAGGTGCCCCAACTGTTCTCCACCTTCCATTTGACGGCCTTTCCATTCTCATCGAGATCCACTGCCGTGAGCGTCATGGCGTGCGTGGAGCCACTGTCGAAAGTCATGATGCGCTGCGCCTTGTCCATGGGGAAAGTAGTGCCGAAGAGCGTCCCATAGTCATAGACGTCGACATCGAGGAAACCGTTCTTTCTATCAAACTGCTTGCCCACGTCATAGGAAGAATAGAGTTTGGTATTGTCCTTGATGGAAGCGATGGCCAGTTGCTCGATATCGTCCATGGGAAGATTGACATATTTCCAGTTGTGGCCATCATAAGTATGCCTGTCCCATTCCACCTCATAGGTTTTGTAGTATTCGCGCCTTGGGTCGTTCATGGCCATGATGAAGGTTCCGTTGATAGGCCCTCCTACCGTTTCCCTGTAAAACTGCATCGGTGTATAGGTTTTCTTCTCCGTCACCGTTTTCCCTTTTTTGTCGACGAAGGCATAGGAGAACTCTTTCACCGGTTCACCAAGGGAGATGGCGAGCATGTGGTAAATGGTGGCAAGCATTTCCGTTTTCCGGTCCTTGATGGCTTTCGCCTTTTTCTTGTCGGCGACCATCTGCCTGAGTTCAAGACCATACTCCCTCAACTTGGAATCGATGAGTCTCGACATGCGGCTGGTGTTGTCGGCAGAATAGGTTTCCGGCTGCACGCTCATGGGCACCAACCCGTATTTCTCGGCCAAGTCGGCCACTCCGCAGAAAGTTCCGCCGTCGCTGATTGGTGTTTTGAAAAGCATGCGCACGAACTTGTCGTCCATTGGTTTGTCAGCCATGTCAATGGCTCCTTGCAGCATGAGATTGGCCTTTTCCAACTGGTCATAGAAGAAGAGATAAGCCTGTGAGAACTCGACGGTCATCGTATCCTTGTGCTGTTTGGCGAAATTAGCCCTAAGCACGTTCAGTCCACTGAACATCCAGCATCGTCCACTGCTTTTCTGGTCGTGGATGGACTGGTTTGTCGTCTCATTGCTGAAATACGTGTTCTCCGGTCCATTGTTGGCGAAATTCTTGGCCAGATTGTCGATGGAGTTGGCTGCGATGGCATTGAAGAGCGCCTTGTCGGTGGTGCCGGTGGTCTGCATGCTCTCTATCTTGGACAGCATGACGGCAGAGATACCCCCCTCCGACTTTTGGGCCATGGCAGATGTAGCCATGGCAACACATACAAAAAAGAAGATTGTTTTTTTCATATTCATAAGTGATAAATTGTAGCAAAAACGAGCAAAAAGATGTCTACGACAAGTCTTTATGGCTCTTGTTACGAAATTTCTTCCTCGTCGAATCCCGTCAATTTACGGGTCCGGCGTTTTCATACGGCAAATGTAGTAAATTTCCATTGAACAGCAAAAAAAATCGCCGTTTTTCAATTTGTTCAACAGTTTTTATGCCAATCTTTGATTTCATGTCCAAACAAGCAAAAAAAAGGAAGTCCAAACATGTAAAAAAGATTTGATTTGTTTGGGAAATCAGTCTAAAAATACATTTTTTATGCTTCTCATGCATCATCTTATTAAATAAAATAGTATCTTTGCATTTCACAATGACAAAGTCATGCACTGGACTTTTCGCCTGCATGACTGTAATGACAAGATGAAAGAACTGACATACGAGTTACTCAACAAGATAGAGAGCCCCTCCGACCTGCGCAAGTTGAAAGTTGAGCAGTTGCCCCAATTGTGCGAAGAGCTTCGTGATGACATCATCCACGAGTTGTCCGTCAATCCCGGCCACCTGGCTTCCAGTCTCGGCGTGGTGGAGTTGACCGTGGCGTTGCATTACGTCTACAACACGCCAGAGGATCGCATCGTATGGGATGTGGGGCACCAAGCCTATGGTCACAAAATCCTCACGGGGCGTAGGAAGACGTTCAACACCAACCGCAAGCTGCATGGCTTGCGTCCTTTTCCATCCCCTGCAGAAAGTGAATACGACACATTCACTTGCGGCCATGCTTCCAACTCCATCTCTGCAGCCATCGGCATGGCAGTAGCAGCCAAGGCATTGAAGAAGAAACGCAAGGTAGTGGCCGTCATCGGCGACGGCGCCATGAGCGGCGGTCTAGCCTTCGAGGGTTTGAACAACGTCTCCTCCACCCCCAACGACATTCTCATCATCCTGAACGACAACAATATGAGCATCGACCGCTCGGTGGGGGGCATGAAGCAGTTATTGTTGAATTTGAACAAGACAGAGACCTACAACAACGTTCGCCACCGCATTGCCAAATGGCTTCGGGGCAAAGGCATGCTCAGCGACCAACGCAAGCATGGCCTCATCCGTCTCACCAACGCCTTAAAATCTGCCATCAGCCATCAGCAGAATGTGTTCGAGGGTATGAACATCCGCTATTTCAGCCCTATCGACGGGCACGATGTGATTGAAATCGTCCGTGTGCTGCGTCAGTTGAAAGATTTTGAGGGTCCGAAATTGCTCCATCTTCACACGGTGAAAGGCAAAGGTTACAAGCCTGCCGAGGAAAACGCCATCACTTGGCACGCCCCGGGGAAATTCGACGTGGACACCGGCGAGCGTATCGTCAGCGAATGCGAAGGGCAGCCCCTCAAGTTCCAGGAAATATTCGGTCACACCCTTTTGGAACTAGCGAAAAGCAACGACCGCATCGTGGGTGTGACACCCGCCATGCCTTCCGGCTGCTCCCTCAACATCATGATGAAAGAGATGCCCAGCCGTTGTTTCGACGTGGGCATAGCCGAAGGCCACGCCGTCACCTTCTCCGCCGGCATGGCGAAAGACGGCCTCACCCCATTCTGCAACATCTACAGCGCCTTCGCCCAACGCGCCTACGACAACATCATCCACGACGCCGCTATCCTGGGCCTCCCCATGGTCATCTGCCTCGACCGCGCCGGCCTGGTGGGCGAGGACGGCCCCACCCACCATGGCGCCTTCGACATCGCATCCCTGCGCGTCATACCCGGCGTCACCATCGCCTCCCCCATGGACGAGCGCGAACTGCGCCACCTGATGTACACCGCCCAGTTGCCCGGCAAGGGTGTTTTCGTCATCCGCTATCCCCGTGGTCGCGGCGTATGCCCCGACTGGCGCTGTCCGATGAAGGAAATCACCGTGGGCACCGGCCGTCGGCTGCGTGAGGGCACCGACGTGGCGGTGCTGAGTCTCGGCCCCATCGGCAACAATGTGACACGCGCCATCAAGTCATTAGAAGAAGAAGGCTCCACCCTCTCGGTAGCACATTACGACATGCGTTTCGCCAAACCCCTCGACAGCACTTTGCTTGAAGAGGTAGCCACCCGTTTCGACCGCATCATCACCATCGAAGACGGCTGCATCGCCGGCGGTTTCGGCAGCGCCGTGGCGGAATGGCTTTCCGACCATGGCAAGCAAGCGACCCTCCGCCGCCTCGGCCTTCCCGACCAATTCGTGGAGCACGGCACGGTAGGCGAACTACAGCATTTGGTCGGCATCGATGCTGAATCCATCAAGAAAACCATCCTCAGCCTATGAGAATCATCATCGCCGGAGCCTCCGCCATCGGCTCCCACCTCGCCCGCATGCTGTCGCGCAGCAACCACGACATCGTACTGATGGATGAAGATGAAGACAGGCTCGACGCCATCAGCAGCGAGTACGACCTGATGACGCTCGTCGGCTCTCCCACGGAAGTGAAAACCCTTCAAAGCGCCGATGCCGACCTGGCAGACATCTTCATCGCCGTCACCCCGGATGAGAACGCCAACATCACCAGCTGCGTGATGGCCCACGTGATGGGTGCGAAAAAAACCGTCGCCCAGGTGAGCAATTATGAGTTGGTGCACCCCGACAATGAAACCCTCATCCGCCATATGGGCATCAACAACATCATCCACCCTGAGAAGCTCGCTGCCGACACCATCGTGAAAAGCCTCAAACTCAGTTGGGTGCGACAGAGATGGGATGTGCATGGAGGGTCGTTGGTGATGTTAGGCATCAAGTTGAGAGAAACATGCGAAATCCTCAACCAACCCCTGCGCCTGCTCTGCGGTCCTCAAGACCCCTACCACATCGTGGCCATCAAGCGAGGCAACGAAACCATCATCCCCGGCGGCAACGACGAGCTGAGGCTCTTCGACATCGTCTATTTCATGACCACCACCCAATACATCGCCTACATCCGCAAAATCGTGGGCAAGGAGCACTACGCCGACGTGAAGAACCTCATCATCATGGGCGGTGGCAAGACAGCCTCGCGTGCAGCGAAGCAAATGCCCCCCTTCATCAGCACCAAGATCATCGAGATCGACCCCAAGCAGTGTGAGAAGCTCAACGAGGACCTTGACGACACCAAGGTGATGGTGATACAGGGTGACGGTCGCGACATCAACCTCTTGAAGGAGGAGAACATCAAGAACACCCAAGGTTTCGTCGCTCTCACCGGCAATGACGAGATCAACATCCTGTCTTGTCTGACCGCCAAGAAGTTAGGTGTGAGGAAAACCATCGCGATGATCAACAACTCCAATTACCTGAGCATGGCCGAGAGTCTTGACATCGGCACCGTCATCAACAAGAAGGTGCTATCAGCCAGCAACATCTACCAGATGATGCTTACCGCCGACGTCCAGAACATCGGGTTCCTGCCTTCCGTGAATGCCGACGTGGCAGAGTTCACCGCACAGGAGGGTTCGAAGGTGACCCAAAAGAAGGTATACGAACTGGGGCTCCCCCGCGGGTGCACCATCGGCGGCCTTGTTCGTGGCAAGGAAGGCATCCTTGTCTCTGGCGGCACCCAGATAGATGCTGGCGACAAAGTGGTGGTCATCTGCTATGACCTCAACCTGAAGAAATTGGAAAGGTATTTTACAAAGTGATGCTGAACAACAAACTCATAGCCAAGGTCCTCGGTTCGCTCCTCATTTTGGAGGCAGCGTTCATGCTTCTTTGCATCTTCACGGCCCTTTGCTATCACAACAGCGACTTTTGGCCTTTCTCCATCTCCTTCCTCATCACTTCCGGGACGGGTATGAGCTTGGTGCGAGTGGGAAGAGACGCGCCCACCGTCATGACCCGTCGCGACGCCTACACCATCGTCACCCTCACGTGGATTACCTTCAGCGTGTTCGGCTCCCTTCCCTACCTTTTCGGCGGTTTTTTCGGCAGTGCCGAATTATGGGACTTTCAAGGCCGCCTCTCCATCACCACAGACGCTTTTTTTGAGACGATGTCGGGTTTCACGACCACCGGAGCGTCGATGCTCAACGATGTAGAGGCCCAACTCGACACCCACAATGCGATGCTGGTATGGCGTTCCCTATCCCAATGGATAGGCGGTTTGGGAATCGTGTTCTTCACCATCGCCATCCTTCCATCCATGGTGGGCAATTCGATGAAAGTGTTCTCCGCCGAGGCAACGGGTCCCATCCGTTCGAAGATGCATCCCCGCCTCAGTGCCACAGCCATGCGCATCTGGTGGGTCTACATCATCCTCACCGTAGGTTGCGGCATCTGCTATGCCTTGGCGGGCATGGACGCTTTCAGCGCCATCAACTACGCCATGACCACGACCGCCACGGGAGGCTTTTCCATCCATAACGACAGCATCGCCCATTTCCACTCGGCCTCCATCGAATACATAGCCCTCGTCTTCCAGTTTCTCTCCGGCATCAATTTCTCCATGCTTTTCATGGTGATAGCCAAGCGCAAGTTGTCCAGCTGGAAGGAGTTCAAGCGCAGCGAGAAGAACAAATGGCTCGACTTCCTCGGCAACGAAGAGACTCGATTCTACATCTTGGTGGTCTTCATATGCAGTGCAGCAATCACCCTCATCCTCATGGTAAGCAACGGCTACCAATTGGAACCAGCCATCAGGAAATCCCTTTTCCATGTGGTGTCGATGATGACAACAACCGGCATCTTCTGCGACCATGTAGGCCTATGGCCTCATATCACGTGGATCATCCTCGCCATCCTGATGTTCATCGGTGCCTGTTCCGGCTCCACCACAGGCGGTTTCAAGAGTTCACGAGCACTGATGATCATCAAGGTGATACGCAACGAATTCGTGCGTATGATGCATCCTCGCGCCGTTCTTCCAGTGAAGTTGAACGGCAAGGCCATCCCCACGCAGATGGTCAACAGCCTCCTTGCTTTCTTCGCCATCTACATCCTGATGTGCGTGGGAACCACGGCACTGATGATGGCCATCGACATCGACATCACCAATTCCGTCATCATCTCACTCAGTTGTATAAACAATGTGGGATTACCCCTCAACGAATTAGGCCCCGACATGACATGGAGCGACCTACCTATTTGGACCAAATGGATATGCACCGTGCTCATGCTCCTGGGACGTTTGGAGATTTTCAACGTATTCATCCTTTTCACCACCCCCTTCTGGGAGGACAACTGAAGCAACAGGATGCGTTTTACAAGCAAGAAAGACAAAGGCCCAAGCCGTCCCGACCTATAAGAAAGTTCGAAAACAGACATCAACCATGTTGAAATTCAAACCCATACTGAAGTCCACCATCTGGGGTGGAGACAAGATTATAAAATTCAAGCATATGGATTGCCATCAGCCCCTTGTGGGCGAGAGTTGGGAGATTTCCTGCATTCCCGGTTTTGAGAGCATCGTCAGCGAAGGCGAACACATGGGGCAGTCGCTCAACGAGGTTGTGGCAGAGATGGGTCCCCGCCTGTTGGGTGCCGACAACCACCAGCGCTTCGGCAACGAATTCCCTCTTCTGGTGAAGTTCATCGACGCCAGCGACGACCTCTCCATCCAGGTTCATCCCGATGAAGCAACTGCCCTCCGTCAAGGCAAGGGCCACGGCAAGACCGAGATGTGGTATGCCTTGCCCTCCTCCCCCGACGCCCATCTCTACAACGGCCTTCGCCAAGCCATCACCCCGGAACGCTGCAAGTCGATGGCGTCGGATGGCACCATCTGCGAAGCCCTTGCCCATTACGATGTGAGCGAAGGCGATGTCTTCTTCATCCCTGCCGGCACCATCCATTCCATCGGCAAGGGATGCTTCGTTGTCGAAATCCAGCAGACCAGCGACATCACCTACCGCCTCTACGACTTCATGCGTCGCGACAAGGACGGGAATCTGCGTGAGCTGCATCTGCAAGAGGCAGGAGAAAGCATCCATTACCATTCCATTACCGACAACCACATCCCATACACCCGAAAGAAAAACGAAGGCGTGGAATTGGTGAGATGCCCATGGTTCACCACATCCGTCTACGACCTCGACGAGCCCATGGTGATAGACTACAGCGACCTCGACAGCTTCGTCATCCTCATCGGCGTGAAAGGCAGTGGCGTTGTCGTCGACAACGAAGGTCACAGCATGTCGTTGTGTGCTGGTGAAACCATCCTTCTCCCAGCATGCACCAACGAAATCAAAGTGGAAGGCGAGGTGAGATTTTTGGAAACTTATGTGTAATTCTTACTTTTTTTAGACTTTTTGTTGCAAAATACAAATATTCATGCTATTTTTGCGGTAATATTGCGAAATGCCGAATCGCAATGCCACAAATCAGAAAACCAATGAACAAACTGCTGCTTCTCTTGCCCACACCTTCTGTCATCCATATGCATATGGATGACAGCACCACATCCCAACACCTATTATTATAAGGTGTAACCATTGGTGAGAAAAACACAAGAGACGCCATCTCGTCGAACGTATCTACATCAAATACCTTAATCAACCAACCTAATTATTCACTTTATGAAAAAAACTACATGGCTCATCCTTGGGTTCCTACTCTCCGTCATTGGAGTGCAGGCCCAAGAGTTCACAGTGACCTATGCCGTTCAGGAAGGAGACACCCATCCCTCCGGAGACGTCGTATCCGTGGCCTCCAACGGCACGGAAGTGGCGACACTCACCTTCGGTGAGGCAGACGGCACAGAAGCATTCCAAGCAGGAGCTGCCGACAGTCATATCGACGGTTTCGTGGCCTACACTCCTGGAAATGGTGTCAACGGCAACAAGCCCGGCGGCACCTTCTACACCATCAAACCGGCATACGACGGCAAGGTGACGATAGGTGTCGTGCTCAACGCCGGCAAGAATTTCTTCATCGAAGAGGACGGAACTCCTCTTGATGCCTTCAACGGCATCAGCGTGGATGAGAAATACTACGGCACTTACACCTTCGATGTCAAGGGCGGCAGCAGCTACAAGTTCTACTGCGCCGGCTCCAAGCTCGGTTTCTACGGGTTCATCTACACCGGTGTGATGGGCGGTTCACAACCCGAACCCATCTACATCGAGACCGACCTGACCGACCAGTTCGGCTCCCTCACCGAGTACACCAACTGGGTGGGTGCCAGCGGCTATGCCACATGGGCGGCCCCCCAGGTGACCACCAACGCCGGCAAGACCGCTTACATGTGCGAGAGGTATGACAACAACTGCGAAACCATCGGCGACGTGTTCTACCAAAACCTCACCGGATTGACTCCCGGCACCTACAAGATCGAGCTCTATGGTTCGGCAGCCTTCACGTTCGGCCGTGGCTTCACTTCCGAAGCCTTTGCCGAGGACGACACTCCCGAAAGCCCGCTGACCGAGAACACCGGCATCAAGCTCTATGCCCAGACCAGCGAAGGCACCGTGGCCCAGGAGATTGCCGCCTACAAGGCGACCCAGTTCTCCGAAGTGTCCACCGCCACCCTCGACGGTGTGACAGTGGGCGAGGACGGCGCCATGAAACTGGGTATGGACAAGTCGACGAAGTACACCAACTGGCACATCGTGCAATTGAAGGGTGTCACCGCAAAGGTGAATGCCTCCGAACTCTACGCCTCCTACATCGCACAGGCACAAGCCCTTGTCGCCGAACCGATGAACGGCACGGTGCTCGCACAACTGCAAGGTGCGATGGTTGACGACAGCGGCTTCACCACCGCCGAGGAATACGAGGCTGCCATCGGCAATCTCTCCTCCGCCATCCAAAACGCCAACGCGTCCATCGCCGTCTACAAGGAAGTGAAGGCCGCCCTTGACGAATACGCCGCCAAGGCCGCCAACCTCGACGCATCCGGCAAGGCCGCTTATGACGTATCAGCCATCCAGAAGGCCTACGACGACCGCACCCTTGGCAGCAACCTCGTCGTGGCCGACATCAAGGCAGCCTACATCGCAGCCGTGAAGGCCCAGACCACTCCGGGCTCCGACTTCACCGACGTCGGTGGCAAGTTGCAAAGCGACTGGATTGGTGCCACCGGCATCTACCAGGGTGCATATCCCGAGCGCTTCGGCGAGGAGATGCCCGCCGACACCATCATGCACCAGACCATCAGCGGCCTGAAGGCAGGCACCTACAAGGTGGAACTCTACGCCGTTGCCAGCCAGGCATGGAACAGCGCCGCCGTGGGCAACGACATCACCGTGGCCTACGCCAACGACGGCATCTACCCGCTTGAGGTCATCGCCCAAGTGGCTTGCGACCCCACGACCTCCATTGCCACGATTGAAGCCAACGTGGGCAGCGACGGCTTGCTCGACATGGGCATGCGCAACATCGCCAATGGCGGCAACTGGTTTGTCATCCAGCTGAAGTCCATCACCCTCGAGAGCCTGAAGGCTGAAGTGGGAGCACCCCTCGTGCTTGACATCGAGAGCGGAAAGGACATCACCGCCGAAGTGACGGCAGCACTTGAAAGCAACCCGAACCCCGAGAGCATCGAAATCGGGCTTGCCCCCGATGGCCAATACACTGTCAGTGGAACCATCGAGACGGCAGCACCGCTCTACATCCGTGGCGACGCGGCAAAATTAGCCACCATCGACGCCTCGGCACTCACCGCACCAATGATAGCCGTCAGGCAGACATTGTATGAGAGTTCGCTCGACCCGGCCAACAACTTCTACAACATCGCCACCATCGACATCAGGAACATCAAGGTGAAAGGCCTCACCCAGCAACTCGTCTACGGCAGCAAGATGCGTGCATTCATCCCCAACTTGTCTGTTGAGAACACCATCATCGAGGTGGCTGGTGGAAACAAGACCGTCTTCGACTTCAACGGTGGCGGCGTGGTCGGAACCTTGGCCATCAGCCAATCCACCATCTACGGCAACCCGCAACACACCGGGCAGCTTTACAGCTCTCAAAGCGGACATAAAGCCACCGAGGTGGCAGAAGACAAGGTGCAAACCATCTCCATCATGAACTCCACGCTCTACAACCTCGCCTACGGCAAGAACGTGATGACCCACAGGCAATCCAACCAGAAATGGCTCACTTATGAGGTGAAGTACAGCGTCATCCTCGACTGCGGCAAGGAAGGGCAATTCGTCAAGGGTCTCAACGGCGGCCAAGGCGGCCCCAACCCCGTTTGGAGAATCCAGGACAACGCCTTCCAGCGCATTGTTGACGGCGTCATCACCGACATCAGCGCCAGCGAGGAAACCGGAGACGAGGAAGAGCCTGTCAACTTCAACGTAGAAGGCGCACTTGTCTTCACTGGCGACTTTGCTTCCGGCGACTTCACCCTTGGCGACTGCGCACAAAAGGAAATGCACATCGGCGACCCACGCTGGTTTGTAGAGGAAGGTGGCAACATCGTGCTGACACTGGAGAGCGGCAAGGACATCTCCGCCGAACTGGCAGCAGCCCTTGAGACCACCCCGGCTCCCGAGAGCATCACCATCAACCTCGCAGCAGGCGGTGAGTACACCGTCAGCAGCACCCTGGAGACGGCAGCTCCGCTGACCATCGCCGGCGACGAAGAGAACATCGCCACCATCGACGCCTCAGCCCTCACCGGCCCGATGACAGCCATCAGCCTCACTCCGTATGAAAGCTCCCTCGATGCCGCCAACAACTTCTACACCATCGGCGACATCAACTTCACCAACCTGAAAGTGAAAGGCCTCACCCAACAGCTCATCTACGGCAACAAGGTGCGTGCATTCATCCCCAACCTGGAAGTGGACAACTGCATCATCGAGATTGCCGGTGGCAGCAAGACGACGTTCGACTTCAACGGCGGCGGCGTTGTTCGTGACTTCCGCGTGAACAACTCCACCATCTACGCCAACCCGCAGCATACGGGTCAACTCTACAGCTCTCAGAGCGGACAAAAGGCCACCGAAGTCAGCGAAGACATGGTGCAGACCTTCTCATTGGGAGCCAGCACCTTCTACAACATTGCCTACGGCAAGAACGTGATGACCCATCGCCAGGCCAACCAGAAGTGGCTCAAGTACGAAGTGTCCAGCTGCCTCATCATCGACTGCGGCAAGGAAGGCCAATTCGTCAAGGGTCTCAACGCCGGGCAAGGTGGCAGCAACCCCGTTTGGGAAATTGAAGGCAACTCCTTCCAGCGCATCGTCGACGGTGCATTCACCGACGTCAGCTCCAAGGAAGAAACCGGAGACGAAGCAGAGCCAGTCACCGATAACGTGGAGGGCGTGGTGGCCTTCGCCGGCGACTATGCCAATGGCGACTTCACCCTGGCCTACTGCCCGCAGGACATCAACTACACAGGCGACCCACGCTGGTTCAGCAACACCATGTACTATGAATTCGAAGCCAACGAATGGATTGCCGGCGACCCGGGACGCATCAGTCCTGACCAAGTGGTCGTTGACGACTTTGAAAACACCATCACCGTCAGCCAGACAGGCCAGAACAACGTGGCACTGCTCTTCCGCTCGGAGAACGTCTACACCGTGCCCAGCGACTTCCGCTACTTCCTCATCTCCGCCAAGGGATTGTCCACCAACGACGGCGACAGCTACCTCTGGTGGCTGAACAACACCAACGACGGCGGACAGTACAAACCCACCGCCATCTTCGAGTATGATGGAGAGACCGTCTTCGCATGGGATGTCAACCTCATTCCCATCGGAGGACAGATAGGCAAGGAAACCACCGAGTTCAAGGACGAGGGTGGCTGGAGCACCACCTTCGGCATGACCTTGGCCGACCCGTCGGTGCCCGCCGTCATTTCCTTCATCGGCTTCGCCAACCAGATTCCGCAAGCCACCGATGAGGCAGAGTATGCATGGGACGCCAACCTCTGGGTTGCCGGCGACCCGGGCCGCATCTCTCCCGACAAGGTGGTCGTTGACGAGACAGCCAACACCATCACCGTGAGCCAGACCGGCGACAACAACGTGGCATTGGTATACAGGACCGACAAGGTGCTTTATGTGAACGACGCCAAGTACTTCGTCATCCAAGGCAAGGGCCTCTCCATCGCCGACACGAAGTCTTACCTCTGGTGGCTGAACAACACGAACAACGGCACCCAGGTAGCGCCGAACATCGCTGTGAAGGACGATGACGGCACCGTCACCCTCGTGTGGACCATCGCCGACACCGGCCTTGGAGCCTCCTTCGAGAGCGGCAAGACCTACCTCGTGGGCAATGCCGGCTGGAACACCACCTTCGGCCTCACCCTCGACGACGAGAGCGTGCCAGCTGTCATCAGCTACATCGGCTACGATGGCATCGACTCCGAAATCGTGAAGCATGCCGAGGAGCTCTACGCAGGCATCACCACCGTTAGAATGGACGTTGAAAACGGCGACATCTACGACCTCCTGGGCCGCAAGGTGACCACTCCGCAGAAGGGCAACATCTACATTCAGAACGGAAAGAAGTTTGTCGTGAAATAATCCATAGGCACACTACAAGGACATCGTGGGGAAATGGCATGAGCCATTTCCCCACTTTTTCACCCTCTTTTCGTCCCAAAAACACTTTTTTCTGACATTTGTCGATGAAAAATGGCGCAGATATGCCTTTTTTTTCTTATTTTTGCAACACACAGAAAAACATTACGCCATGCAGAAATACGCCGACTACATCGAGCAGATAGAAATAGACTCGCTATGGAGTGGGAGACGCCACATCAAATGGAACCTCGACCAGCATGTCAACATCCTCAGCGGAACCAACGGTCAAGGCAAGAGCACCATCATCAACAAGGTTGTAAAGGGGCTTGCCGCCGGTGGTGAATACCCCAGCCACATGCTCAAGGGCGTGCACCTGAAAGTGTATCCCGCTGAAGCGAAATGGATCAGGTATGACGTCATCAGGTCTTTCGACCGCCCGTTGATGAACCTCGACACTTTGGCGAAAATGGACATGAGCCTCGCCACCGAACTCGACTGGCAACTCTTCCAGTTGCAGAGGAAATACCTCGACTACCAAGTGAACATCGGCAACCGCATCATTGAAGTGCTGCAAAGCGGAGCGCCCGATGCAGCGCAACAGGCTCAAGACATCTCCGCACCCAAGAAGCGTTTCCAAGACCTGATGGACGACCTCTTCTCCGACACGGGTAAGAAAATCGTCCGCACCGCCAATGAAATCTTCTTCTCTCAAATAGGTGAGACACTCGTCCCCTACCAACTCTCCAGCGGTGAGAAACAGATGCTGGCCATCCTCCTCACCGTCCTGATACAAGACAACAAGCCCTCAGTGCTCTTCATGGACGAGCCAGAAGTGAGTCTACACATCGAATGGCAGAAGCGCCTCATCGACATGGTGCTTGAACTGAACCCGAATGTCCAGATCATCCTCACCACCCACTCCCCTGCCGTCGTGATGAACGGCTGGGTGGACAACGTGACAGAAGTCTCCGACATCACCGACAGTTTCTGACACTCTTCAAGCCGTTTCCACGAACTTTCAGGAAAATGCCCAAACGCCTAACAGACAATCTCAACTCAGACTATTTCAACGCTGCCAACAAGTTGAAGCCGAAGACAGCGCGTCGTCGCATCGTGGCCTACGTGGAGAGCTACGACGACATCTATTTCTGGCGCACCGTTCTCAGCGAGTTTGAAGATGAGACACTTTATTTCGAGGTGATGCTTCCATCGAAGGTGAACTTGTCGAAAGGCAAGAAACAGGTGCTGATGAACCTCATAGGCGACAACGTGGGTGAGGACATGATAGCATGCGTGGATGCCGATTACGACTTCCTGGTGCAAGGCGTGACGAAGACCTCAGATAAAATCATCCACAATCCCTACGTCTTCCACACCTATGTCTATGCCATCGAAAACTACCAATGCTACGCTCCCTCGTTGCATAACGTATGTGTCATGGCCACCCTCAACGACCATATGATTTTCAATTTCGAGGAATACCTGCGGCAATTCTCCCAAGCCATCTTCCCTCTCTTCGTATGGAGCATCTGGTACTATCGCTCCCCAAAATACACCGATTTCTCCATCACCGATTTCAACAGGGTGATAGAGACCGGCCATTTCACCCTGGCAAGAGCGGCCGAGGGCATTGCCAACGTCCGTCACAAGGTGGGAAGGAAAATCATACAACTACAAAGGGAGAATCCAGACGCGAAAGAGTCTTACCTTGCCTTGAAAGAGGAGTTGAAAGAACTCGGTGTCTCTCCCGACAGCACCTATCTCTACATCCAGGGGCATCACCTATACGACAACGTGGTGTCGCCCATGCTGGGCAAGGTGTGCGACAAGTTGCGTCGGGAACGCGAGATGGAAATCCACAACAAGGCTATCCACAACACACAGATGCGGAACGAACTGTCGTGTTACCAACACAGCGTCGAGAGTGTCACTGCCATGTTGAAAAAGAACACCGGCTATGTGAAATCGAAACCTTACGCCAAACTGAAGGCCGACTTGGAACATTACCTCTCCTCCCTTTCCCCCACGGTGGAGCCCACCGAAGAAGAATCTCAACATCCCCCAAAAGAATGATGCCATGGAAATGAAAACCGCATCCATCGAGACTGCACGCCTGCTGCGCAAGCACCGTTTCAACGAACCTACCACGAGTTATTACGATGCCGACGGCATCCTGCGCACAGTGACTCAAGAGGAAGCCGCCTGTTGGAACAGCCCCACCTACGACAAGAGCGTACGCCACAAGGTGTATGCCGCCCCCACGCTGGCCTTGGCTCAGCAATGGCTTCGCGAGAAGAAACGTTACGACGTGCTAGTAGACCGCGACTATCTTTTCGGCAAGGTGGGCAAGTACTTCGCCAAAATCATACGTTTGAAAGACGGTGCCATCAGCGAGACTGCGCATTGCCGCAGTTACGAGAAAGCGTTGGAGTATGGCATCAAGAAAGCGCTGCGCACGATGTGAAGGAGAGTTATTTTATCAGACAGGTAGGTGGTTTTAGGTGGTGATTGGTGGCTCAGGATGCTCTTACAAAATCATAGCGGGCGGGCACAAGACCCGCCCCTACGACTTCGGGGGATTTGAAGCTCCCTATTTTTTAATTTTTAATTTTCAATCTTCAATTTTCAATTTTCAATCTTCAATCTACAAAGGATATTCGTCGAAAGCATAGAGTACTGTGGAGAGATATCGTTCACCCGTGTCGGGGAGAAGTACGACGATGTTCTTGCCCTTGTTTTCCGGTCTGGCAGCCACCTGTGCAGCAGCGAATGCGGCGGCTCCCGATGAGATGCCCACGAGCAGTCCCTCCGTCCTTGCCAACAAGCGTCCCGTGCGGATGGCATCGTCGTTCTCTACATCCACCACCTCGTCGATGATGTCGGCGTCGTAAGTGGCAGGCACGAATCCCGCTCCGATGCCCTGAATCTTGTGTGGTCCGCTCTTACCACCGTTGAGCACTGGCGACGAAAGGGGTTCCACCGCGATGACCTTCACCTCCGGATTTCGCTCTTTGAGCAGTTTTCCCACACCGGAGATGGTGCCACCTGTTCCCACTCCAGCCACGAAGATATCCACTTTCCCGTCAGTGTCATCCCAGATTTCACGTCCTGTGGTGAGATAGTGTTTTTCAGGATTCGAAGCGTTCTCGAATTGTTGGAGTATGATGCTTCCCGGAATGGCATCCCTCAGTTCCTGTGCAGCCTTGATGGCCCCAGGCATTCCATCCTTTCCGCTGGTGAGCCTGACCTCCGCACCGTATGCCTTGACGAGGTTTCTCCTTTCCACGCTCATGGTTTCCGGCATGGTGAGTATGAGTTTGTAGCCCTTGACCGCCGAGACGAGTGCCAGTCCTACGCCTGTGTTTCCGCTGGTTGGTTCGATGATGGTGCCACCGGGTTTTAGCAGTCCCTTCTTCTCGGCATCCTCTATCATTGCGAGTGCTATGCGGTCTTTGACGCTCCCGCCCGGGTTGAAATATTCCACTTTGGCCACCACGGGCTTTTCAAGTCCTTTTTCAGCCGAGAATTTGTTGAGTTCCAACAATGGTGTTCCACCTATGAGTTCTGTCAATACATTTGCTATTTTTGCCATGGTTATCTGTTTTTTGATGATTGTTTCTGGAGTTAAAGGGACATTTGTTCACTTCTCCTGATTTTGGTATCGTTGCCATACTACTTCAGACCCTTTTTCACGTCCCATTTTTCTTACTACCTAAAGTTGAGTGATGTTATATCAGATGGCCTTGAAAGCGTCTTCGAGTGCCTCGATGATGTCGTCGATGTTTTCTATGCCGATGCTGAGTCTGATGGTCGAGGGATAGATGTGCTGCTGCTCCAACTCCTCAGGCGACATCTGTGAGTGCGTGGTTGTGGCAGGGTGTATGACGAGCGACTTCACATCAGCCACGTTGGCTAGAAGCGAGAAGATTCTCAGGTTGTCGATGAAGGCCCATGCCTCTTTCTCCCCTCCCTTGACCTCGAAGGTGAAGATGGATCCAGCCCCGTTGGGATAGAGTTTCTTGTAGAGTTCATGGTCGGGATGCGAGGGCAGTGCGGGATGGTTCACCTTTGCCACCTTTGGATGCTTTGCGAGGAAGTCCACCACCTTGAGTGTGTTCTCCACATGACGCTCCACCCTGAGGCTTAAGGTTTCCAGTCCCTGGAGCAGAATCCATGCGTTGAATGGGCTGATGGCCGCTCCTGTGTCTCTCAGGATGACGGCACGTATGCGTGTGACGAATGCCGCCGGTCCCGCCACGTCGGCGAAGACGGCACCATGGTAGCTGGGGTCAGGCTTGGCCAATGTGGGGAACTTGTCGGCATTGGCCTTCCAGTCGAAATTCCCAGAATCGACGATGACTCCTCCGAGGGAACTGCCATGCCCGCCTATGAACTTGGTGGCAGAGTGTACGACGATGTCGGCTCCGTGCTCAATGGGTCGGATGAGGTATGGCGTCCCGAAGGTGTTGTCGATGATGAGTGGTATGTTGTGGCGGTGTGCGATTTCCGCCAGTTTGTCGATGTCTGTGACGTCGGAGTTGGGGTTTCCGAAGGTCTCGGCATAGATGGCTTTGGTCTCAGGAAGTATGGCTTCCTCGACAGCCTTGAAGTCCGACACGTTGACGATGGTGTTTTTCACCCCTTGGCTTGCCAGTGTGTGTGTGATAAGGTTGAAGGAACCTCCGTAGAGGTTGTCAGCGGCCACGAGATGGTCTCCCGGGAGGAGTATGTTTTGTAGGGAATAAGTGATGGCAGCAGCTCCTGAAGCCACGGCGAGTCCTGCGACGCCCCCCTCGAGTGCAGCGACACGGTCTTCGAACACACCTTGCGTGGAGTTGGTGAGTCTTCCGTAGATGTTTCCGCTGTCACGCAGTCCGAATCTGTCGGCTGCGTGTTGAGAGTTGCGGAAGACGTAGGATGTCGTTTGGTAGATGGGCACAGCGCGTGCGTCGGTAGCCGGGTCGGCCTGTTCTTGTCCCACATGAAGTTGCAGGGTCTCGAATCGATAGTTTTTCTTACTCATGATGCTATGTTTTTTGTTGTTGAATAATCTTCCTTTTGGGTCATGTTGTATTTCGTTGGCAAAGGTACGGCGGAAAAATGATGTGGGAAATAGCACAATGGGGTCATATCGACTACCACGAATATGGTATTTGTGGTTGGAAGGGGGCTAAAAAGGAGGAAAATGACATTTATTAACATAAATTATTACGTGAAATGCCGCTTTTTTTCCAATTTAAATTAATTTTGCGTGTGAAAGCGACAATTGATTATTTTATATAAAGTTAGTATGAGTATTCCTGTAGTTTTTTGGCTTGTTCCCATTGCCTCGGTGTGCGCATTGGGCATGGCCTGGTTTTTCTTCAAGCAAATGATGCAAGAAGAAGAGGGCACACCTCGTATGGCAGAAATTGCCGAGTATGTTCGTCGTGGCGCCATGGCTTATCTGAAGCAACAGTACCGTGTTGTCCTGATTGTCTTCATTGTCTTGGCCATCATTTTCGCTTTCATGGCCTATGTGCTCCATGTTCAGAATGAGTGGGTGCCTTTCGCTTTCCTTACGGGTGGTTTCTTCAGCGGCCTAGCCGGATTCTTCGGTATGAAGACGGCGACCTACGCCTCAGCCCGCACCGCCAATGCCGCTCGCAAGAGCATGGATCGCGGTTTGCGCGTGGCTTTCCGCAGTGGTGCGGTGATGGGTTTGGTGGTGGTAGGCCTCGGCCTGCTCGACATCGCCCTTTGGTATCTCATCCTCAACGCCGTCCTGGAGGACACCTCCAACAAGTTGATCATCATCACCACCACGATGCTTACCTTCGGCATGGGTGCGTCCACGCAGGCGTTGTTCGCTCGTGTGGGCGGTGGCATCTACACGAAGGCAGCCGACGTGGGAGCCGACCTGGTGGGCAAGGTTGAGGCCAACATCCCAGAAGACGACCCGCGCAACCCGGCCACCATCGCCGACAACGTGGGCGACAACGTGGGCGACGTCGCCGGCATGGGCGCCGACCTTTACGAGAGCTATTGCGGCAGCATCCTTTCCACCGCCGCCCTTGGTGCTACAGCCTTCGCCGCCGTCCCCGCCATGCAGGTGAAAGCCGTGATTGCCCCGATGATCATCGCCGCCGTGGGCATCTTTCTCTCACTCATCGGCATCTTCATGGTTCGCACGAAAGAAGGTGCGACGATGAAGGACCTGCTCCACTCGCTTGGTGTCGGCACGAATGCCTCCGCCATCCTCATCGCCATTGCCTCATTCGTCATCCTTTATCTATTACAAATTGAGAATTGGCTTGGTGTCTCCTTGTCCGTGGTCACCGGTCTGGTGGCAGGTGTCATCATCGGGCAAGGCACGGAATACTACACCTCTCATAGTTACAAGCCGACGCAGCGCATCGCCGAGTCGTCGCAGACAGGTTCTGCCACGGTGATCATCAAAGGCATCGGCACGGGCATGATTTCCACGATGATTCCCGTGGTGACCATCTCTGTAGCCATCATCCTGAGTTATCTCTGCGCCAACGGTTTCAGTCTGAAAATGGACGCCATCAGCATGTCGCATGGCCTTTATGGCATCGGCATCGCCGCCGTGGGCATGCTCTCCACCTTGGGCATCACGCTTGCCACCGACGCCTATGGCCCCATCGCCGACAACGCAGGCGGCAATGCCGAGATGAGCGAATTGGAACCGGAGGTACGCAAGCGCACCGACGCCCTTGACGCCCTTGGCAACACCACCGCCGCCACCGGCAAGGGTTTCGCCATTGGTTCTGCAGCCCTCACCGCCCTGGCCCTTCTTGCCTCCTATGTGGAAGAGGTGAAGATTGCCATGGAGCGCACGTTGAACGAAGCCGGAGAATTTGTCTCCGAGACGTATGGAGCCATCAATCCCTCCACTGCCGACATAGCACAATTCATGGACTATTTCCAGGTGAACCTGATGAACCCCAAGGTATTGGTAGGTGCTTTCATCGGTGGTATGGCAGCCTTCCTGTTCTGCGGCCTCACCATGGGAGCCGTGGGTCGTGCAGCCCAGTCGATGGTGGAAGAGGTACGTCGCCAGTTCCGCGAAATCAAGGGCATCCTTGAAGGCAAAGGCACTCCCGACTACAGCCGCTGCGTGGAGATTTCCACCCGCAGTGCCCAGCATGAGATGATATTCCCGTCACTGCTTGCCATTGCCATCCCCATCGTCGTGGGCATCCTCCTCGGCGTCGCCGGTGTGATGGGCTTGTTGGTAGGTGGTTTGACTGCCGGTTTCACACTCGCCGTATTCATGGCCAACGCTGGTGGAGCCTGGGACAACGCCAAGAAGATGGTTGAAGAGGGCAACTTCGGCGGCAAGGGTTCCGCCTGTCACAAAGCCACCATCGTGGGCGACACCGTGGGCGACCCGTTCAAGGACACCTCCGGCCCGAGCCTTAACATCCTCATCAAATTGATGTCCATGGTGAGCATTGTCATGGCTGGTCTGACCATTGCCTGTGGCATGTAAACAGGAGTGAAAGGGAAGTTAAAGAGGAGTTAAAGAGGAGTTAAAGGGAAGTTAAAGAGGAGTTAAAGGGACAATTGTCTTGCTTGTATAGGGCAAAGTCAAGCCTGCCCTGCCGAGACTCCGTCGACAATCGTTCGAAACTCTGTTCACTTTTTCAGCCCTCCTCCAAACTTCACATGTCTTTACTTTCAAAAGTTAAGTCAAAGAAACAACCTCCAAGGGCGATGGGAGCCTCACTGCTCTCATCGCCCTTGGAGTTTATTCAGAGTAACCGAAAAAGTCGGAATAATTGGAGTAATCTTCCCTCCAATTATTCCAAAAAGCCATTGTTTTCTGCCATAAAAACGTTGCTTGATGTAGTTTTAACAAAAATTACCACTCTAAAACTTTATAATATGTGGAAGATTTGTATTTTTGCAAAAAAATTGTGAACAGTCCAATTTGCACGTCATTCATTCAAAGAAATAGTGGTCACTTTTTCAAAAGAGAATGTTATGGGAATGATATGCATGGGAAACGAATCAAAATAAAGAAATGAGCACATCAGACGACTATAGAAGCAGTTCCAGCAGTTCCTCTTCACACAGCGGTTCCTCTTCTGAACACCATCATCATCATCATCACAGCAGTCACCATGGCAAGAAAAAGAAGCATATGGATGACTCCGACCGTTTCAAGAAGCATGGTTTGTCTTCCATCCGTCGTCGCAAGATTTTAGGCAAGATTGTTTGGTGGCTTATGGTGTTGGCAGCCTTGGCAGTGATCATAGGCATCATTATTGTTTACACCCAAGTACCTGCGAAACATTTTAAATAAACGATGTTTCAGTCGTAATAAGCAAACGTATTTCATTCGTATTCCATACAAGCGTGAAGGCCAAGGAGACTTCCTTGGCCTTCACGCTTGCATAGGTTTGAAGAAGAGAGAGAGGTGCTCACTTGGTCACCCTGAACCAGTCGGCCTCCACCCATCCCCTGTCGGTGTTTCCGGCAGGTTCCACGCTGACGAATCCCATTTTGGCACCAATCCATTTGCCTTCTCGCATTTTGAAATCCTCTCCGGCATCCTTGAACTTTTTCCCATCAAGGCTGTATGAGAACTTGCACATGCCATTGTCCACCCTCATCCTCAGGTAGATGTCAAGATGTATGGCGGGTTTGTAGTCCGTCTTGTCTTCCTCAGTGGGTTTGAAGGTGGCGATGTCGACGATGTTCTCTGGTTTGCCCTTGTCGGCCGACAAGCAAGTCACCCGTTGCAAGACAAACTCTTTCCCCACCCTCTTTGCCATGAGGGCTGAATAGTCGAGTCCTTGCATGATGACGCCCCCCGCCTGGTTCTCAGCCTTGCATGTGACTCGAATCTTCGCCGTGGCGGTGAATTGGTCTGCCGGTGTTTTCTGCAAGAGCATGTTGGGCACGTCCCACATGTTGGCAGCCTCCTTGTCATGCTTGAAATTGAAGATTCTGAAAGTGCCGAAGGTGGTAGGCATGCCGAAAGTCTGGTCGTAGTTGGCTTGCCACTGCCATTGCAAGCCCATGGCAGGAGTGCTGAATTCGTCGCTCTCCACGGGATTGACCACCTTCCATGGTGCACGTGTCTTTGGTTTTCGATAGGTGATGACAGGTTCTCCGCAGTAGTCGCCATCCTTGTCCACTCCCATGACGGGCCAGTTGTCCTTCCAGTTGACAGGTTGCAGATGCACCACCCGTCCGTAACATTCCTTGTCTTGGAAATGCAGGAACCAGTCCTCGCCCATGGCCGTATGCACCCATCCACCTTGGTGTGGCCCGTTCACGTTGGTCTTTCCCTGTGCCAGCACCACTTTGTGCTCGTAGGGTCCATAGGGCGACTTTGCCCTCATGGCAAGTTGGAAACCAGTGGGCACACCTCCCGCCGGACACATGATCCAGTACCACCCGTCGCGTTTGTAGAACTTAGGTCCCTCGCAGGTACGGTTCTCTGTTCCATTGCCGTCGAAAACGATGACGGGTTGTGAGATGGCGCGTGTGCCGTCGGCCGACAATTCCCTCACGGTGAGCACTGACGCGAACCTTGCCCTGCTGTTGGCCCATCCGTTCACGAGATAGCATCGTCCGTCATCATCCCATAGCGGACAGGTATCGATGATGCCTTTCCCCGGTATGACACATAGCGGTTCGCTCCATTCCCCTGCCGGGTCCTTGGCCTTCACCATGAAAGCGCCATAGTCGGGGTCTCCCCAATAGATATAGAACTCTCCATCATGGTAACGGATGCTTGGCGCCCAAATGCCATTGCCATGGCTGGGTTTGTCAAACACTTCACGGGGTTTGAGTTCCTTGACGGCATAGCCAATGATTTCCCAATTGACCAAGTCGCGTGAGTGCAGTATGGGAAGTCCCGGAATGCACTGGAAGGAACTGGCAGTGAGGTAATAGTCGTCTCCCACGACACATACGTCGGGGTCGCTGTAGTCGGCATTGATGACCGGGTTGGTGTACGTACCGTCGCCGTTGTCCGGCGCCCATGCCTGTGAGCGGTAGTCGCCTTGTGCCTGCATGGCGAGAGGCAACATCAGCATTGCAATGATTTCAAGTAGTTGTTTCATGATTTGTGGTTTTTAGTATGGTTGTTTTTTATTCTAAGCTACATGATTCACTTGTATTCCCCATCAAACTGCATAAATAGTTCTTAAACATATAATTACCATTTAATTAATCATAAATTTCAAGCCATTTCATTTCGTGCAACAATTAATGAAAAATACGTGATAATTCTTGGACGAGCCGAGCGGCAAAGCCGAGCGCGTGTTAAGACAAGAATGCCATTGGAGAGATTGTTTACCATGGATATTTCAAGCTAAGCATAAATGGTATTGTCCTTTCCGGCACGTCACGCGCATGGTGTCAAACCTTCCCCGGGTGCGTTGTGCCACGGCGAGTGCCACCCATCCCATCGTGCATCGCAGGTTGACTTCTACACAGGGATGGATTTTCCGGTGGCCTTTCTCTTCCACCAGCATCATATCCACCCCCAGCGCCCCTTTGTAACCGGCGAACGTCTCTGCAAGTAGTGCTTCCAATGCGGGAACGAGTGGCCGCACGACTTCCAACGGAATTTCCTTTTCCAACAGTCCCCATTTCTCTTCCTCCGCAGCCAGCACGTTGCCCGAATACGCCCCATTGCGCGTATCGAAGAGCGAGAGGCCTTCGTATCGCACCACCCCATCCTCGGCCATGAACTCCATTGCGAAATCCATCAACCTATGATATCCATGCTCTACGATGACGCAGCCCTGGTGTGCCAGCACATTGCGCAGGAATCCCTCGAGGTTGTCATCAAGTTCTGTCTCGACGAAGCGCACCCCCCTTCCACTGCAGCTCCAAGGAGCCTTGCACACGATGGCTCCCTCTTGCGAAAGCCATTGCCGCACCTCATCCAAGCTGTTGGCTTCAAGACGCTTTCCCACCATGTCGGGCAACGTGTCCACCAAGTGTCGCAACAACGGGATGGTGGTCCTTCTGTGTGAGAGCATCCTCACCCTTTCCACTTCCCCTGTCGTGGGCAGGCTGCCGGCAGGGACGCCTGTACGCAGCAGTTGGTGGCGCAAGGCCATGTCCCACCCCCACGGTCTGATTTCAAGGTGTTCATGGCTTTTGACGACATCAGGTAGCTGGCTCCAGGAAACGAACGCCACCTTGGGGAGGAATTCCCCGAATGGTGCGGCCGCCCTTTCCATCGCCGTGACGTCATCCACCAATATGGAGTCGCCCTCATTAGCCCAGAAGGCGGGCAAGAACCCCAGTCCCGCCCGCATCCCCCTTCCTGCTGCTGGAGGAGTGAAACCCTCGCCTCCGTATGCCAAGGCAAGGTCGTGCTCCGGGTTATAAATATGCGTCAGCATCATCTTTCATCATCTTTCGGGAAGCATCTCTTTCAAGTAGCCTGTCAGGGAATTGCGCTCATAACAACTTGACAATCAGCACATTTTACAAGCACAAAGATGCCACCCTATTCATGGATGTCCTGAATGACGGTGTAAAGATACGAAAAAAAACAAGAAAAAGGCGAAAGGAGCGTGAATTATTTCAACCCATACTCCTCACGCATCCATCATATCTGCTGCCGATGAACGCGTGAGGAGAAAATGCACCAAGAACCTTGAGAGGCGACGCACATGCATCGCCCCTCAACATTTATCTGGATTTGACAAATTTGCGTGAGCCGTTGGCATCTTGTATGACATAGACACCTTTTGGCAAACTTCTCAATACGTTGGCGTATTCTTGCTCACCAGGAGTCGTGCTCCAACGCCTCACGCAGACACCTCCCAAGGTGCTGATGGTGAGTCCTTTCACCGGTGCGACATCTTGCTGCCTTACAGCAGTGGCATAGTCGGTGAGCGGCAGCCAACGCTTGCCGTTCAATTCCCTATAAAAGGCACTTATCTCATAGCCTTCAGAGAAATCGGCCTTGGTGTCAGGGATGAAATAGCGATAGGTCATCTGCTGGCCATCATAGATGGACGTAAGTTGGTGAGAAAGGTATGTTTTGCCTTTATTGCTGATGCAAATCCGCAAGGAGTCTTCAAAGTTGTTTTCTGAAGGGTTGCAGATGGTGAACTCAAAAGTCTTCCCTCCATTTTGGCCTGTCACTTCCTTGATGCCATCGAGCAGGTAGAGGTGGGTGTCGAGTTTGTGTGATGGCAGGACGTGGAAGGTGAAAGTCCCGTTTTCCACGGTCACGGGCACACGGTTGGGTGCATTGTCCCACCCTCTTACCCATGGTGCGCTTTCATTTTCTCTCGAAACGATGCTCATCTCATATTCACCATTTCCCAATGTCGATGGCAGGGTGAAAAATCCCCTGAAATACCTCATCCTGCCACCATCCGGGAAAGATTGGCTGCGTAATACAGTTGGCGAGACAGCTTGCAACACGCCGTCACGATAGAACCCGACAGAACAATCTATTGAAGCCCCAAAGAAACTTACCAACTTGACAGCACTGTTCACATATACGCTGTTTCTCGCAACGACGGTGCTGGCATAAGGGTCGTCGCCCACGAACAAGGTGGTGTCCACCACCAGAGCGATGGGGTCGAAGTCGGAATCGGAAAGCCCCTGCATGGGAACGCAATCGGTGACCATGGCCTGCCTATGATGATAGCATACACCCCCCACGCCCGGGTTTGTGCCGTTGCCTTGGTTGAGCAGATTGAGGTCCACCCAACGTATCTGGTAGTCTTCCCCATGCCCGTAATTGGCGTGAAATAGCGATGTCCCGTCATGGCCATCGACGACAAACATATGCCCGGCCAAACTCTTGTCGGGTTCGCTATGGTCTCCCCTGTAGAATACCGGATGCCCTTCATCCAATTCCTTGCATAGCATTTCCATCCATTCAGCAGTAGAATAGTAACAACGTCGAAGATACCTTGACTGGGGCGAGAGGTGAAGATAATGCTGCAGTCCCCACATCATGCTGGGATAATTGTAAGGTGAACTGCCATTAGTCATATAATGCATTTTCATCGCGGCCCCCACCACGCGCATCAGGTTGGCCACTGCCTCCTTCTCCGTTTCCGAAGCCTGTGCACCATATCTCGGCTGGATGTGCTGCCAGTCGATGGCGCATGCGTCCAAGTCAACGTCCACGTTTCCATATTTCACATGGCCAGTTCCTTTCAACGGGAACTGGTAATAATAGAAAATCTGCGCCATGGCCGTAGCACCGCATCCTGTCAACGCTTTGTTTCCATTCGCCAGCGACGGGCAGAAAATATTGTATGGATAGCCTTGAGACCATACGGCATCTACCATATATCCATTTGCCGACGACTGTGCCGAAATATGATTGGCACTCAATAGTGTAACGAAAAGAAGTAATAGCTTTTTCATCAGTCAAGAATGTTGGTTTAGCATATAGAGTAACACAAGCCCCCATTTTCTATCAGCAATGGCGAAAAAAACATGGTCATTTGGCAGTTTCTTTTTCATGGACAGGCAGAAACATGGCGATAGGGAAAGCAGGTGTTGCAGTGATTGCACCTACAACCCATAAAAAACGCAAAAAACATGCATATTTTGCAATCTATACTTTGCAATTTGACAAAAAAATGCTACCTTTGCCAAAACTTAGCAATAGGGATATCTTGGATTGTTGTTCCAAAAAGCCAACAGGGAGCATCACAGCATCAAGAGAAGTCAGAAACAAATCAGAATGGAAGCCTTTTTCCGCACTCACACCTACCTTGTGGAGCACACCACCGCCCCTGTCCGTCGCGGCCTCATGGACGAGATAGACTGGAACGACCGTCTCATCGGCATCAAGGGCACCCGTGGCGTGGGCAAGACGACTTTCCTTCTGCAATATGCCAAAGAGCACTACAACACGCGTGACAAGCAATGCCTTTATGTGAACATGAACAACTTCTATTTCCAGGAGCATGGCATAGAGGAGTTTGCCGGTGAGTTCTACCGCAAAGGCGGCAAGGTGCTTCTTGTAGACCAGGTCTTCAAGCAACCCAACTGGAGCGAGGACCTTCGCAAGTGCTACGACAACTATCCCGACCTGCACATCGTGTTCACGGGTTCGAGTGTGATGCGCCTGAAGGAGGAGAACCCCGAACTCAACGGCATCGTCAAGAGTTACAATCTCCGCGGCTTCTCTTTCCGCGAGTTTCTCAACCTTCAGACAGGCAACAACTTCCGCCCTTACACGCTTGACGAGATTCTGTCCGACCATGAGCACATCATCAAGTCGATTCTCCCGAAGGCACGCCCCCAGGAATACTTCCAGGACTACCTGCACCATGGGTTCTATCCGTTCTTCCAAGAGCGTCGCAACTATTCGGAGAACCTGCTCAAGACGATGAACATGATGACAGAAGTTGACATCCTGCTCATCAAGCAGATAGAGTTGAAATACCTCACCCGCATCAAGCGGTTGTTCTACGAGATGGCCGTGGACGGCCCGAAGGCCCCCAACGTGAGCCAGCTGGCCATCGACATCGACACGAGCCGCGCCACGGTGATGAACTACATCAAATACCTGGCCGACGCCCGTCTGATCAACATGATCTACCCTTTGGGGCAGTCGTTCCCGAAGAAGCCGTCCAAGGTGATGCTGCACAACCCCAACCTGATGTATGCCATCTATCCGAGCAAGGTGGAGCAGCAAGACGTGATGGAGACGTTCTTCGTCAATTCCCTTTGGAAGGACCACAAGGTGAACCAGGCAAGCCACGACACCGCCTACCAGGTAGACGGTCATTTCCGCTTCATCGTCAGCGACGCCCTTCACAGCCCTACGAGGCAGCCGCCGCCCGGCACCATCAGCTTCCGCTACAACACGGAGGTGGGCAAAGACGACCAACTACCGTTGTGGCTTTTGGGCTTTCTCTATTAAGTCAACAAACATGAGACAAACATCATATCATTTTTAACCTTTTATTATAACAATGGCAAAGGAAAAAAAATTCATCACTTGTGATGGCAACGAGGCTGCCGCACACATCAGCTACATGTTTAGCGAAGTGGCTGCCATCTATCCCATCACGCCATCATCGCCCATGGCAGAGCACGTGGACGAGTGGGCCGCTCGTGGCCGCAAGAACCTTTGGGGACAAACCGTCTTTGTACAGGAAATGCAATCGGAGGCCGGTGCTGCCGGCGCCGTGCATGGCTCCCTGCAAGCCGGTGCTTTGACCACCACCTTCACCGCCTCACAAGGCTTGCTTCTGATGATTCCGAACATGTACAAGATTGCCGGTGAGTTGCTCCCCTGCGTGTTCGACGTGTCGGCACGTACGCTTGCTTCCCACTCGCTTTGCATCTTCGGCGACCACCAGGATGTCATGGCCTGCCGCCAGACCGGCTTCGCCATGCTTTGCGAAGGCTCTGTCCAAGAGGTCATGGACCTCACCGCAGTGGCACACCTTGCCTCACTGAAGACCTGCGTGCCCTTCATCAACTTCTTCGATGGTTTCCGCACCTCTCATGAGTACCACAAGATCGAGCGTCTTGACAACGAGGACATCCTGCCCTTGGTTGACGAGGCCGACATCAAGCGTTTCCGCGACCGTGCCCTCACTCCTGAGCGCCCTGTCACCCGCGGTACCGCCGAGAACCCCGAGACATTCTTCACCCACCGCGAGGCTTGCAACCAATATTACGATGCAGTCCCCGAGGTTGTGGAGGAATACCTGCAGAAAATCAGCGAGATCACCGGCCGCGAGTATCACCTGTTCTCCTACTACGGAGCAGAGGATGCCGACCGCATGGTCATCCTGATGGGTTCTGCCACCGACGCCGCTCGCGAGGCCATCGACCATCTCAACGCCAATGGCGAGAAGGTGGGCATGCTGAGCGTGCACCTCTATCGTCCCTTCTCCATCAAGCACCTGCTGGCCTCCGTGCCCAAGTCGGTGAAACGCATCGCCGTTCTCGACCGCACGAAGGAGCCAGGAGCAGAGGGCGAGCCTCTCTACATGGATGTGAAGTCGGCTTACTATGACGTGGAGGACCGTCCTCTCATCGTCGGCGGCCGCTACGGTCTGGGTTCTCACGACACCACTCCGGCACAGATCATCTCCGTCTTCAACAACCTGGCCATGCCAGAGCCGAAGAACCATTTCACCATCGGCATCGTCGACGACGTGACCTTCACCTCGCTCCCCGTCGTTCCCGAAATCGCTTTGGGCGGCAAGAGCATGTACCAAGCCAAGTTCTACGGCCTCGGAGCCGACGGCACGGTGGGTGCCAACAAGAACTCAGTGAAAATCATCGGCGACAACACCGACAAGTATTGCCAGGCATACTTCTCCTATGACTCGAAGAAGTCGGGTGGTTTCACCTGCTCACACCTGCGTTTCGGCGACGAGCCCATCCGCTCCACCTACCTGGTGACCACGCCGAACTTCGTGGCTTGCCACGTTCAGGCCTACCTCCACATGTATGACGTGACACGTGGCTTGCAGAAGAACGGCACCTTCCTGCTCAACACCATCTTCGAGGGTGAGGAGCTGGCACGCTTCATGCCCAACAAGGTGAAGCGCTACTTCGCAGAGAACAACATCACCGTCTACACCATCAACGCCACGAAGATTGCCCAGGAAATCGGCCTCGGCAACCGCACGAACACCATCCTGCAGTCGGCCTTCTTCCGCATCACCCAGGTGATTCCCGAGGAGCTCGCCGTGGAGCAGATGAAGAAGTTCATCGTGAAGTCTTATGGCTCTAAAGGCCAGGACATCATCGACAAGAACTATGCTGCTGTCGACCGTGGTGGCGAGTACAAGGAATTTGTCATCGACCCCGCATGGGCCAACCTTCCCGACGACGCTGTCGTTGAGGACGACGCTCCCGCATTCGTCAAGGAGGTGGTACGCCCCATCAACGCCCAGGCTGGCGACCTGCTTCCTGTGAGCGTTTACACCAAGTTCGGCACCACCGACGGTTCTTGGGAAGTGGGCACCGCTGCTTATGAGAAGCGTGGTGTGGAAGCCTTCGTTCCTGTATGGAACCTCGACAACTGTATCCAGTGCAACCAGTGTGCATACATCTGTCCTCACGCTGCCATCCGTCCGTTCGTCCTCACCGACGAGGAATTGGCAGGCTACCAAGGCAAGACCATCGAGATGAAGGCCCCGAAGGCCATGAAGGGCATGCACTTCGCCATCCAGGTGTCCGTGCTCGACTGTCTCGGCTGCGGCAACTGCGCCGACATCTGCCCGGGCAACCCGAAGTTGGGCAAGGCCCTTACCATGGCTCCGTTCAATCCCGATGCCGAGGCTATGAAGCAAGAGGCAGCCAACTGGGAATACTGCGTGAAGAACGTGAAGTCGAAGCAAGACTTGGTAGACATCAAGAGCAACGTGAAGAACTCACAGTTCGCACAGCCGCTCTTCGAGTTCTCCGGTGCTTGTGCCGGTTGCGGTGAGACACCTTACGTGAAACTCATCTCCCAACTCTTCGGCGACCGTGAGATGATTGCCAACGCCACCGGTTGCTCATCCATCTACTCCGCCTCCATCCCCTCCACTCCTTACACGAAGAACGAGAAGGGTCAAGGCCCCGTGTTCAACAACTCCCTCTTCGAGGACTTCTGCGAGTTCGGTCTTGGCATGGCCCTCGGTGTGAAGAAGATGAAGGAGCGCCTGACGAAGCTGCTTGTCGAGGCCACCGCTTTCGACGAGTGCCCCGAGGAGTTCAAGGCTCTTGTCCAGGAATGGATTGAGAAGCGCGAGGACGCCGAGGAGACAAAGCGTCTGGCCGCCCTCATGAAGCCCTACATCGACAAGGCTGCCGAATGCGGTTGCGAGACCTGCAAGGAGTTGAAGACCCTCGACCACTACCTGGTGAAGCGCTCACAGTGGATTATCGGCGGCGACGGTGCCTCCTACGACATCGGCTACGGCGGTCTCGACCATGTCATCGCTTCCGGCGAGGATGTGAACATCCTGGTGCTCGACACCGAGGTGTACTCCAACACCGGCGGCCAGGCATCTAAGGCCACTCCGCTTGGCGCCATCGCACAGTTTGCCGCTCAAGGCAAGCGCATCCGCAAGAAGGACCTTGGCATGATCGCCACCACCTACGGTTATGTGTATGTGGCACAGATTGCCATGGGCGCCGACCACGCACAGTGCCTCAAGGCCATCCGCGAGGCAGAGGCATGGCACGGACCTTCCATCATCATCGCCTACGCACCATGTATCAACCACGGTCTGAAGGCCAAGGGCGGCATGGGCAAGAGCCAGGCCGAGGAGAAGCGCGCCGTGGAGTGTGGCTACTGGCACCTCTGGCGTTACAACCCAGCCCTCATCGAGGAGCAGAAGAACCCGTTCTCACTCGACTCGAAAGAGCCTGACTGGAGCAAGTTCCACGACTTCCTCTTGGGCGAGGTTCGCTACCTGTCGGTGAAGAAGGCTTATCCCGAGGAGGCAGAGGAACTCTTCGCAGAGGCCCAGCGCATGGCACAAATCCGTTACAAGTCCTACGTGCGCAAGACACAGGAAGACTGGACGGAATAAGCCTGACGAATGGTCGTGACAAGCGACGACCAAAAGATGATAAATTTCCCGCCAGCAATCTTGCTGGCGGGATTTTCATCCCTACACCTTATAATATACTCAAGTAAGGGTAAATGAAGTGTGAAGAGGTTAAAGAAAGTAATCATACGTCCCTTTAACTCCTCTTTAACTCCTCTTTAACTCCTCTTTAACTCCTCTTTAACTCTAATTCCTATATCATATGGACAACCGTTTGATTATTTTAGGCACGGGCAATGCGATGGTGACCCGCTGCTTCAACACCTGTTTCATCCTTGAAAGCGGCGACAACCGCTTTATGGTGGATGCCGGAGGCGGCAATGGCATATTGAAACAGATGATGGCTGCCGGGGTGGAATTCTCCACCATCCATCACCTCTATCTCACCCATGCTCACACCGACCATGTGATGGGTGCCGTATGGGTGGTGCGCAAGGTGACCAGCCTCATCTCGCAAGGCAGATACGACGGGGTATTGCAGGTGTATGGTCATGAGCGAGTGCTCCATGTCCTGCGCACGATGTGCGAAATGATGCTCCCCAGGAAATTCTCGTCGATGCTCGGCGACAAGATTTTGTTGGTAGAGGTGACCGATGGCGAGCATTTCGAGGCCGCCGGCATGCAACTCGTTGCTTTCGACATCCATTCCACCAAGGAGAAGCAGTTTGGCTTCACCGCCTTGCTTCCAGACGGCACACGTGTGGCCTGCCTGGGCGACGAACCTTTCAACTCCCATTGCCGCGAGCATGTGTCAGGAGCCGACTGGCTGTTGAGCGAGGCATTTTGCCTGTATGACGACCGCGAGAGGTTCAAACCTTACGAGAAACACCATAGCACGGCACTCGACACCGGTCGACTGGCAAAGGAGTTGAACGTGCGCAACTTGGTGATGTATCACACTGAGGACAAGACACTTGCGACACGCAAGCAAACTTATGCTGAAGAAGCGGCAAAGGAATTTGATGGAAACATTTACGTGCCCGATGACTTGGAAGTCATATTTTTATGTTAAATATTGCTAACTGTTGTAACATCTTTGGAAGATAATATCTACTTTTGCCCCCGAGAAATTTTATTAAACGTTTTACTAAATTAAAGAAAGAAATGAAAAAGTATTTGTTTATCGCTATGGCTGCTGTTGCCATGACTTTCACAAGCTGCAAGAATGAGCCCGCTCCTCAACCCGCACCAGGAGAAGGTGAAGAAACTGAAGCCGAAGTGGTTGAATACTCTCCCGCTGACTCTCTGAAGGCTGCATTTGATGCAAATGACTCTGGCAAATTCAACGAGTTCCTCACCCAGGCCAAGGCCAAGATTGACGAGTTGAAGGATACCGACCCCGCAACTGCAAAGAAATACCTCGAGGCTGTTCAGACCTTCCTGAAAGAGCAGGGTGACGCTATCACCAAGTTCGTTGGTGGCAATACTGCTGTTGCTACTTTGGTTAAGGAAGTGAGCGAGTTCAAGCTCCCCGACGTTCCAGGTGAGGTCAAAGACGCCGTTGATGGTGCTGTTGAGCAAGGCAAGGAAGCCGTTGGTGACGCTGTAGAAAAAGGCAAAGAGGCTGTAGAAGGTGCCAAAGACCAAGTCGAGGGTGCTGTAGAAAAAGGCAAGGAAGCCGTAGGTGACGCCGTTGAAAAAGGCAAAGAGAAAGTAGACGGTGCTGTTGACAAGGCAAAGGACAAGGCAGCTGAAGGTGTTGACAAAGCTGCTGACGCTGTCAAAGGTGCTCTTGGCAAATAATCCACATCCATAAAGCATAGTAAAAAGAAATATCCGCAGGCTCCTTATGGAGGCTGCGGTTTTTTAAGGTCTTATCTCCAATCATTGGAGATGCACAAGAACAAAGAGACCAATCTACATTTTACAAGTATTTCTCCACGAATTCCGACGGTGAAAGAATTAGCATTTTAGAAGAGTCTGCTTTACAATAGTCACGTAAGTTGATTGTGACGAGAGCATCGCACTTGTTCTGCAATGCGCATTGAAACTGGAAACTGTCTTCTACATCATCAAAAGCCACATCATTGATTCCCTCCAAGAGGCGTTTATGACTAAGTCCAACGGCTTTCACCATCGACATCACAACATTGAGTGTGGTACGGAGACGCAACGTTTGCTCAGGACGATGGATACCTTGCCTTTTAAGTTCCATTCGTATGAGATAAGCCAACGTATATACACATCCAATGGAGACCATAGCCTTGATTTTCCCGTCTTCAACAGCACTAAATATTTGGCTTACGGCCAAAAGTCTCTTCGTTTCTCAAAATATTCGAGAAAGACATTTGTGTCAAGAAAGATTTTCACAATCGTAGCCTTTATAGATTGAACTTCTCTTGAAGGTAGTCTTCGATGAGTTCTTCTTGTGTGGCATCGCTATTGAAGATGCCGCAAAGTGACTCATGGCGATAATGTTGCTTGCCCTTTTTACCAGATAACACAGATGTAATAAGCTGCTGGGCGTAGGCAGTCAATTGTTTCTGTAGCAAGTCGATATTGTACGACTTTGGTACATTGACCGAAACATTGATAGTCGTTGTTTCCATATATTCTTCATTATAATGATTCGCTTGCAAATTTACAATCTTTTCTGAATATTATCCCAAAATCATTGTTTTTTTGTGAATCATGGAAACGGAGTTTTTGATTCGCCTTTTGCTGCACTGAGCATTCTTGGCGTTTATGCCGCGCAACACATTCTTGACATTTACGGACATACATGAAGCAAGTCCCTATGACTTCAGGGGAAAGATTGCAACAGCCTCTTTACTTGAAAATTACAGACCCTGCCCCTCCCCTTGAGGCCTTGAGGGGCGGGGATATTGCACTCCGAGTTAACATCCCGGGGTGTGGACACGGTCTTTTGGCGTAGGTTGTTCATCAAATTGCAACCGCACAGGTCGAATATTTATGGATAATTCGTTGCAATTCGTGTTAAAAACAATATTCGCTGAATAGTAACATCTTGGGAAAGAAAACAAAAATATCGTCTTTTGTTTTGCTTTCCACTCGGTTTTCACTATCTTTGAGGCGGTTTTCAACATTGGGACAAAATATGGAACAGGAAAGACGCTATCCGGTAGGCATACAGACCTTCTCGGAAATCATCAAGAATGAGTATGTGTATATCGACAAGACCGACTTGATGTGGAGGATGCAACGGTTGAGCAAGTACATCTTTTTAAGTCGTCCAAGGCGGTTTGGCAAGTCGCTGCTCACCACCACCTTGTGCTCGTTCTTCAGAGGCGAGCGCGAACTCTTCGAGGGTTTGAAGGTGATGGAGTTGGAGAAGGAGTGGAAGCGATACCCCGTGCTGCATATCGACGTGAGCATGGCCAAGGGACAGGAAAACAAGGAGGAGTTGCGACGAGCATTGATGAGGCAATTGCTACCTCTTGCAGAAGTATATGGCAACAACCCCATAGAAACCACTCCGGGAGCATTGTTTTCCGGCCTCATCCAACGTGCCTACAAACAGGCGGGCGAACAGGTGGTGGTGGTCATCGACGAATATGACGCGCCATTGCTCGACGTGCTCCACGAGGAGGAACAACTTCCCGCCTTCCGCCATGTGATGCAGGAGTTCTACCAATGCCTGAAAGCCCACGAGGCGATGATTCGTTTCTGCTTCATCACCGGCATCACGAAATTCTCGCAGTTGAGCATCTTCTCCACGCTGAACAACATCACCAACATTTCACTCGACCCCGACTTTGCCGCCATATGCGGCATCACAGGCGAGGAGATCGACGAGCAGATGCAGTACGACGTGGCAAGGTTAGCCAAGGAATATGAAGTCTCGCCAAAAGAGATGCGTCTGATGCTGCGCGACACCTACGATGGTTACCGCTTCTCGCGTAAATCTCCCGACATATACAATCCCTTCAGCTTGATGAAGGCATTCAATCAGCGTGAATTGCGCAATTACTGGTTCGAGAGCGGCACGCCTTCCTATTTGTTGCGGCAGATGCGTCGTTTCAAAACTGACATCACAAAACTTGACGATTTAGAGGTGTCGGCATCTGCCTTTGACCAACCCACGGAGAATATGCGCAACGCATTGCCTTTACTCTATCAAAGTGGCTATATGACCATCAAGAAATATGATTTCACTGGCCAGTCCTACACTTTGGGTATCCCTAATAAGGAAGTGCGCGTGGGATTCACTGAAGGGTTGTTACCATCAGTCACAGGTTTGGAAGGAGGTGAAGTGCAGATGGGCTTTGCCGTCCGCTTTTGGAAGGCTCTGCGTGCCAAAGACACCGACCTGGCATTGCGGGAGTTGCAAGCCTATTTGGAGGGTCTCCCATACGTAGAAGGCTTCAAAAAGAAGTTAGAGGAAGTGACTGTAGCGGAAGGCTTTTACGAGTGGACTTTCTATCTCATCTTCTCGATGCTCAACGTCTATGTGCAGACGCAGGTGAAGTGCGCCCGCGGCCGTGCCGATATGGTGGTGTTCATGCCCGACACCATCTATGTGATGGAGTTGAAACTCAACGGCACAGCACAGGACGCCCTGAAGCAGATAGAGGAGAAGGGCTACGCTCTGCGCTACGCCACCGACCCACGCCCGGTGGTTAGGGTGGGAATGGGGTTCTCCATTGAGAAGCGAGCACTAACGGAGTATTTGATAGTGGAAGGGTAACTGTCCAGCGAATAGCATTAAAACATAAAATGCATATAATTATTCGACTATTTTTGTAACGTCATTCCAAATTGACTGTCACAAAGATGGCATATTGCCAAACGAATGATACAACAAACTATAGAACAAGAGAAACCATGGACGCATTACCACAAGGAACGATACTACGAGGAGAGCACCCGTACAAGATTATCAAAAAGTTGGGGCAGGGCACTTTCGGCATCACCTACCTCGCCACGATGAGCACCACCATAGCGGGAAAACTGGGAGCCATCGACACCGAGGTGAAAGTGGCTATCAAGGAGTTTTTCATGCGCGACATCAACGGTCGTGCCGGCACCACCGTGACTTGTGGCAGCAAGGGTGGCATCTACGAAGATTACAAGAAGAAATTCATCCGTGAGGCCCGCAACTTAGGCAAACTCCAGCACCCCAACATCGTCAAGGTGGTGGAAGACTTCGAGGCGAACAACACGGTGTATTTTGCCATGGAATACATCAGTGGTGGCAACCTCGACGACTACATCAATAATAAAGGCAAGCTCTCAGAAGGCGAGACGGTCAGGATAGCGAAACAAATCGGCAAGGCACTCGCCTTCATGCACAGCAAGCGTATGTTGCATTTGGACCTCAAGCCCGGCAACATCATGATGCGTGAAGACGGCACCCCCGTATTAATCGACTTCGGCCTCTCCAAACAGTATGACCAAGATGGCAACCCGGAGTCGAGCACGACGGTGGGTGGCGGCACACCGGGCTATGCCCCAAGTGAGCAGGCTGATTACCAAGATGGCGAGGGTTTCCCCGTGACAATGGATGTATATGCATTTGGAGGCACCATGTATAAAATGCTCACTGGGAAACGCCCCCCTAAAGCCTCCGTCATTCTCAACAATGGATTCCCCGATGATGATTTGCAAGAATGCGGTGTGAGCGACTCTCTCGCCGCATGCATTGCCAAGGCCATGGCGCCGATGAAGAAAGCACGCTACCAAACGGTGAAGGAATTCATCACTGCCATAGAGAAAGAGGGTGTTCCAACAGAGGAAAATACCGTTATGCAAGAAGAGGATGAAGAACCCGTCATTGTGGAAGTGGTTGAGCCCGGACGGAGGGCTTATAGTAGAGACGACGATAAGGGAAAGAAAGCGGATGTTAATGACAAGACGCTGAAATACATCTCTGGAGGAATAGCTGTCCTTGCCCTAATTTTCCTTTTGGCTCTTTTGATGAATTCTCAGAATGAATCAGCACAGAAAGTAGAAGAAGAAATAGTTGCTGACACAGTAGAAGCAGCCCCGGAAGCCGCAGAAGCACCAGCCCTATGGGACGCACCAGCCCTATGGGACTTGGAAGACGATAAGAATGACTTACCTATCACTAAAAGCGTGTGGGATTAATCATCCACTCACTCTATAACAACACGGGGCAGCCAAGCGGCTGCCCCGTGTTGTTATATGCGACGTGATGCGACAACGGTGACTATGAAAGGGGCTCGCTATCTGCAATTCCAAGCTAACGTGTGCCGCAACAAGGGTCGACGACTCCGATCGTCGCAATGACAAAAATTCTTTTGAATCATAGAGGGGATGGTTATTTTTATTCTTTTTTGGCTGACATGGACATTCTTGGCGTTTATGGATATGTATGAAGCAAGTCCCTAGGACTTCAAGGGAAAGATTGCAACAGCCTCTTTACTTGAAAATTACAGACCCCACCCCTGCCCCTCCCCTTAAGGCTAACCTTTATACACAAGTCTGCATCCATCTGAATAACAATTAATTAAAAAACACTTCGCTTTTAAAAAAAAGAAATAAAAAGGCAAGAAAAATAG
>CADADN010000040.1:0-1140 GCA_902786665.1 uncultured Prevotellaceae bacterium | reverse complement strand
TTTTCATCTTGTTTATTGCAATCTTCTACAATCAATAATGTCTTGTTGACCAAATGCTTAGAGATTTGTGTATAAAGATCAGCCTCAAGGGGAGGGGATATGCGCACAGTCATTCTTGGCGTTATGGCCACTCAAACCATTCTTGGCATTTATGTACATGTATGAAGCAAGGGCTTGGAATTTTGAGTTCTTGGCTTCGGACTGAAGACACCGCTACTATGACTCTAGTAAGCAGAATGAGCCTATAGGGTTTTCCCCTTTAACAATAGGTTTTTCCCACCATCGAAATAGGGCATTTCCTTTTTGAGACAGTCTTAGAATTGCGATATTTGCATCAGAAATCAGAAGCAATGGCGATTGTAAGACGGTTTCATTTTGTTGATAGATATCATTACTATTTTTACAACAGTTCTTTGAATAATCCCTTGACTATTTTTTCGGGTAGGACGGATGTGAATCCCTCCTACCTCCTTTTGTTTCTCCTCCTGCCATTCCTCAATCTTCAATTTTCAATCTTCAATCTTCAATCTTCAATTTTCAATCTTCAATTTTCAATCTTCAATTTTAATCGACCTACGGTTGCTTTTTCAAGATGGCCGAAGCAAGTCTTATTATGAGCGTCTAACAAAGAATAGCGAACACGAAATAACCGAAATATAACGGCGGTAGACCGCTACGAAATAACCGAAAGTTTTTCGAGGTGTGGTTGAAATTTGATGAACAACCTACGCTCAAAGACCATGTCCACACCCCGGGATGCTCACTCGGAGTGCAACATCCCCGCCCCTCAAGGGGAGGGGTCAGGGGTGGGGTCTGTAACTTCAACGCCAAGAGACTATGTCCACACCCAGAGCGCTGAAAACGTCATATAAGAAAAACGCAAGAATAACCTTTGGGTCAAATACTCCACCCCTGCCCCTTTGCGGTCAGACACAAGACCTGACCCCTATAGGGGCGGAGATATGCGCACACACCTTTTGCTCACGACAAATTGACGCAACGCATTGAAATTCTTGGCGTTTGACTCATTGAGCATTTTTGTTTTAATGATTATCCGCTTGTATCCGAAGGGCGGCCTGAAAGGCCTGCAAGCACATAGCCCAAGGCAACGCCTTGGGTGTCAAGATGTTCATAGTCGCC
>CADADN010000039.1:22109-61493 GCA_902786665.1 uncultured Prevotellaceae bacterium | reverse complement strand
GATGCAAAGGTAGGCATTCCTTGCGGACCGACCAAACTTTTCAGGGGAAAATTTCAGGAAAACGCGAAAGTTTTCGCCTTTCTTGACATAAATCAACCAGAAGGAGGGGAAAAGGAGGGGAAAAAGGGGATAACAACCCGCTTCCAGGGGGTGTATGAGGGGATGGAGAGGGGGGGAGATTTCGGAAGGGGAGGAATGCAAAGAGATGGCAAAAACGGCAGAGTGGAAGGAGTAATCCTAATACCTTATATAATATATGAAGATATGGGGCTGCACTGCCACCGCGAAACACATGGTTGGAACCAGAAGAAGGTCCTTTGTGCCTCCCTGCCCCAACACCTTGACGATGTGATATCCCCCCCCTTGAAGGGTCGACCTTCGCCCAACGTGACGCTTGCCATAAGTTTTCAGATTGACAGTCAGTCGATTGCCTCACGCAATGCACGCATGAATCGACGGTATTCCGTCTGCGTGATGTCGGGCTTGTCATACGCACGTTGTTTGGGATGAGCCTTCTTGTACGCCTTCCTCACCATCTCGTGTGTCACGATATTGTCGATTGGAATATCGTATTGCTTGATGATTGGCAAGAGATATTCTATGGCGCTATCTATCTGATCCTGCGTGAGCGGAGCCTCCAATGTATTACCCTGGAACTCGATGCCGATGGTGAAGAAATTGCACCCTTCACGACCATTGAGAATAGACTTCCCCGCATGCCATGTCACGTCGGTGGGAGACGCCAGGACATACCGGGTGCCATCGCAGTCGACGACGATGTGCGAACTGACCTTCTTCTCTAAAGAAGTGAGAATCGCGAGCGATCTCTCCACGGTGGGTTCCGCCGTGTGGTGCAGCACGACACCCTTCACCTCGTTGAGCGTGTCGGGTTCTATATTGGGTGTGGGATAAGGTATTTCCTTATAGCGGTTTTCCGAACTCTTTGACATGGCATGAATCAGCAAGCCTCCCGCCAGAATGATGGCCACGATGGAGACAACAAACACTTTCTTTTTCATAAATGACTTAAAATACACTTTTCGAGAATACATTCCCATAATTAGCAAGCAAAAATAGCAAAAAAAAGCATAACACACATCATCACACACCTCCTTTTAATGATTTTAAACAATCAAGGAATCGTGAATTATCCATAAATTTTTCACAAATCATTCATGATACGAAGAAAATGTTTATCTTTGCCACCATGAAACATTTTGCTTTCCTCAAACAGCTGTTCTGCTGTGCTGCCTTGGCCTCTGCAAGCATGGCCAGCCACGGTCAGACCTACCGGTACAACACGAAGTTCACCGTGCAGGCCAGCCGTTTTGTGGAAACCATACCCATCGAGATGGTGGATCACCAGATTTTCGTCACGGTGACCATCTATGGCAGACCATACCGCATGCTCCTTGACACCGGCTCGGGCCAAGGCATCGCCTACACAAATGGTTCCCTTCCATTCAAGCGCGTGCTGGGGAAGATTGACTCTTACGACGCCAACGGCAAGATGAGCAAGACCGACGTGGTGGAGTTTCCCGAATTCCGCCTAGGCAACATCACCATCCGCGGCTATCCTGGTTCGCTGCTCAACTCCCATGTCTCCCACAAGGACTACGACGCAGTGTTGGGATTCGACCTGTTCAACAAGGGTTTGTCGGCAAAAATCGATGTCAGGCAGGGTGTGATGGTGCTCACCGACCTCCCCAAATATTTCGACCAAGAGTTGGGAATGCCCTTGAAATACCGCCTTGTCCGCTGGGTGCCCAACGTCAAGGTGAGCCCCTACCCCGGCTGCGAAGACGAGGCACGTTTCGACACCGGCAGCCGCCGTCTTTATGTGATGTCGGGCGAAAGCAGGAGGAGGTTCTCGAACCTGTTCCCTGATTTCAACACCCAGGTGGAGGGCGTGGGCTATGGCAATCGTGCCATCGGCAGCTTCGGTGTGGAGCAGCCCGACGAGACAGCCTTCCTTTGGCTTGACGCCTTGGAATGGGGTGGCTTCTCCTTCCTCGACTATCACACGATGACGACGCAAGGCACCTCACGCATCGGTTCGGAAATCTTCGACTACGGCAGCATCATCATCAAACCCAAGCAGAAAGTGCTGGTGTTCCAACCCTATGACGAAGCGATGTCGACCATGGTGAGCAACGAGCAGATGAGCATCGCCTTCGTCCCGAAAGAAGGTCGCGCCTCGGTGGGACTCGTCTTCGAGGGCGGACGCCACTACCAATGCGGATTCCGGCAGGGCGACATCATCCTGAGCATCAGCGGCACGCCCATACTCTCCTTCCAGCAATTCCTCTCCTACCCTTTCTTCAAGGAACAAGAATATGAGTTCACCGTCCGCGGCACAGACGGCACCATAAGAACCATAAAGAGCATGCGCTGACAGCAAGCAAGCGAAAAACAATTCCGCCACCATCGCTGCATTTTTTTGCAGCCATGGTGGCGGAATTATTGATGTTCTCCTAAAACGTCCTATATCCTACTAAAATCTCCTAAAACTCAGCGCTCTTCGGAGTACGTGGGAAAGGTATGACGTCGCGGATGTTCTGCATGCCGGTGACAAAGAGGATGAGCCTTTCGAAGCCCAGGCCGAAGCCGCCATGCGGGCAAGAGCCATACTTGCGGGTGTCGAGATACCACCACATGTCCTTGAAGGGAATGCCACGGCGCTCTATCTCGCCCATCAACTTGTCGTAGTTCTCCTCACGCACGCTGCCGCCGATAATCTCACCGATTTGCGGGAAGAGCACGTCGGTGCCCTGCACCGTGCGGTCGTCATCGTTGATTTTCATATAGAAAGCCTTGATGTCTTTCGGATAGTCCGTCATGATCACAGGGCGCTTGAAATGCTCCTCCACCAGGTAGCGCTCATGCTCGGAAGCCAGGTCCATGCCCCAGCTGACGGGGAACTCGAACTTGCGTCCGGCAGCCACCGCCTCCTCGAGGATGCGGATGCCCTCGGTATAGGGCAGCCTGACGAACGACCCTTCAAGCACGGAGTTGAGCCTTTGCAGAAGCGTCTTGTCCACCATCTTGTTGAGGAACTCCAAGTCGTCCTTGCAGTTGTCAAGGGCCCAGCGCACACAATGCTTGATGAAGTCCTCCTCAAGGTCCATCAGACCTTCGAGGTCGATGAAAGCCACTTCCGGCTCTATCATCCAGAACTCAGCAAGATGCCTCGGCGTATTGGAGTTCTCTGCGCGGAACGTCGGTCCGAAGGTGTAGATGGCACCCAGTGCGGTGGCACCCAACTCACCCTCCAACTGTCCGCTGACGGTAAGCGAGGTTTGCACTCCGAAGAAGTCATCATCATAGATGATCTTTCCGTCCTTGTCTTTCTTCAGGTCGTAAAGGTTCTTAGTGGTCACCTGGAACATCTGTCCAGCCCCTTCGCAGTCGCTGCCGGTGATGATGGGCGAATGGAAGTAGAAAAAGCCATTCTTGTGGAAATAGTCATGGATGGCGATGGCCATGTTGTGACGTATGCGCATGACCGCCCCGAACGTGTTGGTGCGGAGCCTCAGATGAGCGTTCTTGCGCATCATCTCGAAGCTCTGTCCCTTCTTCTGCATCGGGTAGTCGTTGCCACAGAGACCGTAAATCTCTATCTCCTTACCCTGTATCTCACTTGCCTGACCGGCGCCCATGCTCTCCACGAGCACGCCGTTGACGCTGATGCAGGCACCTGTGGTGACCTGTTTGAGGACATCGGCATCGAAGTCTTCCGGATTGACCACCACCTGTACGTTCTTGATGGTAGAGCCGTCATTGATGTGGATGAATTCCACCGCCTTGCTGCTGCGGTGCGTACGCACCCAACCTTTCACGTTAACCACGGCGCCGTAGTCTGTGCGGCGCAACACATCCACTACTTTTGTCCTACTTATTTTTTCCATTTCTTTTGTTTTTGATGACATGCAGGCCAAGGTCTGCAAATTATTCAAAAGCGCCCATGCGCAGCATCTCCACTTCTTTTTCGGTGAGGAAACGCCAGTCGCCGCGGCGCACGTTTTTCTTGGTGAGTCCGGCGAACTGCACGCGGTCGAGTTTCACCACCTTGTATCCGAGGCTTTCGAAGATGCGACGCACGATGCGGTTCTTCCCACTATGTATCTCAATGCCCACCTGGCTCTTGTCGGTATCGCTGGCATATTCCACTGCATCGGCCTTGATTTCACCGTCGTCGAGCGTGATGCCCTCCACGATTTGTTGCATGTCGTGAGCGGTGACGTTCTTGTCGAGGAACACGTGGTACACCTTTTTCTTCAAGAATTTGGGATGGGTGAGTTTGCTGGCCAGGTCGCCGTCATTGGTGAGAAGCAGCACACCCGTGGTGTTGCGGTCCAGACGTCCTACAGGGTATATGCGCTCCGGGCAAGCGTTCTTCACCAGGTCCATGACGGTTTTCCGCTGCTGAGGGTCGTCGCTGGTGGTGACATAGTCCTTCGGCTTGTTGAGCAAGACATACACTTTCTTCTCCAACTTCACCGGTTGGTCGTGGAACATCACCTCGTCGGTGCGAGACACTTTGGTGCCCAGTTCGGTGACCACCTCGCCGTTCACAGTCACCACACCGGCCTGGATGAAGGTGTCGGCCTCACGACGGCTGCAAATGCCTGCATTGGCCAGGAACTTGTTGAGGCGGATCGGCTCATTGGGATCGATGTTCTCTTCCTTGTACTCGATGCGCTTCTTCATATTGTATTTGGCGTTCGGGTCATAGCCATGTTGGCGATAGCCCTGCTGGTAGCCGCCACGCTGCTGGTAGCCGCCACGCTGCTGATAACCACCACGCTGCTGGTAGCCACCCTGCTGGTAGCCGCCTTGCTGGCGCTGCTGGTAACCACCCTGCTGACGGGACTGATAACCACCTTGCTGGTAGCCTCCCTGCTGACGGGGCTGGTAGCCGCCCTGCTGACGGGGTTGGTAGCCGCCCTGCTGACGGGGCTGATAACCTCCCTGCTGACGGGGCTGGTAGCCGCCCTGCTGACGGGGCTGGTAACCTCCCTGCTGACGGGGTTGGTAGCCGCCCTGCTGACGGGGCTGGTAACCTCCCTGCTGACGGGGCTGGTAGCCGCCCTGCTGACGGGGCTGGTAGCCGCCCTGCTGATAGTCGCCTGAATTGTTGTTGTAACGGGGTCGATACTGACGTTGTCCGCCACCTTGGAGACTGGCTCCAAAGCCTTCTGGACGGAAACCACCTTCATCATCGTTCTTTCGTTCGGTAGAATAAGCATGTTGAGAGTGGATTCTCGGACGTTGCGGACGTGTGCCTCCACGATAGTCTCTTGAATAGTTGCTGTTTTGTCCATTTGACTGATAACCTTCACGGCCACCCGAGTTCTGCTCATTGGACAGTTCCTCGTTCTTCTTTTCGTTTTCAATATCCATAGTTCCAAAATTGATTAATTAGCCTCACGGCTGGTTGGTTAATAAAATAAAGAATTAAATGCCAGTATAATTTTGTGGCGTTATCGCCAATAACTGTTTCTTGATTTCTTCGTCGACGTCAAGACTTGCAACAAACTCGCGAATGGTTTTCTCGTCAATCTTCTGATTGGTTCGCGTAAGTTGCTTGAGCGCCTCATAGGGATTGGGATAGGCCTCCCTTCTCAGGATGGTCTGTATGGCCTCGGCCACCACCGCCCAATTAGCCTCCAAGTCCTCATGCAGTTTCTGCTCGTTGAGGATGAGTTTGCGAAGTCCCTTCAGCGTACTCTCCACGGCGATGACCGTATGGCCAAGAGGCACCCCCACGTTGCGCAGCACGGTGGAGTCGGTAAGGTCGCGCTGCAGGCGGCTCACCGGCAGTTTGGCTGCCAGGAACTGCAGTATGGCGTTGGCGATGCCCAGGTTGCCTTCGCTGTTCTCGAAGTCAATGGGGTTGACCTTGTGTGGCATGGCGCTGGAGCCCACCTCCCCTTTCTTGATCTTCTGCTTGAAATACTCCATGGAGATGTACATCCAGAAGTCACGGTCGAGGTCGATGATGATGGTGTTGACACGCCTGAGTGCGTCGAAGACGGCGCCGAGGCAGTCGTAGTTGCTGATTTGCGTGGTATACTCCTCCCTTTCCAAGCCAAGGCTCTCCGCCACGAAGCGGTTGCCGAAGTCACGCCAGTCGATGTCGGGGAAGGCCACATGGTGGGCGTTGAAGTTGCCCGTCGCCCCACCGAACTTGGCAGTGACGCCACAAGCCTTGAGTTGCTCTATCTGCCGGGTGAGCCGATAGACGAATACCATGACCTCCTTGCCCAACCTGGTGGGCGACGCCGGTTGTCCATGGGTCTTGGCCAGCATCGGCACGTCCTTCCATGCCTCGGCATATTCACGCAGTTGGTCCACCAGTTGGTCGAGCAACGGGAGCAACACGTCATGAAGAGCCTCCTTGATGCTCAGCGGCACGGCGGTGTTGTTGATGTCCTGCGAGGTGAGTCCGAAATGGATGAACTCCTTGCATGCCTCGAAGCCTCCAGCCTGGTCGAGCTTTTCCTTGATGAAATACTCCACGGCCTTCACGTCGTGGTTGGTCACTTTCTCGATGTCTTTCACACGACGGGCATCCTCCTCGGTGAACTCCTCGTAAATGGCACGCAGCAAAGGGAACCGCGTGGCATCGAAGTCTGCGAGTTGGGGCAAAGGAAGACGGCATAGAGCAATGAAATACTCTATCTCAACGCGTATCCTATACTTAATAAGTGCATACTCTGAGAAATATCCTGCCAACAGTTCTGTTTTCCCTCTATAGCGGCCGTCAATAGGCGAAATGGCCGTCAATGTATCAAGACTCATCATATCTATCAATATGGATTTGCGACAACTAAAGGTGTCTCTTTTTATCCTTTTAATGCTAATACGGTGCAAAGGTAAGAATTTCTTGTCGTATCGACGAATAATAATCCCTAAAAAAACAAAAAATCCCCGCAGCCCCGAAGAGCCACAGGGAATCACCCCAAGTGGGCGTTGACGGATTCGAACCGCCGACCCTCTGCTTGTAAGGCAGATGCTCTAAACCAACTGAGCTAAACGCCCCTTTTGTGAAAAGCGGTGCAAAGGTAGGAACATTTTTTGAACCAGCCAAATTTTTCGCAATCTTTTTTTTCAAGCCATGCCAGGATTCTTTCATAAAGCTTTTCAAAACCTTGGTGGTCGGCCAAACATGCAAACGCTTGCAACCGACTGAAAGGCAGCCACTTGTTATTATGGGAGAAAATGGTTCATGTCATTCGACACGAGTTCCATTTTCTCCCAATGACTATAGGCAACCTACGATGCCATCATGTCTGAAACAAACGATTTTCTTTCACCATGAATGACAAGCGTCATCACGGGATGGGGAAAGTGGCTTTTCCCAAAGGCAGCGGTGCAAAGGTCATTTCCGATTCGCTTCTGCCTTTCTGTGGCAGATGGGCGGCACCATCCGTATTGTCAATGATGAATATGAGAGTGTTCAAGCTACGTTCCGGCAATCTGACGGTCAATTCCTGAGTCGGTTTGTTGATGGAGATGGTTGTTTCTTTGCAAAGCGACTCATTCGATGTTGACGACAGGCGCACACCACTTTTCACCTTTACTGGCAACTTGAGTTTCAGGCTGGTCGCATTCTTGGTGGTGTCGATGGCCATCACGATGAGCGAGTCGCCCTTGATGTAAGCAGATGTCTCGAAAGCGGAATTGGTGCCGGTGTTGACGCTGGCAGTGGTGCCGAGGCGAGTGGAACCTGTGACATGCTTGGAGAAGTGCGACATCACAAATGCGCGAGGCAGCAGAGTGTTCTTCGTGTTGCCAGGATAATCCCCCTCTCCTGTCCCGACGAAAGACCAGTGGGCACGCATGTACCAGAAGATGTATGCGGTGCAGCCCGACAGCATGCATTCATTGAGTTCCTCGGCGAAGAGGAGTTGCTCGTGCCAATTGGGCAAGCCCTGGATGTTGTCGGAAACAGAGTGCTCTGTCATCCACACTTCCTTGCCATATCTTGCGGCCAAGGTGGCAGCGCTCTTCATGTTTCCCAATGGCGGATGCCCGTAGAGGTGTCCGGCGATGATGTCAATCTGGTTGCGTGCCGTCGCGTCATTCAACAGCATATTGGAATAACTGGGGTCGAAGCCCAACGGCTCGGCACTGATCAGGCGGACACCGCCATATGTCTGCCTGTCGAGCATATGGGCATAATTCTTGACAAGGTTGAGTTGTTGCTGTGGTGTGTAGAGGCAACCGGAGTAGTCGACCCACCAGTCGGGTTCGTTCTGAATGGAAACGGCATCCATCTCCACTCCTTTCGACTTCATGTACTCCAGGAACGTGTTCAGCCAGGGGAAGAACTTGTCATAGCAATCCTCGCGCAGTTGGCCGCGCTGATTGCCCTGACTATCACTGTTGCCGCCCTGGGCGGTGCCGTTGGTTTTGTAGTCTCCTGGAGGCGACCATGGCGTGCCAAAGACGATGCCGCCTCGCTGCTTGACAATCTGTGCAGAGGGGACAGACCCTTGCCAGTCGTAGGGTGTATCCCAGTTTCCCCACTCAGGAACCCTGACATCACCAACGAAGTTGGGAGATATCTCCATGCGCATGATGTTCAAGCCTATCTCCGACTCAGGGCCATACAGCAGCTTCACGGGCTGTGTGTCGGTGCCCAAGGGGCACATGGCGCCATCGCAGGCAGCGGCGCCGAATCCCGTAATCTTCTGATATCGGGTGTTGTCCACTGTCACAGTGATCATTTCCGCTTGATTGAGGATGATGTCCACAATGAGGGTGACATCGGTGATGTTCACCTCTCCGTCTTCATTGACATCAGCGTTCTCAAAGACGATGAAGCCTGTTGAACTGCTGAGAATGTAATCCACGGCAATGGTGACGTCGGTGATGGTCACCTCTCCGTCGCCATTGGCATCGCCGAAGAGTTTGGCCACAGGAGCTTTCTTCACGAAGAACTTGATGTCGTCGAAGTAGTATTTGTTGGCTTCCTTCAGCACGGCAAGGTTGAAGGCGATGGTGTGCATCTCATTGCTTTCATCACGTGCATCGCCAGCTTTGTAAACTTGGTCTTCGGTGATGGTTCCGGTCTTTTTGATATTCACCCAACTCGTGGTGAAGGGGATGTCGCCAAGCATGTCCCAATGATTGTATTGTCCCGGTTGGTTGTGAGCTTGAGTCTGGCTATTGGCAGCTTTCTCTGCACGCACCTTGAAGGAGAAGACGTATTCGTCGCCCGGTTGCAGTTTCTCAGCCACGGTGATGAAGAATTGGCTGTCCCAGTTGTCGATGGATGTTTGACCCTGGGGAATGTCTCTCGACACCACCTCGATGCACTTGTTGCTGGCATTTGTCGGGTCTGTGACAAGACGGGACGGCCCCCAGTATGACGTTGCGGAAGTATACTCTTTGCTGGTGTAGTTTGTCGTTTCGCTACCTTCGCAGTTGCCATTGGTGATGAGGTCGGCATAGCCCTGGTCTCCTACCACCAAATAAATGGCTTTGATGACAATGGTGGCTTCACCAGATGCTTGGAGTGCGATTTGTTTGACACTTGTCACATCTTTGTCTTCAAACGACATCTCCACTGAGGTGCTGCCGGTGCCTGCCCCTTGGGTGTAAGCTTCTCCGTTGTTTCTCTGGAGTTGAATCTGGGTGTATAGCGGTGTCGGTTCTGCAAATTCATACACCACCTTGCTATATCCCGACCAGTCTTCATCATCAAACCATGCGGCAACACCGCCCCACTGGACGGAGTTGAAGATGATGACACCGTTTTCGTTGGACCATGATTCACTTTCTTTCCAACAGTAACCGATACGCCCCATGATGTCCACCTTGTCGCCAGCATTCTGGGCATAGGAGGCCAATGCCATGGAGGCTATCAAGCATAAAGCCAATAGTTTTTTCATAAATTTATTTGTATTGTTTCTTCTCTTTCTTGTTTGTCTATCCAGGATATTTCTCTTGTTTGCAAGTCAACAACCAGGTAAAAGAACGACAACAATCGACAATCAAGGCTGCATGGGTTGTTGATGCATGTTTCACTTGAAAAGGACCTGTAATGAATAATTGTGCAAAATTACGCATTTTATCCCAAATAGCAACACATTTTCTCGTTTTTTTGAATGCGTAGCTATAGCTTTACCCTGTCTGAGACCATTTGACCACATTCTGAACAATTGACCAATGCCATAGTAATATATCTTATTGGCTATCAATATTAAAAATCCAGCACCATTGCTACTTCACTGGGAAATTGAAATATGTAGACGGATAGGGTTCGTTTTTAAGTGTGAAGTGCCACCACTCGCTGTCGTAGGGCTTGAAACCATGGCGCACCATTACGTTGCGAAGCATCATGCGGTTCTTCTTATGCTGCTGTGTCACCTCACCACCGGAGTATTTTCCTGTGAACGACGGGTGTGACGGTCGCCCGAAATAGTCGAAGTGCCCACCCATGTCCACCTCTTCACCCGTTTTCTTGTCACAGATGGTCATGTCTATCGTACTGCCCTTGCTATGCCCCGACTTCCTTGCTATATACGTCGGGAAGAGGCTGGTCTTTGAAAAGTCGGGATAGTAGTCCTTCTTGTTGCGTTGGTCACTGGTCTTAGCCCACCTGACAAAATGGTCGACGGCTTTTTGAGGACGGTAGGCATCATAAACCTTGATGACATAGCCTTTCTCACGCAGTTCGTCGGCAGCCTTGCTCAAGGCGATGGCCGCTGCCTTGGAAAGGATGGCGACATTGGCCTCGTATCCATCCACCTTCATACCCATGAAGTTGTTGGTCGTGAAATAACGCAAATCCACCACCAGGTCGGGGATGATGTTACTCACATAGACGAAACCTTTATGTGGCTCTCCTTGTGGCACGGCAGTTTCTGCCTGTGCCTTGTCTGCCACCTCAGAAGAATCTTTCTTCTCAGGAATGGAATCTTTCTTCTCTGGGACGGAGTCTTTTTTCTCCGAAACGGAGTCCTTTTTCACGACTTCCGTCGTCGTACCTCCATTTTCCCCTTGTTCCGTAGCAGGCTTCACCCTGCACTGCACACACAACCCTGCAACAAACAGCAGTAGCGCCAAAGGCAAAATCTTCGTTCTCATATCATTTGCCATTTTAAGTTCATTTGTACCAGCATGCTATTTCTCCACGACATTGAATTTGAAATAGGTGCCTTTCATGTAATTCTGGAAACCGCCACTGTAACTGTAACCGTTGAAGGTGCCATCGAAACATCCTGTGTTAACGCCATCGGGATTATATTCTTCCAAATGAAGTTGACTGCCTGAAAGGTTGCCATAGACTGTCATCTTGGCAGAACGCCCCTGGGAGTGATAGTAATAGGTGCCTTCCACGTAACCGCCGTTGACTTGAATGTCCATGGTGATGCCATACTTGGAAATGGCTCCTTTGAGGTGATGGTAGCCATCTATTGTCACCACACGAGGTTGTGGTGCCACACGGGGTTGTGCCTCAGCTTTCAAAATGTTGAGGGAGTCTTTAATCACCTGTGCCTTGGCGAGGGAGTCTTTGGCGAGGGAGTCGGCGACGTGTTGTTGTTGCTGCTGTTCAAGAGCCTTCTCCATCTTATTGTTCCTGTCAATGAAATAGAAAATGCCGCCTCCGATGATGATGGCCACCAAGAAAGCCAGGATGGCATACAACAACTTGTTGTTATTGTTACTGCCATTACCGCTGCTGGCAACATCTTGATACATCATTTGTTCACTCGTTGGCCCGTACTGTGTCTCTTCACTTTCATTCATCACCGGGCATCCGCATTTGGGACAGTGGTCTGCCATATCAGAAATGACTTGCCCACACTCTCTACATTTGATTAGTGCCATGATATCGTGTTTTTATTGATTTGTGGTATTTATTTGGATTTGTTTTTCATTCAAATTAACGACCATAAGTAAGTTGCAAAAATACGAACTAATTTTGAATATCACAAGCATTTGAGCATCTTTTTTATTGGCAGGACATCCATAAGGTGAAACAGGAAAAAATGACAAAAACAAGACAGCCCGAACACCATTTTATTGGTAGTCGGACTGCATCATCAATAATTCCATTCTGGAACCATACCGTCTTTTCACATCCTGCATCCGCCTGTCATTTCAAGCGGGAAAATCTGCGAGGCGGCTCCCATCCCGGAAGTCCCATCCTCAAGGTAACGACCTGCCTCAATCGTTGACAGTACCCCGCCGGTGCTTCTTTACCACAATCAGGGTCCAGCCTCGATGATGAGTAAGGAAGTTTATCCTACCCCATGTCTTAAGGCCGACAACAGCACCTTTTGGCATACGGAGCATCTTCCTTCGCTCATTCACCTTGATCTCACGTCTACGAGCCAAGATCTTCAGGTCGTCACTTTCAACATGAAGCTTTGCCATGTCTCAAGTCACTTTTTAAAGAACGCTTGGATGTTTAAAATCCCTTTGTTTTTGTTTTCTGATGCAAAGGTAGGCGGAAAGTGCGCAGATTTGATGCGTACTTGAAAAAAATTAAAAAAATGTTGAAGATTCTCATCCTGAAGACAACTCTCTCAGTCATTGTTCAAACTGGTGCTGAGCTGGGTCGGAAAAACAAATCGACGGCCGAAGCAGAAGAGCCAAACAGCAATTGGTTTTGACTCCAGCTTCGCCCATCGATTTCCAATTCCCTGCGTCTGCCGACCGTTGGCTTCCGATGAATATCACTCTATTAAGAACAAATACGAATGACGACTGAGCACTATGAGAATAGTGGCATCCTCTTGATAGATGTTTTAAAAAGCCTATAGGCAGAGGAGGCATGTAGGAGGCTACGCGTCCTTTCAGCGTCACACCTCTTTATTGTCTCTTTCCACTATAAAACATCAAAATCTTCGACACCCTGGTTCAAAATCTCCAATCTTCCAATGATTCATAGAGCAGAAAACTACAAATCTTTATCCCAAATGTTAATAGAAGGATTATTGTCATCATCTTCATCAAAATCAAAATCATTTGCCTGTCCTAGGCTTGGGTCATTTATTAACCCTGTATTGGGCAGTGAAAAAGTATCCATGATGATATTTGTTGCCAAATTATCCAATGTTATTTTTGGTTTAATATACTTCCTTTTCATCGCTTCGGTTATTTTATAATGATTTTTTTGCCATTTTTGATATACAACCCTTTTTGGGGATTTAATATACGTACACCGTTTATATTATATATGGTGTCATTTCTATCAGATTGATGATTCAACTCAATAATCCCATCAGAATCGTTGTCGAAATTGAATGATAATGACACACCCGCTGTTTGTGAGGGCAATTGTAAGAAAGCTTTATGATCGCCAAACATACCAGCGTTACTGAATTGACAGAACACCCCATTATAGAGAACATAATTTACATCTCCATCATCTGTAGTAGGAGTTAGCATCTCTGAATAAGTAACACCCTTTAGATAATTATTCATAGACAACGTATTATCCTGCAGTTCTGCGATTTGAAACCATGTATTTTCATCAGAAATCTTACGAATCACAACACCTGTTTCCGCTGGTACGATATAATCATCAAGACTTGTGAAAGTTACGGAATTCTCTTTAAAACAGGTCGCTACAAATGGTTTGTTCCCATTTATTGCCGTAATATGAAAATCCATATCAAATTCACGATAATTAGTCGAATAGGTAAGGTCAGCATTAAATGGAATCATATAATCAATATTTTTTTTATAAGATTTCCATTTTGTTTTATAGGCCTCCATAGCAGACTCCTTTACATATAATTTGTCGCCAGCAACTATTTTCCCCAACGAAGGATATGCATTACCTCCATCTGTTGTTGGCACGTGTTCGATGGAAAATGGAGTTTCTGCCAAAAAAAAGAATGTTCTTGGATCATGATCTACATAATCTAACAAAGCCGTGTTTTCACCAAATGCACCAGCTCCAACGGTTTCAAGAGAAGATGGCAATACTATATACTTCAAATTTCTACATGAGCCAAAAGCATGCAAGGACACAGAGGTTATTCCCTCCTTTAACCATACATATTCCAAATTTTTACAATCATGAAAACACGAAGCACTGATAGTTCCAAGTTTTCCACTTAAAACCAAATGTCTTATTCCAGGGACATAAGAAAATGCTAATGGGCCGATATAATCCACTGTTTCTAAAAATTCCGTATCAATATTTTCAAGTGCTGTGCACCCGTCAAAAGCACGTTCTTCAATTCGTGAGATGTGATCATGAAGGACAACGGTGCTTAAGGATGAACATCCATAAAAACAGTGAAATGGAATAACAGAAACATTTTCAGGTATTATTATAATTGAATTTAGTTTTTTATCACTCCTAAATGCTTTTTCACCAATATATTCTACAGAAGAAGGAATAGAAAAAGTTTCCAACTTCGCACAATTATAAAAAGCTTCATCACCAATCGTTTTAAGGTTGCTTCCATTTGGAAAATCTACTACCATTAAAGAAGAAAGACTACTGAAGGCGTTAGCTCCAATCTCTATTAATGAATTGGGTAAAGTAACACTTTTTAATTTGCTATTACTATTTACACCTCGTAATCCTATTTTTTCAATTCCTTCAGAAATGACAAGTGTTTCCATCTTTGAACTTGAACTGTTTTTATATCCAACTAATCCACGATTTCCAATTTCTTTTACTTGGTAAATTACGTTTTGATATGTTACTTCAGAAGGAATAACAACATCAACAAGAGAAAAACTGAAACCTGTTACTTTAACAGAACTATCATCCAAAGTAGTATAAGTGATTTTGTCTACTGTAAATACCAATCCATAAGAAACGGAAAAAACACATAATGATAAAAATACTGTTACTAATCTTTTCATATTAATTTGTCTTTAATATTATAAATGGCTATCTGCTCAATGCAATTCTTAAACCAACGTTGTTTTTCTTTGCGGCAGGATTGTCATAATCTCGGTTTCGCACACGACAGTTTTTTGGACTGTCGTTCCAACTTCCTCCGCGTTCTACACGATTGGAACCAGATGAAGCCCCCGTTGGGTTGGTTTGCTCGCTGTTATTGTATGAACCATACCAGTCTTGGCACCATTCTTTTACATTGCCGCTCATATCAAAAATACCCAATTCGTTGGATATTGTTTTACCAACCTCCTGTGTTCTGTAATAGCTATTGGAATTATACCATGCTGCCTCTGTTATATTATTGCTTCCACTATAATTGTAACCCTCACTCTTGGCACCACCAATGGCTGCGAATTCCCATTCCGCCTCTGAGGGAAGACGGAATAACAATCCTGTCAATTGGTTTAATTTGTTGATAAACGTCTGACAATCTTCCCAACTAACATTTTCCACAGGGAGATTTGTCCCAGAGAAAGAAGAAGGGTTGTTCCCCATCACGGCCATCCATAGTTCTTGTGTCACCTCCGTCTCCCCTATATAATAATCTGAAAGTGTAACTATATGTAGCGGCTTTTCATCGCTATCGCCAGTGGTTGACCCCATTTGGAATGTTCCTCCATCTACATTAATCATTTTAAAATTGACACCATTCACTTTGAATGTCCTACCTATAGAAAGCATTACCTCATTGGATGCAATGCTAAAATTGCTTTCTATCCCATGAGTTTTTGCCTTTACCTTGTAATAATTACAAATAAGAGGAGCACTATCTGTCCATTTATTGGAAGTGACACTATCGGCTATCAGTTCATATGTGCTGTTCAAATAACGAGAGCGATATACAGCATAATACTCTGCATGGCTGACAGAATCCCATCCAACACGAACGACGTTATTGTTATTATCCAATGAAGCATAAACATTTTTCGGGACATCAATGGTATAATAAACATTATTTGATATGTCACTGGCACTTGTTATCCCATGGCTCTTGGCATACACCCTGTAGTAGTTATAACCATTAAGCGGAGTCTTGTCAGTCCAGGCAGTGGAGGTGATGCTATCTGCTACCATTGCAAATGACCCTGATGACGATTTGCTGCGATAAACGGCATAACATTCTGCATGGTTAACGGCATTCCACGTCACATTAATAACAAAAGTCTCTTCATCCAATGCAGCCTTGACATTAGAGGGAGCAGAGATGGTATAATTGACTGAGTTTGAAGAATAGCTGGCATTGCTTGTTATTCCATGGCTCTTGGCATATACTTTGTAATAATTGTATCCTTTGAGCGGAGCCTTGTCGGTCCAGGTAGTGGAAGTGATGCTGTCGGCTACCATTGTAAATGACCCTGATGACGATTTGCTGCGATAGACGGCATAACATTCTGCATGGTTGACGGCATCCCAAGACACACTGATGACAAAATCCTCATCATCCAATGAGGCCTTGACGTTAGAGGGAGCTGCTATAGTGTAATTGACAGAGTTTGAAGAATTGCTAGCAACGCTTGTTGTCCCATGCCCCTTGGCGTAAACTTTGTAATAATTGTAACCTTTGAACGGTGTCTTGTCTATCCATGAAGTGGAGGCGATGCTGTCGGCTACTATGGAAAATGCCCCAGATGACGAGCTACTACGATAAACAGCATAACATTCTGCATGCCAAACAGCATCCCAATTCACATTAATGACGAATTCTTCTTCATCCAATGAAGCTTTGACGTTGGTGGGAACTTCTAAAGAGTAATTGATATTGTTTGAAGGATTGCTGACACCACTTGTAATCCCATGGCTCATAGCATATACTTTGTAATAATTATTGCCACTGAGCGGTGCCTTGTCTGTCCAGGCAGTAGAGGTGATGCTGTCGGCTACCATTGCAAATGACCCTGATGATGATTTGCTACGATAAACGGCATAAAATTCTGCATGGTTGACGGCATCCCACGACACATTGATGACAAAATCCTCCTCGTCCAATGTTGCTTGTACATGGGTGGGAGCCGACAAAGTATAATTGACATTGTTTGAACAGTTGCTGGCGTTGCTTATTATTCCATGACCCTTGGAATAAACTTTGTAGTAATTGTATCCATTGAGCGGTGCCTTATCTGTCCAGGAAGTAGAGGTGATGCTGTCGGCTACCATTGTAAATGACCCTGATGATGATTTGCTGCGATAAACGGCATAAAATTCTGCATGGTTGACGGCATCCCACGACACATTGATGACAAAATCCTCTTCGTCCAATGAGGCTTGTACGTTAGTGGGAACTGCCAATGTGTAATTCACAAAGTTTGAAGAGTTACTGGCATTGCTTGTTATACCATGGCTCTTGGCATAAACCCTGTAGTAATTGTAGCCACTGAGCGGTGTCTTGTCTGTCCAAGAAGTGGAAGTGATACTATCGACTACCATAGAGAATGAACCATACGACGATTTGCTACGATAAACGGCATAACATTCTGCATAGTTGACGGCATCCCACGATACATTAATGGCAAAATCCTCATCATCCATTGACGCTTGTACGTTAGTGGGAACTGCCAATGTGTAATTCACAAAGTTTGAAGAGTTGCTGGCATTGCTTGTTATACCATGGTTCTTGGCATAAACCCTGTAGTAATTGTAGCCACTGAGCGGTGTTTTGTCTGTCCAAGAAGTGGAAGTGATGCTATCGGCTACCATAGAGAATGAACCAGATGACGAGCTGCTACGATAAATTGCATAATATTCTGCATGGCTGACAGCATCCCATGTCACATTGATGACAAAATCCTCATCATCCAATGATGCTTTTACGTTGGTGGGAGATTCCAACTTACAATTAACAATTGCATAATCACTATAGGAGCTACTTAATCCATAACCATTTGCCTTTATCTTGTAGTAATTATATCCTTCAAGTGGTGAGCCATCCATCCATGAAGAGGTTGTGATGCTATCTGCAATTTGTGAGAAAGAATAACTTGAATTATTTTTACTTCGATAAACTGTATAGAATTGTGCATATGCAACCGAATCCCATACCAATTTGATGGAGAGACTAGAATCCACCTCTTCAATCTTTGCCGACAGATTTTGTGGTGAAGGCATTATGTAGTCCAATCCAAAACAAACACTTAAAGGACTTATAAAATTGCGATTTCTTGCAAGAACTTTATAATAATTTACTCCTGAGAGTGGAGACAAATCAGTCCAACCATTGGCTGTGACACTGTCAGCAATCAAAGAGTATGAATTACTATTATTGTGACTTCGATAGACAGAATAACACTTTGCATATTTCACAGAATCCCATGTCACATAGATACCAAGGACACTATCTACCACAGAAAGTGTCGCATACAAATTAGCGGGTGGTTCCAAATAGCAACTTACACCATTTGACACATTGCTTGCAGTACTTGTAAACCCTTTCCCAAAGGCATACACTATATAATAATTATCATTCAGAGGCAACTCATCTGTCCAAGAATTTGAAGTAATTCCACTTTTCAACATATTGAATGTACCATTTCTTTTGTTACAGCGCCAAACAGAGTAACTTTCTGCGTTCTTAACCACATCCCATGACACATTTACAGCAAGTTGTTCATCATCAAGTGATGCTTTGACATTGGCCGGTGGCGATACATCAAATGGGGCAGCATTATCAGCTACTTTATTGATGAAATTTTGGGCATATTGCTTCATTTTGGAAAAATCTTGCCCTAATGAACTTGAACAATCGAGTACTAATAAAATAGCAGTACTTGAGTGAGTGGTTGTGGTTAGTGTATTACTTGAAGGTTTGAATTCAGAATTGATTTGCCACGACGTGGAATTCGGTGGCATATTGTATTGTCGGATGTTGTTTGTGGGAATCAGTCCATTCCCATCAGCTCTCTGAAGCCCTGTAAATGTAAAAACAATGAAGATACCATCTTGTGTACCTTGAATGAAACTGCCACTAGGGGCTGTGATACCATTATAGATGACGCTGTTTAGGGAGCGTTCTTGAAGATTTAATGTCCCCTCAATATACATTTGGCTATTTTGGGGACTGGCATCGTCGAAAATAAAGCGAACGATTGTCCCATCGCTTACTCCTGGAATCTTTAGACTAACTGTTTGTCGGCTATTAATGCTAACAATCTGATTGGCAATATCTTGTAGTTTGTCATTCACATCATTCATACTATTCACCTCTATGGCATTATCTGGTTTGGAAGCTAGTTTTTTGAGATTTTTCATAAACTTCCCATGATCGTATACATCTTTACCCAATAGTCCTAAAGAATAGGCTGTTAGAGGTCTGCTTTCAATAAATGTATTGGCGATTCGATGGCTCAATGCATTGAGGTAGTCATCTTCATTAGCATAGTTGGAATTCATCATTAGCGAACCTTGATCCAAACCATCGGTGAAAGTGATGAGATTGATATTTTTAATAGTTGGTGGGAAAGAATAGTTTTCAATCATATTGAGTGCACAATCTTCCGCATAGTAAAGCAAAGAACCATCCTTTTTGGTTAGATTATTGACAAATGTCTTATATTGAGAAGAAGTCGTTGGTGATAGCACACCTATATTTTTCACATAGAGTTCTTGATTGAAACCAACAATGCCTATAAAGGAAAGAGGTTCAACACCTGAATTGTTGACAATAATACTGTCTACAACTTCAGAGTCGTAGTTGAGAAATATTTCACCATTCCTGTAAAAATTTACAAGTCTTCGATTTTCATCGTCACTTGAAACATTGATACTATCCACATCCCCCACAGGGATACTCTCTACAACTTCTCCTTCATAGTAGATATCAAAGATATTTTGAGACATACCTTGCAATGTGCATATCAAAAATATTATGAATAGAAACAACTTTTTCATGGACTACAAGCACTATTTTGTTATTTTTTGAGAGAAGACACGGTTTCCGCAAACAACCATAACAATATAAATACCAGAGGAGACATCCGTTAACGATAAATTGCAGACGGATGAAAAAAACGTCTTATTTATTAAAATATGTCCTCGTAGGTCAAACACTTTCACCACAAGAGGGTTGCTATTGGCTTTTACCACCAAAGTGGTATTTTCCTTGTCAAATGTAATTACATTTGCTTCATAATATGCAAGATTAATATTGTCTGGTTCATTTTTCCTTTTGCTTAATGAAAGAACGGGGGAGGTTGAATAGGCATATTCTGTAGGCCAGAGGGTACTCCATATTTGAACACCTTTGTCACCGAACGTAATACACTTAATATCATCAAGCGAATAAACCATGGCTTCAGAGGAGGAATTGGTATAAAGGTACAATGTTTCTTCTCCATTCTGTTCCTCACCGCCATCTGTCATCTGTGCATATGCAGACATTGTCTGCAACATCAGAATAATAAAAGTCATTAGGTTTAAATGTTTCATTGTGTCTTTATTTACTTCATAATCATAGAAAAGTCAAGTTGATATAAAGAAAGTGTGAGCCCCTCATCTAATCTGCTGGTAGGCCTTCGACTGCCCGAAAGATGGATTAGAAGAAACAGCTCACACCTATGCATATAGTGCAGGACTTCACGGAAGCCCATACTATCAATGCACAGTAAGAGCGTTTTGTCATTCCATCTTTCACAGGTAAGTTGTCGAAGTTTACCAGCGGAAAGGACTAAACGCTTCCTTTATTATGTCAGTCACAGATGGTCTGTAACGGCACAAAGATAAGAATAATTTAGCAAAAACGTCTTATGTGAGCTGTTTTTTTTTCGTTTGAGGATATTTTTCTCCTTAAACTTGTTCTTTTGTCATCTATCAGGCAATTCACCTCCACACCATACTTCATTTATCTTGTACAAATCCTCATTTGCATTTAATTTATGGAGTGACAGAGGGTTGTCTATCAGTTTGTGTATTTGATGATGCGGTAATTGTTCTTGTCATCAATGATGACTCCATCTGCTTTCTGTTTATAGGCTTGCTTGGCAGCCCGAAGCAAGTAATACTTCTCGATGCGTGGGCGTTCACGACGAAAGATAGGAAAGATGATTGGCCGGTAGGCTCCGAGTGCAATGACTTGAAAGAAGCGTTCCACCTCTCTTTCGTTCATATATATTGCAACGTTGTCTGTCATACACATTGGCTTCATGCTTGTCCGTATTGATTAGTTTGCCGGCCAGTGTAGTGGAATGAGTGCGTCGTCCATAGTTGGATTTCATCTTCTCCACATTGAAATAGGATGAACATGATGTGAGCGCCATTATTGCAGTCAAGGCAATCAATAGGATGTTATTATTCTTCATTGCTTTTATTCATTAATGATTAAACATGTCTGCAAATATAAGCAACAATCGGCTCGGATGTATCATCCATTTCATCCATTCAACATACATTCATATGCTCCGTCACTTCATACTTCAAATTTTTTAAATGCAAATATATGGTTTTTCTTCAATAGTAGATTTCAGGATCATTTATTTACACATATAATTATGGTTTATAAGTGCCAAGCATACACAAATGAAAAAGAGTAATGATGACAAGAAGAAATCTGACAGTTTTTTTGCGCCCACAGTCGGTATTCTCATAAAATTGATGTAATTTTGCAGCCGTAAATTCAAACAAGAAGACAAGAAATGGAAAAAGTAGTAAGCGGCATCAGGCCCACAGGCAACCTGCACCTAGGCAATTACTTTGGTGCGGTGAAAAGTTTCGTGAAAATGCAAGACGAGTATGACTGCATGTTTTTCATCGCCGACTGGCACAGCCTGACCACACATCCGAAACCAGAAGACATCCAACAGAGTGCACGCACCATCCTGGCCGAATACCTCGCGTGCGGCCTCGACCCGGAGAAGGCACCCATCTACATCCAAAGCGATGTAAAGGAAACATTGGAACTCTACCTTTTCCTCAACATGAACATGTATCTGGGTGAACTGGAGCGCGTGACGACATTCAAGGAAAAGGCTCGAAAGCAACCCAACAACGTGAATGCCGGCTTGCTCACCTACCCCACCCTCATGGCTGCCGACATCCTGCAACACCGCGCACAAAAGGTGCCCGTGGGGAAGGACCAGGAGCAGAACATGGAAATGGCCCGCAAATGCGCACGCCGCTTCAACAACATCTATGGCGTGGAGTATTTCCCCGAACCACAAAACTTCTATTTCGCCGACAAGGCGGTGAAGGTTCCCGGTCTCGACGGCACTGGAAAAATGGGAAAGAGCGAAGGCAACTGCATCTACCTGCGCGACGACGACAAGACCATCACCAAAAAAGTGATGAAGGCTGTAACCGACCTCGGACCACAAACCCCGAACAGCGAGCGTCCCGAGGTGATAGAAAACCTGTTCACCTTCCTACGTCTTTGTTCCAACGAAGAGGCATACACCTATTTCGATGAGAAATGGAACGACTGCACGCTGCGCTATGGCGACTTGAAAAAGCAAATCGCAGCAGACTTGGTGAAGACCATCGCACCCATCCGTGAGCGCATCAATGAATACAGCGCCAACCGCGAGCTACTCGACCGCATCGCTCGCGATGGAGCCGACCGCGCACGCGAGAGCGCCCTCGCCACCATCAAGGATGTCAGGAGAATCATAGGATTCAAGTAAATTGAAGATTGAAAATTGAAAATTAAAGATTGAAATCCCTGTCTCCCTATGCCGCAACAGTGTTGCGGCAAAGAAAACACAGGTCTTTCCGGTTTGATGATTCAGGCTGAGCCCCCCCAAAAAACCCCGAACATACCCCCACAAAAAAAGGAGCCTCTTTTGGAGGCTCCTTTTTTTGTGATGTATCTAAGATTAGCGTACTTCAACAGTAGCGCGGCGGTTGAGCTCGAACGGTGAGAGGATGTCAACACCACCCTTGCCAACAGCAGTGATCTTGGAGCGGTTCACGCCCATGCCAACGAGTTCCTCGACGACGGTCTTTGCACGCTCGTCGGAGAGCCACTGGTTGTGGTCGGGCTTGCCGGTAGCACTGTCAGCATAACCGGTGACGAGAAGGTCAGAGTTGTTGTCGATGGCGAACTTACCCACGGTGCGGACGTCGACCATGTCACGAGAGTAGGAAGGACCACTCTTCGTCTTGTCGCAGTAGAAGAACACAGTAGCGGGAGCAGCAATACCCTTCACGATGGGCTTTGGCTCTGGGCACTTGTGGTTCTTGATGAGGTTGTTCAGACGGTCAATCTCAGCGTTGGCGTCATCCAACTGAGCGTTGAGGGCGTCGATTTGTGACTGATGGAGAGCCTTGATGGCAGCGACATCGGGCACTTTGTCCCATGTTCCCTTGCCGAGGTTGAAGGTCAGACCGAGCTCAGCATAGAGAAGGTTGTCGTGTGAATCCCATCCACGATGGTTGGGGTCAAGGTCGGTATCATACTTTTTGAAGTCGATATCGTTCTCAATACGGTTCCATCCCACTTCAAGGTTAAGGAACACCTTGCGGCTGAGGCGGAATTCATTGAGGATACCGGCATTGAGATCCATTGCATAACGGTTGTGAGTCATGGAGCGACCAACACCACCACCAACGAATGGAATGAAGTTCCACACACGGTCGGGATTGTAGCCATAGAGCATGTTGCTCACATTGAAAAGGATATTCTCATTGAGGAGCCAGAACTTGTTTGACTTGCCTACGCCGTCACCTTTGGCGTCAGCACGCACTTGCTTGCCCCAGATACCCATGAGCTTGGTACGCAGACCAAGACCTGGAGTGAACCATTTACCAATGGCGATTGAAGCACCCGGATTCGAACGGAAATCCTCGATAGGACTGGTGGGCAGGTTTGCACCGTGCTCCTCAGCAGAGTACCAAGCATTCCACTGTCCTCCGACCTGAATAAACCAATTGCTCCAGAAAGAATTGGTGGCCACGCTGTATTTCAGCGTCGGGTCATCCTGTGCATTGGCCGAAAAAGATACGCCGACTAAAGCCAGCACCATTAATAGTTTTTTCATAACCTTTTATGTTTTTAAAGAATCAAAAAATTAATTATATTCGTTTCTACACATGATTTTCCGTGGCAAAGATAATATTTTTTTTCAAATCTTATTATCTTTCATTAAGATTTTTTTGTTTTTTCCCCAAAAAAAGCATCAAAAACCGCATTTTTCCTCACTTTTTCGGGATTTCAACCCAGCAAATGCTCCATTTCCTCTTGTTGCAAGATGCCAAGGATGTTTTTGCCATCAGGACTCATATTGACATTGGAACAGCCAAAAAGTCGGTTGACGAGGCTCTCCATCTCCTCGTTTGACAGCACCTGCCCTTGGGGGATGGCGGCACGCCTTGCCATGGTGAGCGCCACGGCGGCATCGACCTCCTCCCTCGGCCGACCCACCTTCTCTTTCGCCGCAGCCACGATTTCTCTCAGCATGGCGGTGGCGTCCACGCCCTCGATGTCTGCCGGCACCCCGTCGATGGAAAAGGAGCCACCTCCAAGGTCGGTGATGGAGAATCCCACCTCTGACAATTCCGGAGCGAGCTGGACCACGACATCCGCCTCCGTCGGGGGAAAGACGACGATTTCAGGGAAGAGCATGCTTTGCGATGCCCACCGATGCATCCTCATCTTTTCAAGATACTCCTCATAAAGCACCCTCAGGTGGGCCCTGTGCTGGTCGATGATCATCAGTCCCGACTTCACAGCCGTCATGACATACTTCCCTTTATATTGATAATGTATAGGCGACTTCTCGGCTATGATGTCGGCAGGAGCATCCTTCTCCTCCTGGTCATCGAAGAGGGTGCGCTCTTGCGTCACCTCCATCTCCGTCTTTTGGTACAACTCCTCCCAATGTCGCATGTTGGAGGCGTCATGGGAGCCACGCGTATCCTTGAAGGGGTTGTAGAGAGGGTTGCCGCCACCTGCCGGCGGGGTGCTGCCACCGTTTCCAGGAATGAAAGGAGGGAATTCAGGCTTGCCTTCCGTGTCGAAATCTATGGACGGCACATCATTGAATTTCCCCACGGCATCCTTGACGGCGGCCGACAGGATTTGCCAAATGGCTTGCTCGTTGTCGAACTTGATTTCCGTCTTGGTAGGGTGTATGTTGACGTCGATGTCGGCCGGATCCACCTCGAAATAGATGAAGAACGGCACTTGCTCACCCTGTGGCACCAACCTTTCAAACGGCGCCATCACCGCTTTGGCGAAATAGGGATGCCTCATGTATCTTCCATTGACGAAGAAGAACTGGTGCGCCCCCTTCTTCCTTGCCGCCTCCGGTTTTCCCACATATCCGGAGATGCGGCAGAGCGTGGTGTCAACAGCCACAGGAAGCAAGTCCTGGTTGATGCGCTTGCCGAACACATCGATGACACGCTGCCTCATGCCCGAAGCCTTGAGCGACGACACCTCCGCACCGTTGCTGTGTAGCGAGAACGCCACATGGGGATATACGAGCACTATGCGCTCGTATGCAGCCAGGATGTTGTTGAGTTCAGTGGCGTTCGACTTGAGGAACTTCCTCCTTGCCGGAACGTTGTAGAAGAGGTTCTCCACCTTGAACTGGCTTCCCACGGCACATTGCACAGGCTCCTGTGACACGAATCTCGAGCCATGTATGGTGGTGACGGTTCCCACTTCGTCGACAGCCATCCTGGTGGTGAGCTCCACCTGAGCCACCGCTGCGATGGAGGCGAGGGCCTCTCCACGGAACCCCATGGTATGCAAGTCGAAGAGGTCGTCGGCCTTCCTGATTTTGGAAGTGGCATGCCTTTCGAAGGCCAGTCTTGCATCCGTTGCCGACATGCCACAGCCGTCGTCGATGACGAGGATGGAGGTTTTCCCCGCATCCACCACCATCACGTGCACCTCCTTTGCTCCGGCGTCGAGAGCGTTCTCCACCAGTTCCTTCACCACCGACGCAGGGCGTTGTATCACCTCGCCGGCAGCTATCTGGTTGGCCACGGAGTCTGGAAGTAATTGTATGATGTCGCTCATAGGGTTGTCACGGATTACTATTCACGCTTGATGGGAACTTGTCTCATTCTCTTGGTCAGAGCCTTGGGAGAGTCGTCGCCTGTTGGGGAAGCACCCTTGTCGTGCCTCCCGGGGATGTAGTATATGTCATCCTTGTTGGCCGGACGGATATAGTCATACCATCCGAAACGTGGGAGATAGTCTTTGGCCGGCGGGATTTGCATCATGGGGTAAAGCACGCCCTCCGACTTCGAAGCCCAGATCTTCTCCATTTTTCGCTCACTGTTGAGGAACATCCTCATCGTGTCGGTCTCCATAAACACCATACCGATGAGTGTGCTGTCACGGTCCTCTATGGGATAATAGACGGTCTGCACGTTGCCTATGGCTTCGCTCATCCTGAGGCTTCCCTCCACGAAATAGGCGTTCATCAGCCTGGATGCCACCTGGTTGTAATACACCTTTTCCGGATGCTCGTAGTCGTGTTTCATCTCTATGGATAACGCGTTGGACATGACATTCGCCTCACGGACGGTGGAGTCGGCCATGAACACCTTGATGCTGTCGCCCATGAGTTGACGTGACGCATTCCACACGATGGGGTCGAAATACATGGTGAGCGTGGAGTCTTTTGAGTTGAGCACGAGAGAGTCGCACACTGCCTGGACGTCTTTCCGGAACATTCTCACCTTCTGATAGCAATGCACCTTCCTGTAGATGGAGTCGGTATTGATGTGGAACGTCTCCACCCTGATGGTGTCTGCGTGCATGTATAGCGTGTCCTTTTGGGAGAAGTCGATGAAGACGGGGTTTTTGGTGGCCATTCCCGTGCCGGTCTTCTCGTTGTAGTCCACCGCGTCGGCTATGAGCCGGTTCTTGTTCTTATGGTCCACGTAGTCCACCTTCCCGTAGCCCCTGCTCGACTTCTTGTCGCTGTCGTAGAAGAGGCTGTCTCCTGAGATGGTCCTTGTATTGCTGACGATGGTGGAATTGTCGAAGAGTTCCACCTTGTTGTTTTTCATGTAGAAGAAACAATTGGTGGTTTCCACGTCGTACCCATCCTTGATGGAATGTATGACAGACTTTTTCCATTTTGACGGTCCTCCGTCTTTGGGAATCTTGGTCATGCCACCTTTGACGTGAGCCCTCTCCGTCTGCGAGTAATAAAACAAGGTGTCGGTATAGATGACATGGGTCTTCGTCTTCAACGTGACGTCGTAGAAGAACTCCGCCTCCTTGGTGTCGAGGTTGTATTTTCCCCAGTCGCTGCTGAGCGTCATACCCTTTGCCCTGTCGGCATAGTTGCCTCCTTGGTCATAGTATACTACTTCGAATTTCTGGTCATACACCAGGTTGTCGGTGTGCAGTTCCGACGTCTTCCTGTGAATCACCACGACATTGTGTTTGGCGTTCACCATCTCTGCATTGCCTTCATAGACGGCGGTGTCGCAGCGTATCTCAAGGGTGTCGCCTTGAAGCATCCTGACATGCCCGTAAGCCTCGAACTTGTTCTCCTGCTGCTTGAAATAGGCGCTGTCGCAGAAGAGGGTGGCACCCTTGTGCCTGAATTTCACGTGCCCTCTCACCACCTGCTTGTCACCCAGCCTGAACTTGTCATAGTAGAGGGAGTCTGCATGGTCGAGATAGATTCGGTTGTCGGTCGGCCGTGTGTTCTTTTTCTGCGCCGACACGTTTTGCGCCATGCAAAGTGCAAGCAGGCACAGGACCAGGGTAAGCAAGGTCCCGTGCCGGCGTTCATGTCGAGGCAGGCGGAAACAAGGCATCATTTCACCCAGCCTTGGTATTGGTATTGACAATCCTTGTATCTCTCATTCATACGCACATAAGTGGTCTTGATCTTGCTGGCTACCCAGTCGTTGATGAATTCCTCCCTTCGCTTGGCTAGCACCACGTCCTTCAGTATCTGGAAGTCTTCGCTGATGGATGCGCGATGGCTCTCCACCCGGCTTTTGAGTTTGATGATGGCGACAACGGTTTTTCCCCTGCTGTTGACCATCTCGAAAGGCTCGGAAATTTCTCCCACCTGGAGTTTCTCCACGGCCCTTGCCACCTCCGTGGGCAGGTCTTGCATGCGGAACTTAGAGGTTCTGGTACGCTCCTCGGTGGTGTTGGCCATCAGGCCGTGGTTGCTCTTGGTGTCCTTGTCGTCGGAAACGTATGTGGCAGCTTCGTCGAAGGTGAACTTCCCCTCCCTGATGTCGTTGGCAAGGGAGTCGAGTCTGTGCGAAGCATCCTCGATGTCCTCCCTGTCGATTCTCGGCTTGAGCAGGATGTGCCTGACGTTGATGCGCTCACCACGCTTGTCGATAAGCTGTATGATGTGGTAGCCGAATTCCGACTCAACGATTTTCGATATCTTGTTGGGGTCGGTGAGGTTGAAAGCGACGGCGGCGAATGTGGGGTCGAGCACGGCTTTGGGCGTGTATCCTATTTCGCCGCCCTGTCTTGCCGACCCATCCTCGGAATAGAGTCTTGCAAGCGTGGCGAAGGTGGTCTCACCCTTGTTCACCCTGTCGGTGAACTCCCTGAGTTGGTCTTTCACCCTGTTGACTTCCTCCACTTTCACTTTGGGCTGCCGTGTGATGATTTGCACCTCAACGGTTGTGGGGACCATCGGGATGCTGTCTTCAGGAAGGTCTTTGAAATATCGTCTGACTTCCGCAGGAGACACCTTGATGTCCTGCACGAGATGCATCTTCATCTTTTGGATGAGTTCTCGGTTCTTGAATTCGTCGTGCATCGACTGCCTCATCTGGGTGATGGTCATCTTCCGATATTCCTCCAACTTTTCCCTGGAGCCGTCAGCCAATTGTATCCAATAATCTATTTGGTCGTCGATGCTCTGTGTGATTTCCGACTCGGTGACCTCGATGCTGTCTATGGCCGCCTGGTGCAGGAAGAGTTTCTGTACTGCTATTTGCTCTGGGATGACACAGTCGGGATTTCCATCCCAAGTGACGCCTTCCGCCGCTGCCTGCAGCCTCAAGGCCTCGATGTCCGACTTGAGGATGGGTTCATCACCCACCACCCACACCACCTCGTCGATGATGCTGGCTTCATTGCGCACCGGTATTTCGGCGCTGTCAACATTGGCCTCCAGCAACCTTTCTTCGGCGATTCTCCCACCGATGTTTGGCGAGAGGGCGACAAGGATTGTTCCGAGTGCGAAAAGACCGAGTCTGTACATATAATATCTGTTATGGGTTCTAATGTTTGTTGACCGTGGCGAGCACGCTCTGGTTCACTTCAAAGGTGTAGCGCTTGCGCAGTTCTGCCACCCACTCCTTTTCCAACTGGTCTTGATAGTCGGCCACCACCTGTCCTCTCACGTCGGTATACTCCTTGGGAGCCTTGAGCACTTTTCCGTAGGTGGCGTCGATGGGATAGTCGGGAATGGTTTTGACCTCAACGTCCTTTTTCTTGAACACATCCCTGTCCACCAATGGGCTGTCTCCCAACTTGAAGATGCCCTTCTCCACCCGGATGCGCTTCACGGAGTCGGCATTGAACGTGGTTCTGAGCTTCTCGGCCCATTGGTCGAAAGCCACGCCCTTGACACATTTCTTCACAGCCTTGACATCTGCTTGTTCCTTCACATGGTATGCCATGCCTTTGAATCGGGGACTGTCCCACTTGTATTTCTTCTTGTTTTTCTTGAAGTAGTTGGCCAGTCCGGCTTCATCTTTCTGTGCCTTGTCCCACACCATCTTGTTGCTGATCTCGTAGAGCAGCAAGCCATCGTGGTATTCGCGGATGAGGTTGGCGAGGTCGCTGTCCTGGGCCGCGAGGGAGGCGGCACGGTCTTCCATCAGTTTCTCAGCACTGTCATAGTTGTTGGCCTTCATGGCCTCCTCTATCTTCTCGTCGATGATGTTGTCGCGTATGCCCCTTCTGTCGATGAAGGTGATGATGTCGGCCTTCAGCGAGTCGTAAGGCAGGAAAGGCTTCTTGCCCAAGAGTTTGACGATATGGTATCCATAGTCGGAGAGGACGGGTTGACTCATTTCGCCCACTTGGAGCGAATAGACGGTTTTCTCAAATGCTGGCACCGTCTGTCCGGGTTGGATCCATCCTATGTCTCCGCCCCTGGCGCCCGAACCCTTGTCATCGGAATGCTTTTTGGCCAGTTCGGCGAAATCAGCCCCTTGCATGATCGCATTGTAGATGGAGTCTGCCTTCTGCTTGGCCTTCTCCTTTTCCTGCTCCGATGCCCGCTGGTTGACCATGATGAGGATGTGTGTGGGGTTAGCCAGTCCTCCAAGCGAGTCGACATAATGTTGTGTCCTGTCATAGATGCGTTTTGCCTCATCTTCGATATCCTGGTCGTTGACGAAGGAAGGTCTCACCTGCTGGTCCCTGTATTGTGCGAATTCTGTTTTGAACGAGGTGAGTGTGTCCATGCCGGCATCGATGGCTGCTGCCACCTTCAGTTTGTAGTTGACGAAGAGGTCGACATATTCCTCGACGGACTTTTTGTCGATGACACCCTCTGAATTGTTCTTGTTGAAAGAATACTCAAATTCAGACCTTGTAACGGGCACCCCGTTGATGGTCATGATGATGGGGTCGCTTTGGGCGAATGCTGCCGTGGTAAAAGCGAGTGCGACAGCTAAAGTCTTCAGTCTCATTTCTTTTTTTTATGTGTACTATGATTTCTTGAATGTTGGAGTGATGGTCATTCCGGACGGGAGTAGTTGGGAGCCTCGCTGGTGATGGTGATGTCGTGAGGATGACTCTCCATGACACCGGCGTTGGTGATTCTCGTGAACTTCGCATTGTGAAGGCACTCGATGTTTGCAGCTCCGCAATAACCCATCCCGGAGCGAAGGCCACCCACCAACTGGTAGATCACCTCTGCCACCGTACCTTTATAAGGCACGCGCCCGGCGATGCCCTCAGGCACCAACTTCTTGGTTTCCTTCGTTCCTGTCTGGAAGTAGCGGTCCTTTGAACCGTTCTCCATGGCCTCAAGCGAACCCATCCCGCGGTAGCTTTTGAATTTGCGGCCGTTGAAGATGATGGTGTCGCCGGGACTTTCCTCCGTGCCGGCGACCAGCGAGCCGATCATCACGCAGGAGCCACCTGCCGCGATGGCTTTGACGATGTCGCCGGAATAGCGCAGTCCTCCATCTGCAATGAGGGGCACGCCTGTTCCCTTCAATGCTGAATAGACGTCGTAAACGGCGCTGAGTTGAGGCACACCGACTCCAGCGACGACGCGTGTGGTGCAGATGGAACCCGGGCCGATGCCCACTTTCACCGAGTCGGCTCCATTGTCCACCAGCATCCGTGCTGCGTCCGCCGTTGCCACGTTGCCCACGACGATGTCCACATTGGGGAAGGCTTTCTTTGCCTCCACGAGTTTCTCCACCACCGACTTGGAATGTCCGTGGGCGGTGTCGATGACGATGGCGTCGGCGCCGGCGTTCACCAGGGCCTCCATCCTTTCGAGCGTGTCGGCGGTCACTCCCACGCCGGCTGCCACACGGAGGCGGCCCTTCTCATCCTTGCACGCCATGGGCTTGTCCTTGGCCTTGGTGATGTCCTTGTAGGTGATGAGACCGACGAGATGGTTGTCCTTGTCAACCACGGGGAGTTTCTCAATCTTGTTTTCCTGCAAGATTTGGGCAGCTGCGGCCAAGTCGGTCTTCTGGTCTGTGGTGACAAGGTTTTCCTTCGTCATCACCTCGTCGATGGGCTTGTCGAGCCTCAGTTCGAAACGCAAGTCACGATTGGTCACAATGCCCAGGAGATGGTTGGCATCATCCACGACGGGAATGCCTCCAATGTGATATTCTGCCATCATGTCGAGGGCATCCTTCACGGTCTTGCCGGTCTTGATGGTGACAGGGTCGTAGATCATACCATTCTCAGCACGCTTGACGATGGCCACCTGGCGTGCCTGTTCTTCTATAGGCATGTTCTTGTGTATCACACCGATGCCACCCTCTCGTGCAATGGCGATGGCCATCGACGACTCGGTGACGGTGTCCATGGCGGCTGTGACGAAGGGGATGTTCAGTCCGATGTTACGGGAGAACTTTGTTTTCAACTCCACGGTCCTTGGCAGGACCTCTGAATACGCTGGTATAAGCAGGACGTCATCGAAAGTGAGCCCGTCCATAACGATTTTGTCTGCAACAAATGATGGCATACTTCTAAAAATTTATTGCGTGCAAAATTAGCAATAAAAATCGACATGTCGGGCACTTTCGTGTTTTTTCTTGATGAATTAATACGATTTAACGGAGTAGGGTGTCCATTTTGTAATCTGTTTTTTCATAAAGATTAAGTTTCGCTTTCTTTACCAAGAGATCTCGTCCAACAATCGGTGCGCATATCCCCTCCCCTCGAGGGGCAGGTCTTGTGCCTGACCGCAAAGGGGCTGGGGCGGGGTCTTTGATCAAAAGTCGATACAACAAATTGGACACCCTGTTAACGGAGTTCAATTGGCCATTTCAGAGATGAACTTGATGCGGATGAGCCGTATATCCTCCTCTGTGTAGTCTTCACCCAGTTCGTTCATGGCTTCCTCCAGGTCGTCGGTTTCACTATCGCAGAAATAGTCGTAGATGTCATCGACATGGTCCTCGTCCATCATTTCATCGATGTAATAATCAATGTTGAGCTTGGTACCGCTATAGACGATGTTCTCTATCTCGGTAAGCAAGTCCTCGAAGTCAAGGCCCTGTGCCTTGGCCACTTCATCCAAGTCGATCTTCCTATCGATGCTTTGTATGATTTTCACTTTCAGGATGGACTTCTTGGCCACCGTCTTGACACGCAGCTCCTCTGGCCGCTCGATGTCATTCTCCTCACAGTGCTTCTTGATGAGTTCGCAGAATTCCGGACCATAACGCTTGGCCTTTCCTGCCCCCACACCCTGTATGTTTTGCAGTTCCTGCAGGTTGATGGGGTACATGGTGGCCATTTGCTCGAGCGATGGGTCTTGGAAGATGACGTATGGCGGCACGCTGAGTCGTTTCGACATCTTCTTCCTAAGGTCCTTGAGCATGGCATACAATTCCGGGTCGAGGACGGCAGTACCTTCAGCTCCGTCGTCATCGTAGTCATCCTTGAACTCTGTGTCTTCAACCACCATGAACGATGTTGGCTCTTTCATGAACCTCTTTCCTGCGGCGGTGAGTTTGAGCAGGCCGTAGTTTTCCACATCCTTTTTGATGAAGCCTGCTATCATGGCTTGACGGATGACCGGATTCCACAACTTCTCCTCCTCGTCCTCCCCGGAGCCGAATTCCTCCAACTGTTCGTGCTTGTGGGAAAGGATGTCCTCAGTTGGCCTTCCCTTGACGAAGTCGATGATGTACTCTGCACGGAAATTCTCCTTCACCGCAGCGATGGCATGCAGCAGGATGAGCAGCTGGTCCTTTCCCTCCCTCTTGGTCTTGGGGTGCAGGCAGTTGTCACAGTTTCCGCAGTTGTCCTTCTTGTACTCCTCACCGAAATAGTGCAAGAGCATTTTCCTCCGGCACACCGACGACTCGGCATAAGCGGCGGTTTCTTGGAGCAGTTGCCTGCCGATGTCCTGTTCGGCGACAGGTTTCCCCTCCATGAACTTCTCCAGTTTTTGCAAATCCTTGTAGGAATAGAAGGCGATGCATTTGCCCTCTCCTCCATCTCTTCCAGCCCTGCCGGTCTCCTGGTAGTAACCTTCAAGGCTTTTGGGGATGTCGTAGTGTATGACAAACCTGACGTCGGGTTTGTCGATGCCCATGCCGAATGCGATGGTGGCTACTATGATGTCGATTTTCTCCATAAGGAAGTCGTCCTGAGTGTCCGACCTTTTGGCCGACTCCAGTCCTGCATGGTAGGCCGCAGCCTTGATGTCGTTGGCACAGAGGTCGGCTGCCAACTCCTCCACCTTCTTCCTCGACAGGCAATAGACGATGCCGCTTTTCCCCTCGTTCTGCTTGATGAACTTGATGATCTGCTTGTTGATGTCGTTGGTCTTAGGCCTCACCTCGTAGTAAAGGTTGGGACGGTTGAAAGAGCTGTTGAACTCCTTGGCGTCGATGATGCCGAGGTTCTTCTTGATGTCTGTGCGAACCTTGTCTGTGGCTGTTGCCGTAAGGGCGATGACAGGAGCCACACCTATCCGCTGGATGGTGGGCCTGATGTTCCGGTATTCAGGTCTGAAATCGTGACCCCATTCGGAGATGCAATGCGCCTCGTCGATGGCATAGAATGAAATCTTGACCTGCCTGAGGAACTCAACGTTGTCATCTTTGTTGAGCGACTCAGGCGCCACGTAGAGCAGTTTTGTCTTTCCGTTAAGGATGTCGTTCTTCACTTGGTCTATGGCTGCCTTGTTGAGAGATGAGTTGAGGTAGTGCGCCACTCCCTCCTCCTCACTGATGCCATTGATGACATCGACTTGGTTTTTCATCAAGGCGATGAGAGGGGAGATGACAATGGCTGTGCCTTCCATGATAAGCGACGGCAACTGGTAGCATAGCGACTTGCCTCCCCCGGTAGGCATGAGCACGAACGTGTCGTTGCCCTCGAGGACATTGGTGATAATGGCCTCCTGGTCGCCTTTGAACTTGTCAAAGCCGAAATACTGCTTTAGTTTTTGAGATAGGTTAACGTCTATTGGCATGTGTGTGTGTCTTTGTACCTACCGCGGCTGGCCGCGGCGCCATCGGGTGTCATGCCCCTTCCTGGCTTAGGAAATGTGCTTTATCAAGTTGTTCTCTGATGTATTCTGGTGTCACCTTGAACTTTTTCACCTTCTTGGAAGGCATTTCAAACATGGCGTCCATCATGGCACTCTCCACGATGGAGCGGAGCCCGCGAGCTCCAAGCTTGTATTCCATCGCCTTCTCCACGATGAAGTCGAGGGACTCATCTGTGAAGGTGAGATCCACGCCGTCCATCTTGAAGAGTTTGATGTATTGCTTGACGATGGAGTTTTTAGGTTCCACCAGTATTTTCCTTAGAGCATCGCGGTCAAGCGGCTTGAGGTAAGTGAGAACCGGCAGTCTTCCGATGATTTCCGGGATGAGGCCGAAAGACTTGAGGTCTTGCGGCAAAACATATTTCATCAGGTCTTCCTTGTCGATTTTCCTCACGTTCTGCACCGAGTCGTAACCCACGACGTGGGTGTTGAGCCTCTGCGCGATTTTTCTCTCTATGCCGTCGAATGCACCACCGCAGATGAAGAGAATATTTCGTGTGTCCACCTGGATGTATTTCTGCTCCGGGTGCTTTCTACCTCCCTGAGGAGGCACGTTCACCATCGTGCCTTCAAGGAGTTTGAGCAGTCCTTGCTGAACGCCCTCACCACTGACGTCACGGGTGATGGAGGGGTTGTCGCTTTTGCGTGCTATCTTGTCTATCTCGTCGATGAAGACAATGCCCCTCTGCGTGGCCTCAACGTTGTAGTCGGCCACTTGCAACAGTCTTGAAAGGATGCTCTCCACATCCTCTCCCACATAACCCGCCTCGGTGAAGACGGTGGCGTCGACGATGGTGAAAGGAACATCGAGGAACTTGGCGATGGTGCGCGCAAGCAAGGTTTTACCCGTGCCGGTGCTGCCCACCATGATGATGTTGCTCTTTTCTATCTCCACGCTGTCGGCATCATCCTTTTGGTTGAGCCGCTTGTAGTGGTTGTAGACGGAGACGCTGAGGAACCGTTTGGCCTCATCCTGACCAATGACATATTGGTCGAGATAGTCTTTGATATCTTTCGGTTTGGGCAGTTTCTTAAGTTCGAACTTCCCCACGGTGGTTTTTTCTGCGAGCACGCCGGAAGTCTGCACGATTTCGTATGCCTGTTGGGCACATGACTCACAGATGTAGCCGCTAATCCCGGAGATAAGCAGTTTCACCTCTTTATCACTCCTTCCGCAGAAGCTGCATTTGCCCATATCTGTCTATTTCTTTCGTCCCAAAACGTTGTCTATCATACCATACTCCTTGGCTTCATCCGCTGTCATCCAGTAGTTGCGGTCGGAGTCTGCCCACACCTTGTCAAAGGGCGTGTGTGAGTGTTCTGCTATGATGTTGTAAAGCTCTTTCTTGTATTTCTGTATCTCACGAGCCTCGATTTCTATGTCGGAAGCCTGGCCTTGCACACCGCCGAGAGGTTGGTGAATCATCACGCGGCTGTGAGGCAGCGCGGCTCGCTTTCCTTCTTTTCCTGCCACGAGCAAAACAGCCGCCATGGATGCTGCCATGCCGGTGCAGATGGTGGCCACGTCGCTGGTGATGAACTGCATGGTGTCATAAATTCCGAGTCCGGCAGTGACACTGCCACCAGGAGAGTTGATGTAGATGGAGATGTCTTTTCCGCTGTCCACGGAGTCAAGGTAAAGCAATTGCGCTTGCAGCGTGTTGGCTGTATAGTCGTCGATGGGTGTTCCAAGAAAGATGATGCGGTCCATCATGAGCCTTGAGAACACATCCAACTGAGTGACATTGAGTTGCCTTTCTTCAAGGATGTAGGGGTTAAGGTAATTGGCTTGCGTGCTGATGATGTCATCGAGCACCATTCCATTGATTCCCAAATGCTTTGTAGCGTACTTTCTAAAATCGTTCATTTTTTGTGTGTCATTTTGTTTCACATACAAAGGGTCAGGTCCTTCCCGGCCCCTTTTTGTGCAATAAATGCAAAAAACAAGCCAAAAAAGAAGGGTTGTCGACTTTTTCCTTTCATTCGTAGCAACAAAGATACGAAAAAAAGTCGACAACCCCAAAAAAGGATGTTATTTTTTCAAAAAAAAACGTTTATTCTTTCCCTATCTGCTGAAATTCCTCCAAAGAAACCTTTTTAACATCGAGAGTGACGATGTTTTTCAAGGATTGGGTGAGAGCTCTCTCCACGGTGCTGTCCACGATGCGGTCGAAATATTCCTTTTTCTTGAGCAGGTCCTCGGCATATTTCTCAAGGTAGTCATCTGGGAGGTTGTCCATGCCATATTGTGCGAACTGTGCTCGTGCCATGGCCACGGCAGTGGCTTTGACGGCAGCGTCATCGACATGCACATCTGCGATGTCCACCAGTTGGTTCTTGATGAGGTGCCACTTGAGGTCGCGGAGGCTGTCGCCGAAGTGCTCTTCTATGAATTTCTCATCCATGTTCTTGTTGTTGTTCTTCATGATTCTCTTGAGCAATTCATCCGGGAAGGTGAGTTCACCCACCTTGTCCTCCACATACTTGCGCACGTCTTGCAAGAACTTGAAATCGGCCTCGGAGACAAATTGCGGCTTGAGGCCTTCAGCTATTCTCTCACGGAACTCCTCTTCGGAGGCTACCGCTCCTTCGCCAAGTACCTGGTCGAAGAGTTTTTGGTCTACCGGTGCACTCTCATATCGTGAGATTTCTGTCACCTGGAAGCTGAAGTCGGAATCAAGCTCTGCCACCTCCTCTTTCTTCATTTTCAAGAGTCCGGCCACCTCGGCATCGCTGTCTGGATATGCCTTTTTGGGATTGAATGTGATGATGTCACCCAGTTTGGCGTTGTCGAAGAGAGCCTTTTGCTCTTCCACCTTAATATATTTGGGCATGAGTTGTGCGTCGGCCACGGTGATGCCTCCCTCGAGAGTGTTGCCTTCTGCATCGAGTTGGCGGAGGTCGCCGATGAGCCTGTCGCGCTTCTCCTCGTCATATTCCTCTGCCTTCTCATAGTGGCCGTTTTGGCTGGCCAGCATTTCAATGTGGCTGCTGACGATGTCGTCGCTCACCTCGATGTCGTAATAAGGCACTTTGTCTGATTTCGAGAGGCTGACGGTGAATTCTGGTGCGACAGCGATGTCAAAGGAGAACTCATATGGTCCTGCTGCTTCAAGATCCTGCGGCTCTTGCTCGGCTGAAGGAAGGGGTTCGCCCAGCATGGCAATCTTGTTTTCCTGGATGTATTTATTGATGCCTTCGCCGAGGAGTTTGTTGACCTCATCCACTTTGATGGCGGTGCCAAACTGCCTCTTGATCAATCCCATGGGTACGTGTCCCGGTCTGAATCCAGGCACTTTGGCTTTCTGTCGATACTCTTTCAGTTTCTTCTCTACTTTCTCCTTGTAGTCTTCTTCCTCGACGATGAGGGTCAGCTTGCCGTTGACCTTGTCGGGGTTCTCAAATGATATTTTCATCTTGTCGTCTTGATGTTTGATGGTTATTGCTTGCAGGAAGGATTTCCCGAATTGAGGTGCAAAATTACAGAGTTTTCACCTAAATACCTAAAAACATATACAAAAATTTGATTTTTTAACCAAGAGATTCCAGGATTACACTAGGAAGTTCTAGGAAGTTCTAGGAAATTCTAGGAATTCTAGGAATACTAGGAATACTAGAAAAAACTAGTAAAAAACTAGAAATACTAGAAAAAGCCCCCCTACTCCATTGCGGCCTCCCTTGCCTTGCGCTCTTCGTCGAGCATTTGGAAATCCTTTTTCCTCAAGACAAAGCTGTTGCTAAGGTATTTCTCGCGCACGATTTTGTTTTCTGCCAATTCCTCCGGACTGCCCTGGAAGAGGATTTTTCCCTCGAAGAGGAGGTATGCGCGGTCGGTGATGGTGAGTGTTTCCTGCACGTTATGGTCGGTGATGAGGATGCCGATGTTACGGTATTTCAATTGCCACACGATGTGTTGGATGTCCTCAACGGCGATGGGGTCGACTCCCGCGAAGGGTTCGTCGAGCATGATGAATTTCGGGTCGATGGCGAGGCATCGGGCAATCTCCGTTCGCCTGCGCTCACCGCCGGAGAGTTGGTCGCCTTTGTTCTTGCGCACCTTCCCCAGGCGGAACTCACTGATGAGACTCTCCAACTTCTCCTTTTGCTGTGCACGGGAGAGTTTGGTCATCTCCAGCACGGAGAGGATGTTGTCCTCAACGCTCATCTTGCGGAAGACACTAGGCTCCTGAGGGAGGTATCCGATGCCCGCCCTGGCACGCTTGTACACCGGATATTTGGTGATGTCCTGTTCATTGAGGAAGATATGTCCTGCATTGGGCACGATGAGGCCTGTCGTCATATAAAAAGATGTGGTCTTTCCTGCACCGTTGGGGCCGAGCAGTCCCACTATCTCACCTTGCCTCACGTTGATGGACACGTCGTTCACCACCGTGCGCTTGCCATAACGCTTCACAAGGCCCTCTGTGCGAAGCATCATTCCGCCCTCTTTTTTCTCATCAATCTCCATAACTTTTTCTTTTGAGGGACAAAGGTAGTGCAAAAAACCGAATTAGTGAGTAAAAAGCAAAAGATTTTGCTTTTTCGAGCGTGAGGTTTTTATCTAAACTGAGCGTAATGCAAAGCAAAAGACGAAGTTTTTGCTTTGCATTACCGAGGTGCTGCCTATCTTCGCGAAGGCAAAGGTAGTGCAAAAAACCGAATTAGTGAGTAAAAAGCAAAAGATTTTGCTTTTTCGAGCGTGAGGTTTTTATCTAAACCGAGCGTAATGCAAAGCAAAAGACGAAGTTTTTGCTTTAATGATTATCCGCTTGTATCCGAAGGGCGGCCTGAAAGGCCTGCAAGCACATAGCCCAAGGCAACGCCTTGGGTGTCAAGATGTTCATAGTCGCC
>CADADN010000039.1:0-22096 GCA_902786665.1 uncultured Prevotellaceae bacterium | reverse complement strand
GGGCGATTGCCTCCTTCCCAATTTCCCAGGGCGTTGCCCTGGGCTGGAGGCTTATTGCCCCTTCGGGGCGTTATCGGAAAGATGCGGATAATCATTTTGCTTTTATCACCCTCGTGCAGCCTATCTTCACAAAGCAGAGGAAGAGGGAAAAGGATTCATGTGACTGCTGGATAAAGTGTTTTCTCTTGAAAGCGAGAGGAATCGGAATAATCGGAGGAATCGGAATAATCGGAGAAATCGGAGGAATCGGAGTTGTCGGAGTAGTCTGAAAAATCAGACAGGTCGGACTAGTTTGACTAGTTCGACCCGTCCGGCTTGATTTTCATTGTTTATTCTTCAACCTTCAAAGTGCTGATCTTCCCGTCCTCGTCGACCTCGAGCGGTGCGACCTTGAGGCTGCGCAGCCACGTGGTGTCGTTTGAAGGCACGCAGTCGTGATGGAAGAGATACCACTTGCCCTTGTATTTCACGATGCTATGGTGTGTCGTCCATCCCACGACAGGTTCGAGGATGACACCCTGGTAGGTGAACGGTCCATAAGGATTGTCGCCCACGGCATAGCAGAGAAGGTGTGTGTCGCCCGTGCTGTAGGAGAAATAATACTTCCCATTCATCTTGTGCATCCAGGAAGCCTCGAAGAAGCGGTGCGGGTCGCTGGCCTTCAGCGGTTTGCCGTCCTCGCCAAGGATGATGACGGGTTTGGGTGCCTCGGCGAACTGCAGCACGTCGTCGCTCATCTTTGCCACGCGGGAGGGGATGGGGTCTTCGTCGCCCTCAGGCAGCATGGTGGGGTTGAACTTAGCCTCCTCGCCCACGGAAGCCGCCGGCTTGAGTTTGTTGTCGCGGTACCACTGGAGTTGTCCGCCCCAGATGCCGCCGAAATAGACATAAATCTGGCCATCGTCGTCCTTGAAGACGCATGGGTCGATGCTGTAGGAGCCGATGATGGGAGCCGGCTGCGGGATGAACGGTCCTTCGGGTTTGTCGGCCACGGCCACGCCGAGGTGGAACACGCCGGTATAGTCCTTTGCGGAGAAGATGAGGTAGTATTTGCCGTCCTTCTCCACCACATCGTTGTCCCACATCTGCTTTTCAGCCCAGGGCACCTGGTCGACGTCGAGGATGACGCCGTGGTCGGTCACCTCGCCTTCCATGATGTCGTCCATGGAGAGCACGTGATAGTCGCGCATCTGGAAATGCCCGCCATCGTCGTCGAAGCATTCGCCGCTGTCCCAGTCATGGGAAGGATAGACATAAAGTCTGTCGTTGAACACGTTGGCAGAGGGGTCTGCCATATAATCTTTCGGGAAAAGATACCTTGCTTTTGCCATAATAGTTTTTATTTATAGAGTTTGATGATTTCGTTGACCACGGGTTTCGCCTGATATTGGCGGTCGAAGAGCAACGGGTAGTTGGTGCGACCCTTGATGGGCCATCCGTTGAGCCATGAGCCTCCGTCGCTGACACCCCACAGGTTGATGCGGCTGATTTGCTCACGGTGCTTGTAGTAGATCTTGAACAGGTCCATCCACCGCTTATCCAATTCCTTGGCCTTGTCGGCTGGCAGTCCGTTCACATAAGGGTTGTATTTCTGCTGGAATTCGTAATTCTGCTCCACGCTGGCACCGCCAAACCCTTGAGGGTTGGGGAGCACGTTCACATCCAGTTCGGTGATCATCACCTTCACGCCACAGGCAGCGAAGGCATCGATAGACTTCTCATACTCCTCAAGGTTGGGATAGTCCAAGCCGTTATGGCTCTGCATGCCTACGCCATCGATGCGCAAGCCCTTGGCTTTCAGATTCCTCACCAAACGGCAGACGGCATCGCGCTTGGCTGCCCCCGCCATGGAGTAGTCGTTGTAGTAGAGCTCGGCATCGGGGTCGGCCTCATGGGCTGCACGGAAAGCTATCTCGATGAATTCCTCACCCAGGAGGTTGAAGAACGGTGACTTGCGGAAAGACCCGTCGTCCTCGATGGCTTCGTTGACAACATCCCATCCATGCACCTGACCCTTGTAATGCCCCACGACGGTCTTGATGTGTTTGATCATGCGCTCGCGCAGCACCTCCTTCGAGGCGGGAGAGGCGGCATAGCCGTTGGTGAACATCCAGTCGGGGGCTTGCGAATGCCACACCAGGCAATGGCCGATGACCTTCAGGTGGTGTTGCTGGCAGTAGTTGACAAACTTGTCGGCAACACGGAAGTCGAAGATGCCCTCGGCCGGAGCCAGCACCTCGCTCTTCATGCAGTTCTCTGCCACGGCACAATTGAAATGCCGGTCGACGACGGCGTCAGCCTCTGGCACCTGACCGTCGCTCTGCCACTGGTTGATGGCAGCACCGATGAGGCAATACTTGCCCACCGCGTCCTTCAGACCCTGAGCCTGAGCGGAGAAGGCAGATACCAGCAGCAAAGCCGCTATGATGAAATGTCGTGTCATCATCTTACTACTTCCTATTCTTCTGCGGCAGCGCGCTCTTCAATCTTCCTATTGATGTCATCAATCACATCATCTGTTAGTTCGTACTTGGAGATGATGAACATGGCCAAACCCAAAAGAATGGCAGGAATGACACAAACAAGCCAAAGGATACCCTCTTCAGCAAACGGAGTTTGGTCAATCACTTTGCTGTTATAACCTACATAAGCCAACACGGCAGGGCCGACAATGCTACCGAATGTCATACCGGCTTTGAAGAACAATCCCGTCAAGGCATTGACAATACCAGAAATACGACGACCTGTGGTATACTCGCCATAAGAAATCACCTCGGGAACGAGAGCCCACATATAACCAGTGGCCACAATCACGCCGGTACTCTTGATAAACTGCGCTACATATATCATCATCATACTCGGATTTTCCATCTTTGAAATGATATAGAGCATTGCCATACCAATGATAGCGGCTCCAAGGAAGATGTAGAACATATTTTTCTTTCCAAACATACGCTTAAACCATGGGACAAGCGGCATGAATATGAAAGCAGGAATTGAGCCGAGCGCCATGAAAATAGACAATTCTTGAGCCGAGCCATGTAGGTTACTATTCATAAAATAAGCTCCTGCAGCATTACCGACAGACATCATCGCGAATGCTGTGATAAAGAAGAAAGCAAGAACTCGCAATGGACGGTTACGAATGAACTCCATCCAAAGGTCACTTACCTTGACTGTCTCTGTTGCTTTCGCATCCATGACAACACGTTCTTTACACTGTGTGAAGCAGAACACTAGGAGACAGAAACCAACTATGGCATAAATGGTCATGGTTGTGAACCATGCGGAGGGATCTTTGGGAAGGCTGTCTTTCGGTGCTCCGGCTATCAATGCGATAAACAACGGAAGACCAGAGTTGACAGCCAAGCCACCCAAGTTGGCCATAAACATACGCACCGAGGTGAGTATGGTGATTTCATCGGTGTCACGTGTAAGGGAAGAATTGAGTGCTCCGTAAGGTACGTTGATAAACGTATAGAGCAGTTGCATAGAGATATAGGTGACATACGCGTAAATCAACGACGGAGCGAAACCATTGTAGAAGCACAAAATGGCAAAACCAGAAAGCGGAATACCCACATAAAGCAGATACGAACGGTATTTCCCGTAACGTGGGTTGCTTTTGTCAATCAATGCACCCACTATTGGATCCCAAATAACATTTGCCACATTGCCCACAAGGAACATTATAGCCACTGCCGATGGAGTAAGCCCGTAGATGTCGGTATAAAAGAACAACAGGTAAGTACAAATTACCTGAAAAATCAAGTTCTGGGCCAAGTCTCCAGATCCAAAACCGATACGTTGCAACCAATTCAGCTTGTAAAAGCCTTTCGCTTCATTTACTTCTTTAATAGCCATAATTTTATCTTTTTTATTTATTTTTTAAGTTTCAAAATCTCTTTCGCCGCATATTTCCCCATCACCTCGTATCCTTTGGCATTGGGGTGCAGCCAGTCCTCTTGAAGAGCTTCCTGCAACTGCGAGGGGTGCTCCGGGTCACGCATGGCCTCGTCGAAGTCGATGTATCCGTCGGCTTCCTTGTTGGTGCGTATCCACTGGTTGACGGCCTGCCTTGCCGCCTCCTTGAAGAAGCTGTCGTCGTAGAAGCTTTTGCCATAAGGGGTGATGGTGGCGAGATAGACTTTCAGTCCACGGGCGTGGGCCTTGCCTATCATCTCCTGGAAAGCCTCTATGAGTTGCTGCGCCATCTGCTCGCTGCGTCCCTTGCTGCCCCCGATGTCGTTGATGCCCTCGAAGATGACGACGGCAGTGACGCCGTTCTGGGCGAGGATGTCGCGGTCGAAGCGCTTCAGCGCCGGTTCGCTCAGTCCGCCTCGCACCACGCAGTTGCCGCCGATGCCGAGGTTGAGCATGGCATATTCCTTCCCACCCTGGGCGGCGAGTGCCGTGGCCATCTGGTCGGGCCAGCGGTTCTGCTTGTTGGTGGTGGAGCCACGGCCGTCGGTGATGGAGTTGCCGATGATGGCGATGCATTCCTGGCCTTTCCTCGGAACGTCGATGGAGGCGATGCTATACCAGTGGTCCACCTTCTCGGCGTTGGCGAAGGAGGTCTTCGGTTTCGCCTCCCCGCTGATGATGTACGAGGTGGTGCGTGAGCCTCTGTGCGACGTGGCGTTTTCGGGTGTCGCCCCGTAGTTGATGGTGACGGACAACAGTTGCAAGGCTTTCAGGGGATAGTTGCAGACGTCGCTCACGGCGCATTCGCCCGGGGCGATGGTCACAGCCTTCTTCCCACCGAAGGTGAGATAGCGGGCAGACTTCTTCACGATGTCGCAGGAGTCGAGGGCGTCGGCGATGAAGACCGACTTGATTTCCACGGGTTGCTTGCTGAACTCGTTGGAAAGCCTCAACTTGAGGCAGTCTCCTGCGACGGAGACGCGCACGATTTCACGGAGTGAACGATTGGTGAGCGGTGCCTTGGGCATGTCGCTCTGACCTGTGAATTCTGCAGCTGCTGCCCAGGTACCCACCCAGGCTTCCTGCCCTTGGGCCATCGTCATGGTGGTCCAAAAGAGGGAGGCAATGGTAAATAGTGATTTGAATGACATAGTTTGATAATTAGCAACCGCAAAAATACATTTTTTTTACCAAAAAAAACATCCTTTTCGTATCGTTTATTTTATTTGGTGTTGCATTTGCGGTATTTTGCAACTATTTGGATGGCAATTAAAGCATTAATAGGAGTCCCATAGTCCCTAAAAACCATAGAGACTATGGATTCCATGGAAAACCTATGGCCTTTTGACTCTTTCAGGCTATAGGGAATGTCAAAGGAAGGCGGTTCCTATTTCGCCCCCTTTACGGGAATATCGTCACGCACACCTGGCTCGGCTTCGGGGTTGGCGGCATCAGAGGCATCCTTCGGATCGGCAGAAACACCTTCCTTGGCTTCTGATGCAGCATTTTCCGCGGCATCAGGAGCAGCACTTTCCACGGCCGGACTTACTGCTTCCGTCTCTGGACTCTCCGTAGAAGGAGCAACGTTTTTCTTTTCCTCTGCACATCCCGACATCGAAATGATAAAGACGGCAACGATGGCATACATCCATCCGCGTCTCAGAATTTTCATCAATTTTTCCATAATCATATCCCACTATTCTAATTTATGACTCGTCCTGTATCCATTACTCTGTAAGAAAGAAGGTGGTGGAACCACCATTGACATTGACAAAATTACCTTCGTAAAGGTATCCACATTCGGCGACATCCATATTTCCGATGAATCGTCCCTTTAACTTGCCTTGTGGAGTGAAGCTTTTGAGGACAAGATGGCCAAGTCAGCAATAAGAGCGTGCAACCACTTTGAGGGTTGGGGTTTCTTTTCAATGAGTCTGGTAGCATCATTTCCTTGAAACCGCGTCGCCTCATCCCTTATAGGGTATCCGCATCGAGGGCAATTCGATGCCTTGTCAGAAACCATGTTCCCACATTCCTTACATTTGACAAGTGCCATGACTTGGAGTTCCGTTTTGTTCTTTGTGCAAATATAGAGACAGGAAGAATCCCGTCTCTACATTGCGTTGTCTTTTCAGCAGCCCGAGCTGAAGAACACCTTCTCGTTGTCCACAGGTTTTGTCTTGAGGGGAACGATGATTTCATCCATCCAGGATGGTTTTCCTGTGTCGGGATAAGTCTTGATTTTCTCCTGCCATTCCTCGTCGTTGAGGCGCTCTTCCTGCAAGGGACGAGTAAACTCCCTATAGGAGAACACGCCGCCGCGCATGAGTCGGAGATAGCCACCCACTTCCACGACGACATAAATCTCGTGGGCGGGACCGACAGCCTCGTAGAGGATGCACTTCTCCGGGTTGTTGTCGCCATTGGAGGTGAGCACGTCGGCAACGAGGGCGATGGATTTGTCTGTGCCTTGCACATCGTTCCATCCCGCAAGCGTTTGGTCTGGTTCCTTGATAAGGTCAAGAGAAAGTCTTTCGAAAGAGCCTCCGATAAACCTTATTCTGTCATAATCCTCTTCGGTGATTTTCCCACCCGACAACTCTTTGTTGCTGATGTCAAGCAGGAAGCGTGCTATTTCATCTATTCCGCTGATGGTTTCCTCCAGGTCTTCATTGATCAGGTCGTAGCGTTTGAACACGTTCTTGGTGTCGGAAAGCAACTCCACCGCCTTGGTCCAGAATGCGATGTTGGGTTCCACATATCCTGTGACAACAGGTGGCGGCAAGCTTCCGTCGCCACATTCGGCCAGCATGGGTTGCTTGGCATAAAGTATGGCGTCGTGTTTCAGTTCAGCCCACGATGCCAGTGAGGCGTTGAGGTTTTTCTTGTCCCACTGTGGTGTCTGTATGAAATAAGGCATGCGGGGGTCTTTGTTGGTGTTGAGCGCATTGAGCGTGGCAATCCATTGGTTGGCAACACAGGCTTTCCAGTCAATCTTGCCCATCACGCCCTTCATCCTTTGCAAGTTGGGCTGGAACTGGTCCCACTGGGTGCCTTGCTTGAGTTCGTTCAGAAGGATGCGCTCCGCCGCAGTGGAGCCGATGGCAGCCATCACGTCGAGACCCATCGGAACAGCTCTCTTGGTGGGGGTGTTGTCGGCGTCGACCATCTCTTGGAGCACCTCGGCGTCGGGTTGGTAGCGCTGTGGCATGAAGTTGATCTTGTTGTGCGCCGTCCTCTCAAACTTGGGCCTGATGCGTGTCTGCTTTTCAGCCACCTCGTCAACCTTCTTGCGGAAGGCATCCAGTTTGCCGTTGTCCCCCACTAGTTGTGCCGTGGTGACACCTTGTTGTTGCATGATGTCGGCCACTTGTAGGATGGTGATGTTGTCGGGCGTGCCCATGATGAAGGTGATGGGTGTGAACACCCTGTCGAAGGTCTTCCTGCATTCCACGCTGTTGCTCAACTTTTCTGCGATGAGGGCAGCTCTCTGAAGATGCTTGACGTTGTCGGTTCCGAAATAGACTGACTGCAGCCACATCATCGCCCTGAAGTAACGACCGACTTTCTCTGAGCGAGTGTAGTGCCCGCGAGGCTTGAAGAGCGAATAGGGGAATTTCACATCGATGGAGCCTATGAACTCCGAGATGTTGTCAGAATTGCTGTTGCAGTTCGCCAGTTCCTGCTGCGCCAGCTCGCGGTATTTCTCCGGTATGTCGAGCGATTTCTGGGTGAGCAGTTGGTATGCGATGGCAAAATAGGTGGCGTCCCATTCCGCCGCATCCTTCACACCTTGCACCTTCTCCGTCCTGGCGGTCTGCATCATCTCTGTGTGAAGCGCCTTGCACAAGTCGGCAACAGCGTCATAGAGTTTCCCCTCCTCCACTTTCCTCATCGCTGTGTCGAAAAAGAGGTGGTAGAGTTGCAGGTACAGGTCTGTGGTGACAAAGTTGGGGAACAGCGTATAGTCGTTTTTCTCATAGATTTGGAAAATTTGCTCATGGGTATCCTCCACGATGCCAAAGCCATACTTGGTGAGATGGGTTTTCAGCTCCTCAGGGAAATTCTCCAACTGGAAGGGGTTGATGAGGTTGTCGAGATTGACGATGCCTTTGTCTGTCTTGAAATTTGCTTTCAGCAACTCATCCTCTCTGGCTTTTAGTTTATCCATGAAGGCCTGTTGTTGTTTGGTGTAGGTCACAGGTTTGGGATTGTCGGCCTGGAAGCGCTTCCATGCCAGTTCATCATACCAAGAGGTGGAATTGAAAAGTTGGCGCAGCTCGCTGCTTTTGAAAATGTAGCCTTGCTGTGCGGCAAATGCATTGCGCAGGGTGCGCAACTCGCAAACCGATAGTTTGGAGATGTCCATATTGGTGTTGACCTGCTTGAGGTTCTCCACGTTGATTTTCCCCTTCCCAGGCAGAACGACCGGCTCCTGAGCCATCATCGTAGTGGCAAAAAGGGTGGCAATCGCCAAGAACAAGAATTTTTTCATACAGTTTGTTTTTGCTTAAGGTTATCAGAAATGAGTGTTTATTATTGTTGGAAAGACCTGAGGGCCTCCTCTTGAGAGACATTGTATGCGAGAAACCTGGTGAAGCCCAGGCCGAAATCGCGCCAATGATGTTCCACAACCGCATAGCGGGAAGAGCCATCTGACTGGAGGGTGATCACCTTGCCGTCCTTGAAACGGAAGTCGACAAGCGTACCACCAAGTTTCGACCCCATCCACATCGCCCTGATGCGACCATGATAGTTTTTGAAGATGAACAACCGCTTTGCCACGACTGGGTCGAAGCGGGTGGCCTTCACCACGCCCACGATAGCGTCCTCACTGCCATCTCCGTCAACGTCGCCCACGCACATCTGGTAAACGGGGAAAAGAAGCCGCCATCGGTCTGTCGTCGCCCCATCCTCCAACACGAGGTAGGAGAGCGTGTCGCTGACCGTCTGTAGCGTGAAGCGCTGGGCGCGCGCCGTTGTGGAGAAGGCCAGCAAGAATACCAGGAGCATGGCAGCGGGCATCTTGCGCTTCATTTTGATGGTGACTCGTTTTTCTTTATCTAGTTTTCCTAGGGAGACTAGTTTTCCTAGGGGTTCTAGTTTTCCTAGGGGTTCTAGTTTTCCTAGGGAGACTTATAGATTCTTGGCGATGTCGGCGTCGAGGTCTTTGATTTGCTGCGGGCCCATCACCACTTGGTTGTCCCGGCTGATGATGTAGTTGACAGGCAACGTCTGTTTCTGATAGAGATAGACATTGGATGCTCCCTGGTCGTCACGCACGGAGACCCATGGCAGGGCGGCTGTCTGCGTCTTCCAGAAATGGTCGTCAGTGTCAAGCGACACCTGGTAGATTTCCAATCCTCTGTCATGGTATTTGTTGTAGAGTTCTCTCAAGGCGAGGATGCGTTGCTGGCTTCCCTCCGCAGCGAAGACATGGAAGTCGAGGAGCACCACCTTGCCCTTGAGGTCTGTGAGGCTTCTCTTCACGCCCTTGTTGTCGTTGAGAACGATGTCGATGAGATTGACCTCGCTCACCTTGTCTGAATCCAACACCAAATCCTCATTCTGTGCCTTTACGATGCGTCTTGTCTTGGCTGCTTCGATGGTGATGTCGTGCAAGTTCTTCCCTCGCGAGGAGTTGGGATGATATGTGTCCCATTGTGTGGCGACAGCAGAGTAAGGTTTCACGTCCTCCACGTCTCTTCTTGGGTCGAACACCATCATATATGAGTCACCCACGACGATGCCCTGGAAGAGTGCGAAATAGGAATAGGGTTTCATCGGCTCCTTGTAGATGAAATTGGCCATCACCTCTTTCTTGTATGCGTTGACAACGCTGAGAACGCTGTCACCCACCGCCTTGGCGCTGAGGTTGGGTGCCCTTAATATCTGGTTGGCCACGGTCTGCAACTGCATTTGCATCAGCGAGAGTTGCTTGATTTTCTGGTTGTCGTCACCTCCTTCTATCTCATAATTCGATGACATGGTGGGATATGACGCCTTCACCTTGACCACGGCAATGGAGTCGACACAGAAATTGACGATTTGCTGCCCGATACGCAGCCTGTAGAACTCTGGTGCGTCCTCTGGTATGGATGCCGACAGCGAGAAGTCACCCGTGGCGTCCAACTTGACAGAGTCCACCACCTGGGGCCCGTCGAGTGCCATGTTTTCCAGGTAGAGAATGGAGTCGTTGGCATCGGTGATATTCCCCTCAACCTTGAACGAGGCTTTCCCGCAAGCAGCGAGCAAGAGGATGGCTGCAATGGCAGCCAAGGTCTTTGTCATTGTCTTTTTCATCTTCATGCAAAATATTGTGGTGCAAAAATACGCAAAGTAGAACGAATGGCAAAGAAAAAAGCACAAAAAATCGGATGCAATCACATCGCATCCGATTTTTTGTGGTGTGTCTATCGTCTTAAAGACCTTGAAGACCCTAAAGACCCTAAAGACCTTAAAGACCCTAAAGACCTTAAAGACTGTCAGAGGATGGTCTTCTTGTAGTTTCGGCCATCATTTCTCATGTGAGAAATAGATGCCTCCACACAGTTCGATGGTGCCGTTGTAGGTATCCTTGTAGCCTATCATCGTCAGCTTGTCGCCAACCTCGATGCCGGCGGCGGCGAGGAAGTCCTTGCGGAAGTCGCCCGTGGCGCCGTAGCCGGGATAGCATCCATAGACATAGAGACGGTTGGTGCCATCGGTGAGGTAGAGGTTGCCATACGTGGTGTTGGCGATTTCATCGATGGTGCCGGTCACCATGTAATAGACATTCTTGGAATCCTCCTTGGCGAGGAAGTCGGCGATGCTGACTTCTGTGACGGGATATTTGACTTCCTCAAGTTTTCCGGAAACCATCTGCGGGTTGTCCTTGTAAGCTCCACGCTGTCCCACGACGGTGACGATGTCGCCCACCTTGGCACCTGACTCGATGAAGCCTTCGGCCCTGTAGACGAGCACGTTGCCCGAATAGTCCTGAATGTAGAAGCTCTTGCCTTGGCTGTCGCTGGAGTAGAGTCCGCTGATGACGCCGGTGATGCGATACTGGTTGGTGCTCACCGCTGCATCGAGGAAGTCCTCCACGTTCACCTCCACGATGGCTCCACTCTGGTTGATGGTGGCCTCTGCTGTGTAGTTCTTCTTGCCATCGGTGGTGTTGAAGTGCACGGTGGCGCTGCGGTCGCCGCCGGCATTGGGCAGTGCACGGAATGTGACGGTGGGGTTCGCTCCTACTGTTGTGGAGACGACGCCAAGCCAATTCTGTGCCTCGGCGGGGATGTCGACGGCCACGCCGGTACCCTTGCAGGTGAGGTTGGCGACAATCTCGCCACCTTCCAGCGGCAGTGTGTCGTCCTTCACCCCTTTCACGGTGAGGGAGTCGCATTTGATGAGCGACTTCTCAATCTTCACGACGGTCACGTCCACCAGTTCCACGGTGCCGTTGTAAGTGGTCTTCGGACCTTCGACGGTGATCTGGTCACCGACCTCAAGTCCCCAGCTGAGGAAGTTCTTGGTGCCGCCCTTGGAGTCGAGCGTACCATAGATATACACCTCGCCGGTGCCGTCGTTCAGGTACCAGTTGCCGTAAGTGGTGTTCACAATCTTGGTCACCGTACCGGTCACACGGTAGGTCTTCGAGTCGGGGCCTGCCAGCACCTCGGCGCAGGTGGCGTTGGAAACGGTGGCGATGCCCTGGATGATGTTGATGCGCTGCACCTTGCCTGCGCAGGTGATCAGCAACTCAGCTGTGCGCCCCTCGCCGGCATCGGCAGAGAAGGTGATGGTTCCGTTGCCAGAACCGGAAGCAGGCGACACCGTGAGCCATTCAGGCACTTCGGAAACAGTCCATTCGCCCTTGGCGATGACGTCGATGGATGCGAAGCCGCCTTGGGGATTGAGACTCACATACGACTGAGACACGCGAATCTCGTCGAGATACGTCGGGTCGTTGTCCTCGGAGCAACCTGTAAACATGGCAGCAACTACTGCCACGAAGAACGGAAAGAAATATTTGAGTTTCATAATTGCTTGGTTCTTTGGTTCTTGACTCTTAATTGAACGTGTATCTTATACCGACAGAGGCATACCAGCACTGACCGATGGTATGGTTGGGCATCCAGGTCTTGGTGTTGCCGTTGAGAGCAGGATTGGTGGAGAAGGTGGGATAGCCTTCGGCATCCACGCCCTCATACTTCAGCAGACGTGCCTCGGTGCCGATTTCCGGGTTGAGGTATTTGCTGACACCCCAGCTGGAATTGAAGAGATTGAGCACGTTCTTGATATCCATGGAGAGTTGAAGGTTGTGGAAGGTGCTGCCCACTTTCACCTTGAAGTCGTGCTTGTAAGCGAAGTCGATGCGATGCACCCAAGGACTGTAGACGCTGTAAGGCTCTGCATACTCGCCCTGGTGGTCGCTCAGGTAATCGTCTTTGTGCACGAAGTCCATGAAGCGCTGGGCGTCGTTGTCGGAAACGAAGCGGAACTCCCTGTTGGCCACCTGCTTGTCGGTCGGGATGTAGAGGGCGTCGTAGTTGTAGCCGTCACCGTTCATGTCGTTGAGCATCATGTAGGAGTAGTTGTAGCCGCCACGCCAGGTCTCATAGATGAAGCTGAAGTGGTTGCCGCTCTTGTCGTGGATTGTTGCGTTGGCCACGATGCGGTCGGGTGTCACATATTGTGAATTGTGCAACTTGATGGTGTTCGGGCCTTCCACGGTGGGAACGTAGGTGAATGCCGACTCGGCGGCGGAACCCGGCATGCCGGTCACCTCCTTCGACACGGTGTGCGTATAGGCTGCCATCAGGCTCAGCCACTCGTAGGGCTGTGCTGTCAGCGTCACGTTGGCCGACCATCCGTAGCCCCTGCTGGTGTTCTCGAGGATGAAGGCCTTGGTGCCTGTGCGGAATCCTGTGGGGTAGATGGGACGGTTGTCCACGCCGTTGAAGCGTGCGAAGCCGCCGACGGAAGGAATGGCCCAGTCGGTGATGCAGTTGTCGTGAAGCTTCTTGTTGAAGATGCCCTCGACAGTCACGGAGAACGGGAAGTTGACGGGTATCTGATAGTCGATGGCCAAGGATGTCTTCCATACCTGAGGCATCTTGAAGTCGGGGTCGACGGCGGAGATGGAAGAGGGCACGGTGCCCATCTCGGGAGTCACGTGTGAGGGATAGCCCATGGAGAACAACTTGTTCTGGAGGGCGGCGACGGTGGCCTTGCCGTTCTCGGTCACCAGACCGCCGGCAAACTGGCTCATGTCGATGTAACGGTTGCCGTTGGCATCCGTCGTGTAGGCACCGGTATAACCCTCAAAGCCCTTGGTGGCAGAATTGCTCTTGCCGTCCCACACCTTGGTCTTGGCGTTGAGCTGTGCCTGGTACTGCACCAAGCCGCCGTTGGTAGGCATGTTGGTGAAGAACACGAGTGGCAGACGTCCGGAGAAGAGTCCGCTACCGCCACGAATCTTCAGTGACTTGTCGCCAAAGACATCGTAGGTGAAGCCGAGACGCGGCGAGAACGTGATGCTGTTGTTGGGCCATTTGCCGGTGTCGATGTGGCGGCCGTCGTAGTCGAGGTCGTGGATGGCCTTGTTGGTCATCAGGTCCTCGTTGTTGAAGAAGAGGCCGTCGACGCGGAGGCCGTAGGTGAGCTTCAATTTCTTGTTCACGTTCCACTCATCCTGGGCATAGACGCCGGCGCGGTTGAACTGCACACGGGCGGCTGGTTTCGACTCTCCGTCGTAACCGTAGGTCAGACAGACAACCTCGGGTGCAGCACCACTCATGAAGTCTTCCATCGTATTGTAACGATAGTAGCCCGTGCCGTTGCGCATATACTGGTTGTCGGCCATCTGATGCTCGAACATGGCTCCCAGCATGATCTTGTGGTCACCATAATAATAGGTGACGTCGTCCTTGATGTTCCAAATGGTGTTGTGAACGGCGTTGTTCCAAGTGAACAGTTCATATCCCAAAGCCATGTAGTTGTCGTTGCCACCGTCGAGGATGTCGATGAAGGGGAACTCGGAGGAGTTGGTGTCGCGGACGTCATCGAGTTTCGACAACGTGGCGAGGAACTGGTTGGAGAGGTTGTCGCTCAAACGGCTGTTCAAGTCGAGTGACCAAGAGTGCACGAGGTTGTCCATAGAGTACATCGAATTGGCAAACGACATGGAGTTCTGCGACATACGAGCGCTGGCCATACGTGTGCCACCATCCATGGAAGTGGCATTGGGAGCGTTCCAGATGGTGTTCTTCGTATAGTTGTAGCGCAAGGCCAGATGGTGCATGTTGGTGATGTTCCAATCCAAGCGGGCGAGCAACTTGTAGTTCTTCTCATCAGCGGGGAAGCTTGTCCAACTGCCGGTGTCGTAGCCATACTTGCTCTTCACGAATTGGGAAACGGTGGCCAAGTCGGAGAGTGTCGTACGCGAGATGCTCCTGTCTGGGTCGGCCACGCCGTTCTCTGATGCGCGCCAAGGCGAGGAGATGGTCGGCGTGTTGATGATTTCTCCATTGACGAAGAAGAAAAGCTTGTTCTTGATGATCGGGCCGCCAATGGACATGCCGTAAGTGGTCTGGCGGTCACGCTCGCGGGCTGTGGGAATCGTCACCTTGTCGGCAACGTCGCCACGAAGGTTCTCGTTGCGGTGATAGATGTAGGCTGAGCCTTTGAAGGTGTTGGTACCCGACTTGGTGATGGCGTTCACGCCACCGCCGATGAAGTTGGTCTGCCTCACGTCATAGGGTGAGATGACCACCTGGAGTTCCTCGATGGCATCGATGGAGATGGGGTTGCCACCACCGGGGAGCTTGTCGCTCAAACCGAAGTTGTTGTTGAAGTTGGCACCGTCGACGGTGAAGTTGGCGGTACGTCCGTCGGCTCCGGCGAAACTCATGCCGTTGCCTCCATACGGAGAGAGGCGTGTGACATCAGTAATGCTGCGGGAGACAGTGGGCAGGTTGGCAATCTGCGCATTGGTGATGTTGGTGGAAGCACCTGTCTTCTCGGCAGCAAACTTGGATGCCTTGCCGGTGACTACCACCTCTGAAAGCAGGCTGGCATCTTCGGAGAGCCACACCTCGAGGTCATAGGTCTCACCGAGAACGAGGGTGATGTTCTTCAGCGTCTTCGTCTCATAACCGATGTAGGAAACGGTCACAGAGTAAGGGCCGCCGGTACGCATACCCTGGATGTTGAAGCGCCCGTTGATGTTGGTCACCGCGGTATAGACCGTGCCCGAAGGTTCATGCACGGCTTTCACGGTGGCTCCAATCACGGATTCGCCGTCATCTTGCATTGTCACCTGTCCGCCAAGGGCAGAAGTGGTGATCTGAGCCATCACACCGGTGGCGAGCACCAGCATGAAAGCGACCAGAAAGGTAATTCTTTTCTGCATAACTGTGGATGAAATGATAATTAAATAAACAAATGACGGGCGGAAAACCGCCTCTATCGTCTTTTTGACTGCAAAAATAAGTAAAATTCCTAAAACAAGTGTTATTAAATAGGAAAAAAGTGTGTTTGGACGTGGATAAATGACATGGCTCAAGAAAAAAGCGAACACGATGTGCGAAAACAACGTAAATGTGGCGGGCCAAACAACCGGCATTTTGGGACTGATTCGCAGTTACACACAAGCTATGGGCTTACCACCGTGGGGCACCAAACAGCGACCATGGGGGTGGGGCTTGTGCCAGCCTGATGACTTGCAACGGGCTACGGTCATTATTCAAGACAACAGGGACAACAGGGACAACAGGAGACACATTTTCGAATCAAAATCTCCGTCCCCGTGATTTGCTCCCTATCACTCCACCTCCCCTCTATGATTCAGGATAAAACGAGTAATTACAACAAGATAGGGCACATTGTTGCGAAAAAAAGAAAATAATCGGGCAAACATTCGCTTATTGTGAGAATAATGAGTAACTTTGCACGATTAATTTTTTGATGTACAAAAACGACAAGAATTTTTAGATGAACGTAATTACGAAGACAGTATCATTGCCTGATGGAAGAACCATCAGCATTGAGACCGGGAAAGTGGCAAAGCAGGCCGACGGGAGCGTGATGCTCCGAATGGGCAAAACCGTCCTCCTCGCCACTGTTTGTGCCGCAAAAGATGCAGTTCCCGGAACCGATTTCATGCCTTTACAGGTCGACTACCGAGAGTTGTACGCCTCAGCAGGACGTTTCCCTGGCGGCTTCACCCGCAGAGAGGGCAAGCCGGGCGACAACGAGATCCTCACGTCGCGACTGGTGGACCGCGTGCTCCGTCCGCTGTTCCCGTCCAACTACCATGCCGAGGTATATGTGAACATTCTCCTGTTCTCCGCCGACGGTGTCGACCAGCCTGACGCATTGGCCGGTTTTGCAGCATCCGCCGCCCTGGCCTGCTCAGATATACCGTTTGAATGCCCCATTTCAGAAGTGCGTGTCGCCCGCGTCAAGGGCGAGTATGTGATCAACCCCACCTTCGAGCAGATGAAGGAAGCCGACATGGACCTGATGGTGGGTGCTTCCGCCGAGAACATCATGATGGTGGAAGGCGAGATGAAAGAAGTGAGCGAGCAAGACCTGCTCGGCGCACTGAAGGCCGCCATGGACGCCATCAAGCCCATGTGCGAACTGCAGGCTGAGTTGTCCAAGGAGTTGGGCACCGACGTGAAGCGCGAGTACGACCACGAGGTGAACGACGAGGAGCTGCGCGAGCAGATTGCCAAGGAACTCTACCAACCCGCCTACGACGTGACCAAGCAGGCACTGGAGAAGCACGCCCGCGCTGAGGCTTTCGAGAAAATCATCACCGACTTCAAGGAGGCATACGCCGCCGCCCATTCCGACATGGACGAGGACGAACTGGAAGAGAAGAACGCTTTGATGGACCGCTACTACCACGACGTGGAGCGCGACGCCATGCGCCGCTGCATCCTCGACGAGGGCATACGCCTCGACGGCCGCAAGACCACCGAGATACGACCCATCTGGTGCGAGACCGACCCACTGCCCATGCCTCACGGCAGCGCCATCTTCACCCGCGGAGAGACTCAGAGCCTCACCACCTGCACTCTCGGCACAAAACTCGATGAGAAACTCGTCGACGACGTGCTCGACCATAGCTACATGCGATTCCTCCTCCACTACAACTTCCCACCCTTCTGCACAGGCGAGGCAAAAGCACAGCGCTCTGTCGGCAGGCGTGAGATCGGTCACGGACACCTGGCATGGCGTGCATTGAAGGGTCAGATTCCCGAGGACTTCCCCTACACCGTGCGTGTCGTGAGCGAAATTCTCGAGAGCAACGGTTCATCATCCATGGCCACCGTCTGCGCAGGCACCCTCGCCATGATGGATGCCGGCGTGCCGATGAAGAAGCCGGTGAGCGGCATCGCCATGGGACTCATCAAGAACCCTGGAGAGGACAAATACGCCGTGCTGAGCGACATCCTCGGCGATGAGGACCACCTCGGCGACATGGACTTCAAGACCACCGGTACGAAGGACGGCCTCACCGCCACACAGATGGACATCAAGTGCGACGGCCTGAGCTTCGACATCCTCGAGAAGGCCCTCATGCAAGCCAAGGAAGGCCGCGAATACATCCTCGACAAACTCACCGAGACCATCTCCGAACCACGCGCCGAACTGAAGCCTCACGTGCCACGCATCGTGGCCTTCGAGATTCCGAAGGAGTTCATCGGCGCCGTCATCGGCCCGGGTGGAAAGATCATCCAGCAGATGCAAGAGGACACCAACACCGTCATCACCATCGACGAGGAAGACGGCGTGGGCAAGGTGCAGGTGAGCGCTCCCGACAAGGCCAGCATCGACGCCGCCGTGGCCAAAATCAAGAGCATCGTCGCCATACCCGAAGTGGGCGAGGTCTACGAGGGCACCGTGCGCTCCATCATGCCTTACGGATGCTTCGTGGAAATCATGCCCGGCAAGGACGGTCTGCTCCACATCTCTGAAATAGAGTGGAAGCGCCTTGAGACGGTGGAGGACGCCGGCATCAAGGAGGGCGACAAAATCAAGGTGAAACTGATGGAAATCGACCCGAAGACTGGCAAATACAAACTCTCGCACCGCGTTTTGGAACCGAAACCGGAAGGATATGCCGAGCGTGAGCGCCGACAGCGCCCTGAGCGCGGCAACCGCAAGGAAGGTGGCAACAGCCGTCCAGGTGGCAACAACCGTCAGGGAGGCAACGGCCGCCCGGCTCCCAAGCAGCGCCGAAGCGACTATATGGACCGCGAACCCAAGGACTTTAACGACAGCCTCGACCACGAGGACTATTAATACACCACACTGTCATCCATACGCATCCCCACCATATTTATATTATGTGGTGGGGATGTTTTTAAAAGGCAAGAAATGATTTTGACTTGAAAGGCAGGATATGATTCTTTCACCATACATACAGGAACGACTTAAGGGCAAGTGCGGAATTGACTTGCGAGAACCCGCAGATGCCGAGCGACTGGTGCTAGACATCGAGAAGACCACGGGCGAACACATCGGAGTGAACACGATGAAGCGTATGCTAGGCATGATAGACGACGAACGGGAGCCGCGGCTATCGACTCTCGACATCGTGGCGCATTACCTGGGACATCAGGACTGGGAGGAACTGAAACTGTTTGACAAGGGGAGCAATTCTGCTTTCGGAGATGACGACGAGGGTGTGCTGCAGACCTCCAATCTCCCCGAAGACAGCATCATTGCTGTGTCATATCCTCCCGACCGCGTGCTCAAGTTCCGACACTTGGGTGGTGGCCGTTTCATCGTGGAGCAGAGCGAACATTCGAAGCTGCATGTGGGCGACGTACTCACCGTCACCCATTTCGTGAAAGGCTATCCACTGTTGGCCAGTGACGTGACAAGGGATGGTGAAAGCCTCGGGGCCTTCACGGCGGGTAAAGAACGGGGCATCGATTTCCAAATACTGTGAGAGAGAATATGGACTCATCATCTTTTTCCCAAAAGCGGCAGGACTTCCCCGATGCGGAGTTGTTGCCGATAGGCGGGGGCACATGCCAGTGCTTCCGGGTGCGCCTGTATGGCAGGTTGCATTTCCTGAAAAAGCTGAAGCCGGAATTGCGCACCGACCCTCGCTATGTGGCAGCCCTGCGAAAAGAGTTCGAGACCGGATACAGGTTGGACCACCCTCATCTCGTGCGTTTTGTCTCGGCAACGGACGACAGCATCTTGATGGACTATGTCGATGGAGAGACATTGGACAAGTTCATCGACCATCATCCCGACTATTTCAAGAAAAAGGAAAATGCCGACAGGATGGTCATGCAGCTGCTCGACGTCGTCGGTTATCTTCACCAAAACCAAATTGTCCATCTCGACCTCAAGCCATCCAACATCCTCGTCACCCGCATCGGCCGTGATGTGAAACTCATCGACTTGGGCTTCTCATACACCGACAGCCACACCGACACCATGGGCTACACTGCAGGGTATGCCGCCCCGGAACAATTCAACGGCTCCTCCCTCCCCGACGCACGCACCGACATCTACGCCATAGGCAAAGTACTGCAACAACTGCCGTGTGCTAAACGATATGCAAAGGTCATCGCCCGTTGCACGGCAACCCACCCCGAGGATAGATACCAGACGGTGCAAGAACTACAAACCGCCCTGAGACCCAAGTCGAAATGGTGGCGCATCATCGCGGCCTCCTGCCTTGCCATCGCCGTTTTCACCATCGCCTATCTGTTGTGGCCAAGCACAGCAACACCTACGGTGGAATCCCGGCCGCAAGACAGCATAGAGACTACCCCAAAGGTGACTCCTATCGTTGAAGACAAAAAAGAGATGGCAGAAGAAAATATGGAAGTGAAGGAAGAGAAGGAGGCCACGCAACAAACGACGGTGGTCGCCCCCACCCCAACCTCTGTGCCTGTTGCCACACAGGAACGTCCCGCCTCTCCCGACCCGACAAAAAAGATGTCAACCCAGGAACTCCAGAAGAAGCTACGTTCCATCATGCAACCCATTTACGTCTCCACATTGGAACCACTGACCAAACTACCCTTCAAGGGCAACGAACAGCGTTACAGCACATTGACAGAATCGTTCCGAAGCCAACTACGCCCCATCCTCCATCCCCTCGGCGAGGAACTGGTGCAATCTGGTGCCATAGGAGAATACACCTTCTATAATGAGTGGAACGACATGCAATTGGATTATGAGAACAGAACCTACGAGAAGATGCTACAAAATGATAGTCAGCAGCCAGACATAACGAATTAGCAGAAACCTATCACCCTGAAACCTCGCCACGCCTCTCACTGAGGGTGGGCGTTTTTTCTATCAAGCATGCATGTGTCTTTGTCTTGCTGTCATAGTTGATGCCTACCAAGAGTAGACGATTTGAGTATTCTGACACCTTGGCCGGATACTGGCGGCGGTGAATTTGGTCGATGGCGCTGTCTGCTTCCTTGTCGTATTTCAGTTCGACAACCAATGCCGGAGAGTCAACATTCTTTCTTGGGACGAAAACCAAATCAGCAAAGCCCTTGCCTGTGGCCAACTCGCGATGGATGACATAATCATTCTTGGCATAGTAATAGGCAATGGAGAGCACACATGCCATCGAGTTTTCATTGTTGTAACTGAGGATGCTCGTATGCTCATCGTGTGCCACATCAATGGCCCTTGCCACCGCCTCTGCATTGCCATCGAGGGTGGCACGCAAGAGTTGCTTTGACTGTTCAAGGGTGTCTGCTATGTATTTCCAATTGGTGGCTCTTACTGCATTCACCATCTCTCCCTCTACCTCATAATTAGGGATATAGCATTCATCGTTGCGCCAATCATAACTTAAATAGCCAAGATGAATAAGTACGGTAAGTACGTCATCGCGATTGCGTACCACCGACATATCGTTCTGAAAGCCTGTGGGATTCACATCGCAATGACTACCTGCTATCATCTTGATGATATCGTCTTTTAGACCCTCGAAGTTCATTTGGATGTAGTCTTTCACAGCCTCGAAGGCTCCAGTGCTTGCCCAGAAACTCTTGCACATTTCGTTGTCTATGGCTCTCATCACAGAGTTGGGATTGAACATGGAAGACTGGTTGCCTATTTGATAACCATCATACCATTTCTCCAACTCGTCGAAGTCCATACAATGACGCTCGGCCAACATACGCACCTCATCTTTCGTGAAACCGAAGAACTTTGCCATTTTGCCTGGTGACACCATTGAATACTCCATGAAGTTGTTGAGAGCCGACTCGGTCTTGTATTTCTTGATAGGAAGGATGCCTGTCATATAGACGCCGGCGAAAACCTTGGCCGTACTACCTCCCTTGAACATGCGTCGCAACCAATTGAGATAGCGATCCATAGCCGACGTTCCCGTAGGGAACTCGCGACAGATGGCATCCCATTCGTCGATGATGAAAATGAAACGCTCGCCAGTGGCTGCGATACGGACAAGGCGGTCCATCAAGTCCTCATCCTGTCCAAGTGGTATGTCCGGATAGGCTTCGTTGATGTCGGCTTGCAGTTTGGCATCCATCTTGGCTACTATGGTGTCATCGTGATAACGGGTCACGAAGTCGGAGATGTCGAGATAGATGACGGGGTATTTGTTCAAATGTTCCTCAAATGACGGAGCATGTGAAACTTCCAAGTCTGTGAAGAGCGAGCGAGAGTCAACTGAACGGTCGTAGTAGGCGCACAACATCTTTGCCGCCATCGACTTGCCGAAACGACGGCAACGTGTCACGCAACTGAAACGGAACTCAGAGAACAGCGTATCGTTGACAATGGCTATCAGACCCGACTTGTCGACATATTCGCGCCTTCGTGCGGATTTGAATCCATCATTTCCTGTGTTGATGTATGTTCCCATAACGAAATCTTTTAGTGAAAGACGATGCGAAGATAAACATTTTTTTTCACACTGCAAAATAATAACTTAAGTTTCGGAAGTGAAAATGCCTTACAAAACTGTAATTTATCTAGTATGGCAACCGGTTGTGAAGTGAAGCCCGAAGGGCTGGGACGACCATAGGCAGGTGGTGGAGCGAAGCGTAACCCCTGCTTAACGATGATTTGAAATCAACAACCCCGAAGGGGTGGCAGAGCAACGATATGAAGTGTATGAAGTTGTCATTCTGCCACCCCTTCGGGGTTGTTGTTCACA